>CACNFY010000005.1 GCA_902619925.1 uncultured Pelagibacteraceae bacterium
AATCAAAAATTACCAAGAAATTATTAGCGAACATAAAAAAAATGTTCAAAAAATCAGAGTAGACTCATCAGCCATCATTCTTGAAAATCTAAAGCCTATATTATCAGAATATTCGGATAAAAATTCTATTTCAATAGTTCTTCAAAAGAAGGATGTAATAATAGGTAAAAACGAATTGAATATAACTAAAGATATTATAAAAATTTTAGATAATAAACTAAAAAAAATTGATATAGAGTAGTTATGTCTGAAGAATTAAATAAAGATCAAATACGAGAACTACTACCCCATAGAGAGCCAATGCTGTTAATAGATAAATTAATAAATATAAAAAAATTATTTTCTGCGACAGCTATTGTAAATGTTAAAAGAGACAGTTTCTTTGTGCAAGGACATTTTCCTGGACAACCTGTTATGCCAGGAGTTTTAATCGTAGAAGCTTTTGGTCAGGCTGCTGCAGCTCTAACGGCATCTGGTATAGATAAAAAAGAATATGAAAATAAATTAGTTTTTTTAATGAGCGTTGATAAGGCTAGATTTAGAAATCCAGTCATACCTGACTGCAAATTAGAATTAAATATAGAAGCTATAAGATCTCATGGAAGAGTATGGAAATATAAAGGTGAGGCTTTTGTTGGTGATAGAAAAATGGCAGATGCACAATGGTCTGCAACTATTGTGGATAGGAAATAATTAGCAATAAATCTTGATAAGCTTTTAAATTGAGTTTTGATATTAAACTTATTAATGATTAATCCTTTTTTCAAAAACACTGGACCTCATAATATAAATTTTTTGCTTAGGACAATAAATTTGAAAAATGATAATTTATCCGAACATAAAATTGTAGACATCAAAGATCTTAATTCAGCAAAAAAAAATGAAATAACTTTTCTTCATTCAAAAAAATATATAGAATTAGCTAAAAATACTAAAGCTTCTTATTGTTTAACATCTGAAAACTTTAAATCATTTTTACCTAAAAATTGTAAGGCTATAATTACTGATAAAGTTTTATTTAATATTGCGCAAATAACAAAAATTTTTTATCCAGACTCTATTACCGATGATTATGATAACACTGTTAAAGATATACATGAGACAGAATTTAAAGATAAAGTTAAATTTGGAAAAAATGTTCTTGTCGGTGAAAACGTAAAAATAGGTGCTGATTGTTTAATTGGTCATAATTCAATCATAGAAAAAAATGTAAATATAGGTGATAATTGTACAATAGGATCAAATGTAATTATTAGAAATTCGTTCATTAAAAACAGTGTTCACATTTTAGATGGATGCGTAATCGGAAAAAAAGGATTTGGTTTTTTTCCTAATAAGGAGTTTAATTTTAGGTATCCTCAGATAGGTATTGTAATAATTGAAGATAATGTAGAAATAGGTTGCGGATCTACAATAGATAGAGGTTCTCTTTCAAACACAATTATTGGAAAAAATACGTATTTAGATAATCAAATACATATAGCACACAATGTAAAAATTGGAGAAAATTGTATAATAGCAGGACAAGTAGGTTTTGCTGGAAGTTCAACTTTAGGAAATAATGTTATGATTGGAGGTCAAGCAGGAGTCTCAGGTCATCTCAAGATTGGCAACAATGTACAAATAGGTGGTGGTAGTGGAGTTATTAAGAATATTCCTGATAATTCTAGAGTAATGGGTTATCCAGCAAAAGATTTAAAAAATTTTATTAGAGAAAACAAATGATAGACAAAACAGCTATAATAAATAAAACCGCAAAAGTTCATTCAAGTGTTAAAGTGGGACCATATAGTGTCATAGGCCCCAATGTAGAAATTGGTGAAAACACAGAAATTCAATCACATGTAAGCATTACTGGAAATACTAAAATTGGAAAAGGAAATAAAATTTATCCATTTGTTTCAATTAATGACCCTCAAGATTTAAAATATAATGGTGAAATTACTAGTTTAGTTATCGGAGATAATAATAAAATCAGGGAATACGTAACAATTAATCCTGGTACACTTGGTGGTGGAGGCAAGACAGTAATTGGAAACAATTGTTTATTTATGATTTCATCACACATAGCTCACGATTGTCAGGTAGGCAACAATGTCATTATAGCAAATAATGTGCCTTTAGGAGGACACGCTATTATAGAAGATAACGTAGTTATAGGTGGAAATTCTGCTGTCCAACAGTTTACAAGAATTGGTAAAATGGCAATGATTGGAGGGATGACCGGAGTATTGCACGATGTTATTCCTTATGGATTATCAACAGGGAATAGAAATTCATTACAAGGATTAAATCTAATAGGCTTGAGAAGAGCTAAATTTGAAAATAAGGATATATTAGGATTAAGTGAGGCATATAAATTGATTTTTAGATCCAAAAATATTAACGAAAATATAAGTAAATTAAACGGTTCGTTTCAGGAAAACTCATTAGTAAAAGAAGTTATAGAATTTATTACTAAGGATAAAAAAAGGTCTATTTGCACACCATTTTCATAAGATGATAGGATTAATTTTTGGTGATACAGATTTTCCAAATAAAATACTTAAAACAATCAAGAAAAGAAAGATAAAGTATTTAATAATCGATTTATCAAAATCAAAGAAATTTAAAAAAGATAATAAATCTTATTCAGTTTCCATTGGCCAATTTGGAAAAATAATTAATATTCTTAAAGAAAATAGTTGTAGAAAGGTTTTATTTGCTGGAAAAGTTAATAAACCAAACTTTTCTAAGCTAAAGCTAGATATCAAAGGATTTTATTATATCCCAAGAATTATCAAAGCATCTAAACTTGGTGATGCCGCAATTTTGAAAGAGATCATAAAAATACTAGCTCAAAATAATATAAAAACTGAAAATTCACTGAAATTTAATCCAGAGCTTACTCTTAAAAAGGGGGATTATTCAAGGATCAAACCAAATAATAGCGATCAATTAGATATTAAGAAGGCTATTAAAACGCTAAATAATTTAAAAGAATATAATTATAGCCAAGCTATAGTAATCAGAAATAATAAAATAATTTCCATAGAGGGAAAAGGTGGAACAAAAAAAATGCTTGAAAATAGTAAAAGTAAAAAATATCGAAAACGAGGTATTTTAGTTAAATTTCCAAAAAAGAAACAAGATCTTAGAGTTGATTTACCTACTATTGGTTTAAAAACTTTAAAGCAAAGTAAAACAGCTGGATTAAAAGGCATTGTTATAAAAAGTAAACAACATGTTTTTTTAGATAAAAATAAATGCATTAGCTTTGCTAATAAGAATAAGATGTTTATCTCTGTGAAATGAAAAAAATTTTTATATTAACTGGTGAACCATCTGGTGATAAATTAGCATCAACTGTAGTTGCTAAAATTCAACAAAATCATTCAAATATAGAATATTTAAGTGTTGGAGGCTCTTATTTAAACAAACTTGGTATCAAATCAATATATGATCTTAAAGATATAACCTATATTGGATTTACAAGTGTAATCTTAAATTTATTTAAAATCAGAAACAAAATAAACGAAACTGTAAAAAAAATAATTGAATTTAATCCTGATATTCTATTTAGTGTTGATAGTCCCGATTTTACTTTGAGAGTTGCTGAAAAAGTAAAAAAGATAAATCCTAATATTAAAACAATACATTATGTTGCACCACAAGTATGGATATGGAGAGAGGGTAGGGTTAAGAAATTTAAAAAATTTTTAGATCATATTTTATTATTATTTAATTTTGAAAAAAAATATTTTGATAAAGAAAATATAAAAAATACTTTTGTTGGTCATCCGTTGCTTGAACATAAAGAAAATGTTAAAACAAGTTTATCAAATATAATTGATGACAATAAAAAAATCATATCTTTATTTGCTGGAAGCCGAACATCTGAAACCAATATTCTTTTACCAATTTTAATTGAATTTATTAAATTAATGAATCAAAAATTTAAAAAATATAATTTTATTTTTCATGCAACTGATCAAAATAAAGATTTAATAAAAGACGAGATAAAAAAAATAAACTTTAATAATGTTGAAGTTATATCAAACGAGAATATAAAATCACAAATATTATCAAAATCTGTATTTGCTGTAGCAAAATCTGGAACTGTATCTCTGGAAATCTGTAATGCTAAAGTTCCATCTATTATAATTTATAAAATGAATTTTATTAACTTTTTTATTGTAAAACTTTTAATTAAGACCAGATTTGCAAATATAATTAATATAATTAACCAAAAAGAAATAATTCCTGAATTAATTCAAAATGAATGTAATCCAAAAGAAATTTTCAGATCTGTTGTATATTTGTTAAAAAACCCCAAACTTATGGAAAAACAAATCCTCAACGTGAATAATACTATAAATGAAATTAAATCTAAAACTTCTTCATCTTCAGAAGCTTCAGCAGTTGTTTCAAGCTATCTTAGCACTTAATCGTTTTTGAACTTCTTCTTTGCCTAAGGATAAAATTATATCATATATACCAGGCCCAAATTTTGAGCCTGTTAGAGCAATTCTTAACGGTTGTCCTACTCCCTTAAAATTTGTTTCGTGAGATTTTATAAGATTATTTACTATTGGCTCCAATATTTCTCGTGAGGGGAGATCTATATCTTTAAATTGAGTATTAAAATCAGAAATTACTTTTTTTGCTTTATCATCGATTAATTTTAAATCTTCTGGATTAAAATTAATTTTGTCTACTAAGATGTATTGGGTATTATTAAATATATCTTCCAAAGTTTTTGCTTTATTTTTAAGAAAAGTTAAAGATTTTCTTATTTTGTCTTTTTTATCTAATTTGATTTCTTTTTTATAAAATTTGCAGTATTCAACTAATTGATTGAATAAATCATTCTCATCAATATTTTTAATATAGTACTCATTCATTGATAAAATTCTACTCATATCTAGTTTAGAGGGAGATTTACCAATACCTTCTAAATTAAAATATTTTATACTTTCATCTAAAGTAAATATTTCTTTATCTTTATAAGACCATCCTAATCTTAAAAGATAATTTCTAAGAGCATCTGGCATAATACCCATTTTGGAATAATCATCTAATGTAGAGGCCTGATCTCGCTTTGATAGTTTCTTTCCCTCAATTGTATGTATTAATGGTATATGAGCAAATGAAGGCAGCTCCCATCTCATAGCCTCATAAATTTGTATTTGTTTAAAGGTATTAATTTTATGATCATCACCTCTAATAATATGTGTCATATTCATTTGGTGGTCATCTACCGCAGCTGATAAATTGTATGTTGGAGTGCCATCATTTCTTAATATAATAAAATCCTCAATTGTATTATTATCAATTTCAACTTTTCCCTGAACTAAATCTTTTAATAATGATGTTCCATCTATCTTACTTTTAAATCTTATCACAGGTTTTATGTCTTTTGGGGCATCAGTATCCTTTTTATCTCTCCATTTTCTATTATAAATATATGGAATTTTTTTTTGTCTGGCTCTTTTTTTTTGTTCCTCTATTTCCTCGCTTGAGCAATAACATTTGTATGCATGACCATTTTTAAGAAGTTCATTTGCAACTTTTATATGATCGTTTACTTTTTGAGATTGTATATATTCTTCACCATCATAGTCGATACCAATCCATTTAAGGGAATTTATTATTTGATTTTTATATTCATCTTTTGATCTCTCTTTATCTGTATCTTCAACTCTTAAAAAAAAACTGCCATTTTGATTTTTAGAATATAGCCAATTAAATAGCGCAGTTCTTACACCCCCAATATGTAACAAACCGGTTGGTGAAGGAGCAAATCTAGTTGCTACTTTTGACATATTTAGTATTTAGACTATTTTAGTGAAAGTTTCTATATAAAGATACAAGCACGCCTTGAACTTTAACTCTATCTGGGCCGAATATCTTGGTTTCATAGTTTCTGTTGGCACTCTCAAGAGCTATTGTTTTGCCTTTTCTTCTTAATCTTTTAAGCATTGCTTCATGATCATCAATTAGTGCAACTACAATTTTACCATTTTCCGCTGTATCTGTTTTTTTAATAATTACGGTGTCGCCATCATTTATACCCGCTTCTATCATCGAGTCCCCACTAACTTTTAATCCAAAATACTCACCTTTTTTTTCAATATTGTCAGGTAGTGGAATTCTTGTCACCTCGTTTTGAATTGCTTCTATAGGAGTTCCAGCAGCGATATCACCTAAAACTGGTACAGCATTTTCATTTAAATTATTATTATCATCTAAACCACCTCTAATAACGCTAGGTGAGAAACTGTTATAAATGTCATTTGCAGAAGCAGTTTCTGGCAATTTTATTACTTCTAAAGCTCTTGCTTTATGTGCGAGTCTTTTAATAAATCCTCTTTCCTCTAAAGCACTTATTAATCTATGAATACCTGACTTAGATTTAAGATTTAGAGAGTCTTTCATTTCCTCGTAAGAAGGAGACACTCCAGAATTCCTTAACTTTTTGTTAATAAAAATAAGCAGGTTTTTTTGTTTTTTTGTTAGCATAAGAACAAATATCGTACATACATGTTCTATAAAAGTTCTCATAATTTAACAATAGTAAATAAGCCAGTAAAATCAATAGTTATTTAACTAAAGAACTGAAAATATAGAATTATTACTTAAATTTTTTAAAAGTGATTCACCTATCAAAAAAGTCTTAATAGATGTTTTATTAGATAGATCCAAAAGTTCATCCTTTGTTTTTATTCCACTTTCAGAAATAAGAGGCCCTGAATGATTAACTAGAATATTATGAATATCAAAAGTTGTATTTATATCTGTCCTCAGAGTTTTCAAATTTCTATTGTTAATTCCTATTATGGCATCTTTGTATTTTAATGCTTTCTTAGCTTCCTCAACAGTGTGTACTTCAACAATAATTGACATATTAAACTTTAATGCCTCCTCATATAATTCATTAGCAATATTTTCAGTGACCCCAGATAATATTATTAAAATCGCATCAGCTCCATAACTTTTTGCTAATGGAACCTGATATTTATCAATAAAAAAATCTTTACAAAGTACAGGTAAGTTAACATTTTGCTTTATTTTACTTATGTGTATCAAGTTTCCTAAAAAAAAATCTTCTTCAGTCAAAACAGATAAGCAAGTAGATTTATTTGAAGCATAAATTTTTGCAATTTCAACAGGGTTATAATCTTTAATAATGATACCAGCTGAAGGGCTAGCTTTTTTAATTTCAGCTATTATAGAAAATTTATTGTTATCTAAATTGTTTTGTATTTTGTCCTTAAAATTTAAAAAATTTTTATTTTTATTTATTGAATCTATAATCGACTCTAATCTTATTGTGTTTTTTAAAATTTCGATTTTTTTTTTTTTTACGTTTAATATTTTTTCAAGAATATTTTCAGGCATTTTGTAATTCAATTAAATATTTATTTACTACTCCAGACTTAATGTGGTTTCTACTAAAATTATAAGCTATCTCGAAATTATCGAATTTTTCGGATACGACCAAACCTGCAGCTGCATTAAGACAAACTGCCTTAGAAAAATCATTGTCTTCACCTTTAAATATATTTACAATTTTATCTGCGTTATATTTTGCGTTATCACCAATAATATTTTCAAATTTATCTGCATTAATTTTGAGTGCTTTTGGATCAATAATAATCTCTGAAATATTATTATTTTTTAGTTGAATAACCTTGGTTTTTGCAAAAGGCGAAATTTCATCCAATCCATCCTCACTGTTAACAATCCAGGCAAATTTAATATGTAAATTTTTTAACGCATCTGCAAATATTTTCAATAAATTTTTATCAAATACTCCTACTACCTGTCGTTTAACTAGTGCAGGACTGCTCAATGGTCCAATCATATTAAATATAGTTCTCTTCCCTATTTTTTTTCTTGTAGGACCAACAAACCTCATCGCGCTATGATAATTAGGTGCAAACATAAAACCAAAGTTATTAATATCTATTTGTTTCTCTATATCTTTAGGCTCTAGATTAATTTTTAAATTTAATGCTTCCAAAACATCGCCAGATCCACATTTTGATGATACAGCTTTATTTCCATGTTTTGCTACTTTAACACCCATACTGGCAAGTAGTAATGCAGATGCTGTTGATATATTAAGGGTATTCTTTCCATCACCTCCAGTTCCGCATGTATCAATACAATTTTCTACATTAACTCTTTTAGATTTATCTCTAAGTACATAAACACCACCAGCTATTTCTTCAGAGGTCTCTCCTTTGATTGATAAAAGTGTTAAGAAATCAAATATTTCTTGATCAGTGGCTTTACCTTCCATCAATATTTCGAAAGCAGCTTTGCTTTCTACAAAAGATAGATTTAATTTATTTCTGATTTTTTCAATGTATTCTCTCATTAATTTTAAATTTTAATAAAGTTTTTTAATATTTTTAAACCTGTCTTGGTTTTAATACTTTCAGGATGAAATTGTACCCCATGCACGTTGTATTTTACATGTTGTATTCCCATTATTAGGCCATCCTTAGTTTCTGCTGTAATTTTAAGATCTTTTGATAAAGTTTTTTTATCAATTATTAAGCTGTGATATCTTGTTGCCTCAAATATCCTTGGAAGATTTTTTAGAATACCGACTCTTTTTGAAAAAATTTTACTAGTTTTTCCATGCATTAATTTATTAGCTTGTACAATTTTAGATCCAAAAACTTGTCCAATTATTTGATGACCTAAACAAACACCTAATATTGGTAGTTTTCCGGATAAATATTTTACAATATCTAGACAATTTCCTGATTGATTTGGGTTACCAGGACCTGGTGAAATTACAATTTTATCAAATTTTTTTTTAGTAATTTGTTTGTAACTTATTTTGTCATTTCTTATTACTTCAACATTAGTATTTAAAGAGGATAAATAATGATAAAGATTAAATGTAAAGCTATCATAATTATCAATTAGTAAAATTTTCATCACTTTAATGCAGAAATTAATGCTTTTGCTTTATTTAAAGTTTCAATGTATTCATTTAGGGGTTTACTATCTGATACGATACCTGCGCCAGCTTGTACATAAAATTTATTATTTTTTATTAACGCGGTTCTTAATGCTATGCATGTATCAAAATCACCATTTGCTGCAAAATATCCTATACCACCAGCATAAACTTTTCTCTTATTTTTTTCTAATTCATCAATTATTTCCATAGCACGTATTTTGGGGGCCCCTGATACTGTGCCAGCAGGAAAACCAGCAAGAAGTGTGTCAAATCTACTATATTTATTATTAAATTTTCCAACCACGTTAGACACAATATGCATAACATGCGAATATTTCTCAATAATAAATTTCTCTGTAACTTTCACGGAATTTACTTTAGATACTTTTCCAGCATCATTTCTTCCTAAATCTAGTAACATTAAATGTTCTGAAATTTCTTTTTTATCATTTAATAAATCCTTGGCAAAATAAATATCTCTTTTATAGGTATTTCCTCGTGGTCTTGTGCCAGCAATTGGCCTGACTGTTATTTCGTTATTTCTTAATCTTACCAAAATTTCAGGACTTGCTCCAACAATCTGAAAATCGTTGAAATTAAAATAATACATAAAAGGCGATGGATTTGTTTTACGAAGCTTTTTGTAAATGTCTACAGGGCTCTTAGTAAGTTTTGCTTCAAATCTCTGACTTAGAACAACTTGAAAAATATCGCCTATTTTAATATATTTTTTTGCTTTCTTCACATTATTTAAAAATTTGTTTTTTGATATATTAGATTTTATTATCAATTTTTTATTATTATGATTTTTTTTAGCTTTATTGCTAAGTTGTGATAGAAAAATATTATATTCCAACTCATTTACAATTTCATTATATTTTAGACTGTAATCTTTAATTTTTTCATCTAAATAGCAGTTGTAAATAAAATATATTTTTTTTTTTAAATTATCATGAATTATAAGTACTCTTGGCCTCATTATTCTACTATCAGGTAATTTTAGATCGTCTAGGCAAGTATCAGGAATTTTCTCAATATATCTAATTATATCATATGAAAAGTATCCTGCTATCAATGAGCAAATATTAGGTAATCCTTTTGGTAATTTAAACTTAAATCGCTCAATAATTTTCTCAATGTTTTCTTTAGGTCTACCCCTAAGTGCAATTTTCTTATTTTTGTTATAAATATAGCTTTTATTATTGTTAAATTCCCAAATTTTTTCAGGTTTCTTCCCAAATATAGTGTACCTACCTCTTATTTTACCTTTTTCGACTGATTCAAATACAAAACTATTTTTTTCAAACAAAAAATTATGTATTAGATTATCAATCTCCTTATCTCCATTAGTTTTGAAACTAAAAAAAAGACATTGATTTATTTTCTTTAAGTGATTTTTTTTAAATTGTTTTAAAGTGATATTTAACATTATTTAAAATAATTTTTTAATCTCTCAATTGTATTATTAAAAATATTTACATCATATTTTGAATTTATATAATCATCATAAGTCATAGAAATATAATTTTTTAAAATAAATTTAGATTTAATGGATGATTTATTAAATTCTTCTGACTGTTCATTAAAATTATTATATTCGAAATCTATAACTTTAGTTAAATATACATTCATATTATTATCTACGATAAGCAAGAAATCGTTTTCTGGTATAGTGTATAGAAGATTTAATGAGTCTACATTAAATAAAGTTGAGTCGTCTATTGAATTAATTTGAGCACTACTTATGTTTTCTTCATTTTTAGCTATTTTTATAAAATCACTATCAAAAAAATTTTTACTTTCTATTTTTTGAAGAATTTCTTTATTATAATTAAACTTTTCTAAATTTTTTAACTTTTCTACAACTTTATCTCTAAATTCTTTATTTCCTGTTTGAGGCAACAGTTTCTCAATTTTGTTAATTTCATAAAGTAAGTAAAATTCGTCGTATTCAATTATTTGAATTTTTTCCCCATTTCTATTTTTATATATTTCTGAAAAATAAATTTTATTTTTTTCTAAATCCGAATATTTGACTTCTTCTTTTATGTCTAAATTATACTTTAATTTTAATTCTTTAATATTTAATCCATTTAAAATATCATTTTCTAAATTATCAAGTTCATTAAAAAAACTTTTATTAAATTCATCACCATCGATTAATGTTTTAGGGCTTATTTCAGTATAACTAAAAGTTATATAATCTGTTTTTAATTCCGCTATATTATCATTTATATATTTCTCTATTTCATCCTTTGTAAATTCAGATTTATATAATTTTTCTAAGTTTATATATTTTACATTTATTTTTTTTGTTTCCTCCAAATATTTATTTTTTGTATAAAATTTTGGACTAATTACTCCGCCACTAATATACTGAAATAGATCTGCTTGTAGTTCACTATCTTTAAGCTTAGCTTCATACTCAACAGCAGAGCTATTATTTTCGAGTAAAAACTTTTCATATTTAATTCTGGAAAATTTATTATTTTCTTGAAACTTCTTATCTTTAATTATTTTATTGAATAGTATTTGGTCAGAAATAATTAAACTAGCATCCTCGATTTCCATTTTAAGTAGCTGCAAGGAAATTATTTGAGATAATATTTCCTCTAAAATATTTTTATCCAAATTATTTCTTAAATCATCAGGATTTATTCTTGAGCTGTTAACATATTCTATAAAATCTTGGGTTGATATATTTTTATTATCAATCTTAGCTACATTGTTAGCATTGCCTCCACTAAAAACACTTCCCATACCCCAGAAAACAAATGGTATAATAATTATTGCAACTAGCACTCCAGCTAGCTTGCTTCTAGAAAAATTTCTTAATTTACCAAGCATAATATATGTTAAATGTTGATTATAAAAAAAATAAATCTATAAATTAAATTATTATCAATGACAAATAATAATATTTATTTTGTGGCCAATTGGAAGATGAATGGTCACTTATCTTTAATAAAAAGGTTAAAAAATGTTGTAATTTTATCGAATAATAAAAAATACAAAAAAATAAAAATTATTTATTGTCCTCCATTTACTTTAATTTCAAAATTATTTGATAAAATAAAAAAAAGTAAGATTATAGTTGGATCACAGGATTGTAGCTATGAAGATAATTATGGTCCTTTCACAGGAGATGTTAACCCTAAGTTGATAAAAGAAATTGGTGCTAAATATGTAATTCTTGGACATTCAGAAAGAAGACTCAAAGGCGACACTAACAAAATTATAAATCGAAAAATTCATGCAGCTTTAAAACAAAAACTTAAAATTATTTTATGTATTGGCGAATCATTAAAAGACAGAAAAAAAAACAAAACATTCTCTGTTTTAAAGAAACAGTTATTATTATGTTTAAAAAAAATAAATAACCTCGATAATATTATAGTTGCATATGAACCAATATGGTCAATAGGCACCGGTGTTATTCCGTTAAATAATATATTAGAACATGATATATCTAAAATTATCAAATTTCTAAAATTAAAATTTAAAAATCAAAAACCAAAAATTATTTATGGAGGATCTGTGAACCCAGAGAATATTGTTAAATTAAAACATATTAAAAATATCAATGGTTTCTTAGTAGGTGGTGCATCGTTATATGAAAATAAATTTGTTGATATAATCAAAAAAACTACTATCTAAATTATATGGAAAATGTTTTATTAATAATTAATATCATTTTAGCAGCAATACTTGTTATACTCGTTCTTATGCAAAAGTCAGAAGGTGGAGCTCTTGGAATTGGCGTTTCGCAAGATAACTTTATGTTTTCTAGATCGGCAGGAAACTTTATGACAAAAGCAACATCAATAATTGCAGCTTTATTTATTATTTGTAGTTTAGCACTTACGATTCTCTCTAGAGAAAATGTCACTCCATCTAATTCTGTAATAGATCAAATAGAGGAAAATAATGAAGAAACTCCTCAACTACCTGAGTAAATTAATTCTTTTATTTATTTAAAATTTTGTCTATAAGATAATTCCATGGCGCGATATATATTCGTTACGGGCGGCGTGGTTTCATCTTTAGGTAAAGGATTATCTTCAGCTTCACTAGCTTATTTACTGAAATCACAAGGTTATAAAGTAAGAATAAGAAAAATGGATCCCTATTTAAATGTTGATCCTGGAACTATGAGCCCATTCCAACATGGGGAAGTGTTTGTAACAGATGATGGTGCTGAGACTGATTTAGATTTAGGTCATTATGAAAGGTTTACAAATATTTCAGCAAAAAAAACCGACAATATTACAACTGGAAAAATTTATAGCGATATAATTAAAAAGGAACGTAAAGGTAAATATTTAGGAAAAACAGTTCAAGTAATTCCTCACGTTACAGATAGAATAAGAGAATTTATAAAAGGAGATATTACAAATGAAGATTTTGTTATTTGCGAAGTAGGTGGAACAGTTGGAGACATTGAAAGCTTACCTTTTATAGAGGCAATCAGACAATTTTCGAATTATGTTGGAAGAAAGAAAAGTTTATTTATTCATTTAACTTTTGTACCCTTTTTGAAATCATCAGATGAAATTAAAACAAAACCAACACAACACTCAGTAAAAGAGTTAAGAAGTTTAGGAATACAACCTGATCTAATTATTTGTAGATCTCAAAAATCTATACCTTTAGACCAAAGAAAAAAAATATCTCTTTTCTGCAATGTCTCAATTGATAATGTGATTGAGACAGTAGATGTAAAGACAATTTATGAAGCACCAATAAGCTTTTTTAACGAAAAATTAGATAAGCAAGTATTAAAATACTTTAAACTTAAACCAAAAAGAAAAGTTAATTTACAACCATGGAAAAAAATTACTAATACAGTATTAAACGCCAAAGATTTAATTAATATAGCTATTATTGGCAAATATGTAAATTTAAAAGATGCTTATAAATCTTTAGATGAGGCATTAGTTCATGGTGGAATAAAAAATAATGTAAAAATTAATTTAATTAGAATTGAGTCCGATAAATTAAAGACAATTCAAATTAAAAAACTATTAAAAGGTGTATCAGGGATATTGATACCTGGTGGGTTTGGAAGTAGAGGTACTGAAGGTAAAATATCAGCTATAAGTTATGCAAGAAAAAATAAAATACCTTTTTTAGGTATTTGTTTTGGTATGCAGATGGCAGTGATTGAATTTGCAAGAAATACATTGAAAATTAAAAATGCTGGATCTAGTGAACTAGATAATAAATGTCTTTCTGTAATTGGTTTATTAAATGAATGGAATAAAAATGGAAAATTAATAAAAGGAACAAATAAAGATCTAGGTGGCACTATGAGATTGGGTTTATATGAAGCTAAATTAAGACATAATTCATTGATACATAAAATATATAAGTCCAAATCAATATTTGAAAGACACAGACATAGGTATGAGGTGAACAATAATTTAAAAAATAAATTTGAGAATAAAGGTATGATTTTTTCTGGCATGTCACCAGACAATAAATTACCTGAAATAATTGAGCTTAAAAATCATCCTTGGTTTATTGGCGTCCAGTATCATCCAGAATTTAAATCTAGACCTTTATCTCCACATCCTTTATTCTCATCTTTTATCAAAGCCGCTAAAATCTATAAATGATAAATAAAACAATTAAATGCAATACTTTTGAAATAGCTAACAATAAAAAAATATCCCTTATTTCTGGTCCATGTCAGCTTGAATCAGAGCAACACGCAATGGATATTGCAGGAAAAATAAAAGAAATTGCATCAAAATTTGAAATTGGATTTATTTATAAAACCTCCTTTGATAAGGCAAACAGAACAAGTTTAAAAGGAAAAAGGGGAGCTGGAATTGATGCATCATTACCAGTTTTTGATAAGATAAGAAGAGAACTTAAAATTCCAGTTCTGACTGATGTACATAACGTAGAACAATGTTCAATAGTTTCTGAACATGTTGATGTTTTACAAATACCAGCCTTTTTGTGTCGACAAACAGATCTACTTATTGCGGCTGCAAAAACAAATAAAATTATTAATGTGAAAAAGGGTCAATTTTTAGCTCCGTGGGATATGGTTAACGTAACAAAAAAAATTTCAGACTCAGGAAATGAAAATATTCTTGTTACTGAACGTGGAGCAAGTTTTGGATACAATACACTTATATCTGATATGAGATCAATTCCTATAATGGCGAAAAGTGGTTATCCTATTGTTTTTGATGGTACCCATTCAGTTCAGCAACCTGGTGGCCTAGGAGAAAAAAGTGGAGGTCAAAGAGAGTTTGTAGAGCATTTATCAAGAGCGGCATCAGCTGTTGGTATAGCTGCAATTTTTTTAGAAACTCATCAAGATCCAGACAATGCACCATCTGATGGACCAAATATGATTCCACTAAACAACTTAGAGAAGTTAATTTCTCAAATAGTTGAAATAGATAAATTTGTTAAAAATAAAATATATGAGTAAAATTACAAACTTAATTGCTAGACAGGTTTATGATAGCAGAGGTAATCCAACTATAGAAGCAGAAGTCTTTGCAAATAATATGCGTGCTAGAGCAATTTGTCCGTCTGGAGCATCTACAGGAACACATGAAGCTTACGAAAAAAGAGATACCTCAAATAAAAAATATTTAGGTAGAAGTGTATTAAATGCAGTCAAATTAGTTAATAAAATAATTTCAAAAAAATTAAGAAATCAAAATATACACAATCAAGAGAAAATTGATTATATTTTAATTAAATTAGATGGAACTAAACAAAAAAAGAAATTTGGAGCAAATGCACTATTAGCAATATCAATGGCGGTTAAAAAATTATCTGCAAGAATTAGAAAAATTCCACTTTATAAAACCTTTCTTGTAAAAAAAAATTTTAGATTACCTTATCCACTAATGAATGTAATAAATGGTGGCGCTCATGCAAACAATGGACTTAGAATACAAGAGTTTATGATTAGACCTGACAAAGCGAAGTCATTTACAGAAGCTATAAGAATGTGTTTTATTGTGATTAATAATTTAAAGACTTTAATAAAGCAAAGAGGCGAGTCGACATCTGTAGGCGATGAGGGTGGTTTCGCACCCATGATTAATAAAAATGAGGAGGCATTAAATTTAATCGTTAGAGCAATACAAAAATCAGGATTTAAAAACGGAAATGATATATCAATATGTTTAGATGTGGCAGCTAATGAATTATTTAAAAAGAATAAATATTCGATACATTCAAAAAAATTTATAAGTGTTGATAAAACAATAATTAGATATTTAAAATTAATTAAAAAATACAAAATTAAATCTATTGAGGACCCATTCGCAGAAGATGATTGGCAGTCGTGGAACAAGATTATGAACAAAATTGACAAAAATATTCAAATTGTGGGTGATGATCTTTATGTTACAAATCTAGAGAGATTAAAAATGGGTTTCTTAAATAAATCATCAAATTCAATTTTAATTAAACTTAATCAAATTGGAACAGTCACTGAAACTTTAGAGGTAATTAAATTTGCTCAAAAAATTGGTTATAATACAATAATATCTCATAGATCAGGCGAAAGTGAGGATACTTTTATAGCCGATCTTGCAGTTGGAACAAATTCAAACCAAATTAAAACAGGATCTTTATCTAGGTCTGAGAGAGTGGCTAAATATAATCAATTGCTAAGGATTGAAGAAAAACTAACTAATAAATCAAAAATGAGTAGAATTATCTAATGTTTAAAATTATTAAAAATAATTACTTATTATTAGTTGGAACCTTTTTTATAATTTATTTTATTTTTAACTTGTTAGATGGTGATAGGGGTTTTATTTCCTATATCAATAAAAAAAAGGTTATAAATGAGCTGAGTCTAAAAGAAATCGAATTAAATAACCAAGTAGAGAATTTAGAAAGAAAAAATTCACTTATAACAGATAAAATAGACTTAGATTTTATTGAAACATTAATACGAGACAAATTTATGTATGGAAAAGAAGAAGATAAGGTTTATATAATTAAAAATAATGATAGTTAGACATCCTGAAAAAAGACACAAACCCTCAAATCCAATAAAAAAAAAACCTGAATGGATACGTTCAAGAATTGTTAATAGTAAAGAATTTTTCTTAACAAAAAAAACTGTTAACCAAAATGGATTAAAAACTGTTTGTCAGGAAGCAAATTGCCCAAATATAACTGATTGTTGGAGCAAAAAGCATGCAACTTTTTTAATCATGGGGGATACATGTACTAGGGCCTGCGCTTTTTGTGACGTTATAACAGGAAAACCTAAACCACTAGATCCTCTTGAGCCAATAAAAATTTCTGAAGCAATAAAAAAACTTAATTTGAAGCATGTTGTGATTACCTCTGTAAATAGAGATGACCTAGATGATGGTGGATCTAAACATTTTTATGAAGTTATTAAACAAACTAAAAAGGTAAATCCTAATACCACTATAGAAATTTTAACGCCTGATTTTTTAAGAAAAGGAGAGTCTTATAAAAAAGTTATTGAATCTGAACCAGATGTTTTTAATCATAATATTGAAACGGTACCAAGTTTATATAGACAGGTTAGACCAGGTTCAAGATATTTTGCATCGTTAGAATTATTAAAAAATGTTAAAATTATAAATAAAAATATTTTTACTAAGTCAGGTCTTATGGTTGGTTTTGGCGAAAAAAAAGATGAGATTTTACAAGTCATGGATGACCTTAGATCTGCTAGTGTTGATTTTTTAACAATTGGGCAGTATTTACAGCCATCAGTTAAGCATTTTCCATTACAAAGATATTATCATCCAAAAGAATTTGATGAATTAAAGAAAGTTGCTTTGTCCAAAGGTTTTTTGTTGGTTTCTTCGTCACCACTTACCAGATCTTCATACCACGCAGACGAAGATTTTGCTGCACTTAAAAAAAATAGAGATAGCAAATTTAATGCCACAAGCTTTAGTTAAAAAAAACATTTATTGTAGTAAAGAAAAATTAATAGATCTCGTACTTGATATAGAAAAATACCCTGAGTTTATACCTTATTGTTTGTCATCCAAAATCTATGAAAAAAAAAAACAAGGTGATACAATCAAAATTATTGCAGATTTAACAATTGGTAAAGGTATTTTTAAAGATACTTACAAAAGTGATGTAAAATATCATATTAAACAAAGTTCAATAAATGTAACTAATATTGATGGACCATTAAAATATCTTCAAAATAATTGGAACTTTGTTGAAAAAGGTAAATCAACCGAAGTCTCTTTTAAAGTAGATTTTGAGCTTAAAAATAAATTTTTAAATTTACTTATGGATAGATCTTTTGAATATGGTCTAAATAAAATTGCAGATGCTTTTCAAAAAAGGGCAGAGGAGCTATTTGCAGATACTCAGAATTAAATTAAGAGCTTTTATAACGGTTGCTTTTTGTATAAAGTTTCGACTTTTACTTTTAAAATGATATTTTTTAATAAGTATTTTTTTACCTTTCTTTATGCCTATATAAACTAAACCTACAGGCTTGTCATTTGTACCGCCTTTGGGTCCCGCAATTCCTGTTATTGAAACAGAAATGTTTGTTTTACTTAAAATGTTCAAATTTTTAACCATCGACAAGCAGGTCTCATAACTTACAGCACCATATTTCATAATAATTTTTCTTGGAACTTTAAGAATATCCATTTTTGATTTATTTGAGTAGGTTACTAATCCTAAGCTAAATATCTTAGATGATCCGCCAATAGAGGTAATAGTACTTGCTAATAAACCACCTGTGCAAGACTCTGCAAAAGATATTTTTAATTTTTTTTTACTTAATAACTTATAAACTTTTTGTGAGATTATTTTCATTTTAGATTTTAAGAAGTAATTACCATGTATAATACAAGTATTCCAACCACATATAAGCCTGCACAGACATCATCCATTATTACACCAAAACCATTTTTAAAATTTTTATCATAATAACTTACGGGATATGGTTTTGTTATGTCAAAAACCCTAAATAAAATAAACATTAAAAAATAAGTTGTTAATACTTCATTTATTTCCTTTGGTTGTCTGTGCGCGACTTCATATAGACAAATTGGAATAGATTGACCAATAAGCTCATCAATAACAACTTCTTTAGGATCTTTATTTTCTTTACCCTCTATAAACTTGTTTATTGCATAAATTGAAATAAAAAAAATTAAAATAATAAAAAAAAGAATTACATTAGGTGAAAAATTAAAAAAATTAAAAAAGATAAATAAAATAACTGTTGTGGCTAAAGATGCTATACTTCCTGGTATTCTTGAAAAACTTCCTAAACCAATCATTGTTACAAAAAGATAATTAATTTTTTTAAACATATTTAGTTACAGAAACAATTGACTCACACGCAATAGCTTTCTCTTTACCTATAATCCCTAATTTTTCAGTAGTTTTACCTTTTATATTAATTTTTTCCTCACTTATATTACACAATTTAGATATAATTTTGATTATTTTCCTTTTTATTGGAGCGATTTTTGGAGTTTCACAAATTATATTCAAATCAATATTATTAATAAAAAAGTTTTTAGAATTTATTTCATTTATGACTTCTTTTAATAAAATCGTTGATCTTATATTTTTAAATTTTTTATTTTTATTAGAAAATTTCTGACCAATATCATTTAAGCCACACGCACCCAATATTGCATCGGTTATAGAATGTAATACTGGATCCCCATCAGAGTGACCTAATGTGCCATATTTTGATTTAACCATTAGCCCACCTAAAAATAATTTCTTTCCTTTTTTTAATCTATGAACATCAAAACCTAAACCATAGTTAATTTCATTTAATTTTTTATCTTTTAAATATGTAATCTTAATGTTATTTTCTTCACCTTTAATAAATTTTATTTCATTATTATTCTCTATCGATAGCGTGCATTCATCTTCTATTTTTCTTTTGTTATTATTTGACAATTTATGAATATATTTAAAATTAAAGCATTGAGGTGTTTGCATTAATTTTAAGTTTTTTTTTTCAAGATTATAAATTTTATTTGTTTTATATTTTACGGAGTCATTTGGTAAAATATATGGAACTACTGTACTAAATTTTTTTAGATTTCGATTAAGATTTTTTAGTAACTTTATAGTAAAATTTGGTCTAGCTGCGTCGTGAATAAAAACATTTCGTGGATTAAATTTTTTTACAAAATTTAACGCATTTTTTGAAGAAACATGTCTATGTGATCCTCCAATTATAATTTTGACTTTTTTATGTTTTTTAACAAATTTGAAATGTGATTTTTGAATAACTAGAACAATATTTTTGAACATTTTTGACTTAATTGCTTTATCTATAGAATGTTCATACATCATTTTTCCCTTGTAAAAGGTAAATTGTTTAGGAATTTTACTTTTAAATCTATCCCCTGAGCCAGCAGCAAGTAAGATAAAACAATTATTCATGTTTATATTTTATCAATATTTTATATATCTTTAATTTATGTATTCATTCTTAAAAAGAAACTTTTTTTTAATAATAATTTTTTTTATTACTTTATTATTAGGTTTTATAACTTTTTTTACTTTTATAGACAAAAGTTTTATTAAACTAAATGACGAAAATCTAAAATATCTATTAATTTTGGATATTTTATTATTAATAGTTTTCTTTACAATAATCTTTTTAGAAACAAAAAACTCTTTAAAACAAAATATTAACATTAGAGGATCTATTTCTAATCGTAAATATATTTTATTTTTTTCACTTTTCACTTTGATACCATCAATTCTTATATCAATTTTTTCATTATTTATTTTTTCTTTTGCACTTGAAAAATATCTAGATACAAAAATAACTACAGCTGTAAATAATTCTTACGAAATTGCAAAAAAGTATGTAAACGAAAAAAGAAACAAAATAGAGTCTGATATAGTATTAGTAGCTTATGATTTAGATAAAAATTTTGAACTTTTAACAGATAAAAGTCAATTAATAAAATATTTAAATCAGCAAAGAATTTTAAGAGGACTTGACCAGGTTCATATCATCGATAGAGACAAGAATGTTTTATATTCTTCAAGTAACTCAGGGTATTTAGCAGTTGAAGATAAAGCTATAAAAATGGTTATGAATGATGACCGTCCTTTAAAGATAATAAATGCTTTTGAAAATAAATCAGCAGCCATTATAAGTATTCCCAGGTATGATAATGCGTTTTTATATGTAGTAAAATTTCTAGACAAAGATATTTCTAAATATTTAAGAGAGTCTGAAGAAGCTTTAAATTTTTATTATACTGTTGATGACAAAAATTTGGGAATTAAAATCTCTTTTGCTTTAATATATATTATTATTGTAGCCCTACTATTATTTTTATCAATTACTATTGCAATAAGGTTTTCCTCACGATTTTTTATTTCAATCAACAATTTAATTACAGCCTCTAGTCAGATAGGTAAGGGTAATTTGGATATAAAAGTACCAGAGTTAAAAGCTGATAAAGAGATTGAAGTTTTAAATACAAATTTTAATGCAATGATTGATAAATTAAAAAATCAACAGGAAAAACTTTTATTTAATGAGAGACATGAAGCATGGAGCGCTGTAGCTAGAAAACTTGCACATGAAATAAAAAATCCTTTAACTCCAATTCAATTAACTATTGATAATTTGCGAAGTAAATATCTTCATAAAATAGATACAGATAAAAAAGAAAAATTTAATTCAAACTTAAATATTATCTTAAATCAAATAAACCAAATTGAAAAGTTAGTTAATGAATTTTCAGATTTTGCAAGAATGCCTAAGCCACTTTTTAAAAATAACAACATTATTGAAATTATAGAAAATAATATTAAATTAATAAGTAAACTAGATGAAAATACTTCTATAATATTTAGAAAGAATAATTTAAATAATTTAGTCCTTTCGTGTGATTACGAACAAATCAATAGAGTCATTTTTAATTTAATTAAAAACTCCATTGAGAGTATTAAAGAAAAAAGTGAAAAAAACCCTAATTTTAAAGGAATAATAAATATAGAAATTATAAAAATTAGCGACTATATAGATATTAATTTAATTGATAATGGAGTCGGCTTTGCTGACAAAAATTTTAATAATTTAATAAAACCATATTATACTACAAAAAAAAATGGGTCAGGTTTAGGTTTGTCGATAGTAAATAAAATTATAATTGATCATAATGGTTTTTTTAAGATTCATGAATATGAAAATGGAGCTAAAATAAAACTTTCATTTCCACGATAAATATGTCTACTGAAATTTTAATTATAGATGATAACGCAGAAATACGTTTAATTTTACAAGAAATATTATCTGACTCTGGATATAAAACAAGACTGGCTGCTAATTATAATCAAGCGTTAAAAGAAATTGATAAGAAATTACCCGATGTAGCTGTTATAGATGTAAAGTTAGATAAAAGTGATAACGATGGTATAGAATTACTAAATCATATAAAAAACAAAAATAGAGATATTCCTGTAATTATAATCTCTGGCCATGCAAATATTGAAATGGCTATTAAATCGCTGAAATCAGGTGCATTTGAATTTATACAAAAACCTTTTGATAGAGACAGATTAGTAAACTTTATAAATCGAGCAGTAGAAAATATAAAATTAAAAAATGAAAATAAATCATTAAGGTCAAAATTGTTTCACTCTTTTGACCTTGTTGGTACCAGTCCAAATGTTACATCTATCAAAGACCTAATAAATAAACTTGCTTTATCAGATAGTCGAATATTTATATCTGGACCTACTGGATCTGGAAAAGAACTTATAGCCAGGAAAATACATAATAAATCAAAGAGAAACAACGGACCTTTTGTTATTTTAAATGGTGCATTGTTGGATATTAAAAAATATGAAGAAGAACTATTTGGAGAAGAAAAAAATGATGGATCAATTTCTTATGGTGCTCTTGAAAAAGCTTCAGGAGGTTTTCTTCTTATAGATGAGGTAACAGAAATTCCATTAGAAACACAATCAAAGATTTTAAGAGTTGTTATAGATCAAAAATTTAAGAGAATTAACGGCAATCATGATATAAATGTAGATGTAAGAATTGTTTGTTCTACCAGTAAAGATATTCAAAAAGAAATAAAATTCGGAAATTTTAGAGAAGACTTATTTCACAGATTAAATGTATTTAATATAAGCATAGATCCTTTAAATAAAAGAGTTGAGGATATTCCTATTTTAACTGACTATTTTATTAAAGAAATTTGTAAAAATTATAATAGAAAAGAATTTTCAATTGATGATAAAAATTATTTAATGAACTATAATTGGCCAGGAAATGTTAGAGAACTCCGTAATCTTATTGAAAGAATTGCGATATTAGATACAGACAACGAAAACGAAAAAATATTAGAGATTATTAAAGAATCTTTATCTAAGTCTAACGATGAAAGTTTTTCAATTACAGAAAACTTATCTTATCCTTTAAGAGAGGCAAGGGAAAATTTTGAGAAAGAATACCTTACAACACAACTTAAAAAATTTGGTGGAAATATCTCCAAAACCGCTAAATTTGTTGGGATGGAGAGATCTGCTTTACACCGTAAACTTAAAATTTTAGGGGTTAAAGATCTAAATTAAATGAACATAATTATATGTGGTGCAGGTAGAGTAGGTTATACAATAGCTAAAATTCTAACTGAACAAAATCACTCTATCACTGTAATAGACCAATCAAGTGATGATATACAAAAAATAAATGAAAATTTAGATGTTAAGGCTATTGTTGGCAAAGCTACTTCACCAAGTGTTCTAGAGAAAGCCAATACAAAAGATTCAGATATGATTATCGCGGTAACTAGAAATGATGAAATAAATATGCTTATTTGTCAAATAGCATATACAATTTTTAAAGTTCCTAAAAAAATTGCTAGGATTAGATCACAAGATTATTTAAATTCTAAATATTCCTCATTATTTAATAGAGAAAATTTGCCAATAGATTTTATTATTTCTCCCGAATTAGAAATAGCAAAATCAATCCAAAGAAAATTAGAGGCCCCAGGTGCTTTAGATAATATTCCTTTTGCAGAAAATAAAATTAGATTACTAGAGATCTTAATCGAAAAAAATTGTCCATTAGAAGCCATTAAATTAAATGAAATAACAAAAAAATATCCAAATCTTAATGCAAATATTTTAGGTGTTGTAAGAGATGAAAAATTTTTGTCATTAAAAAAAAATGATGTAATGAATATTAACGATAAAGCCTATGTAATTATTAATGCAGCTCAAATGCGAGAGACATTAAAAGCATTTGGGCATGAGGAAAAAATCTCAAATAAATTATTAATCATTGGAGGTGGAAATATTGGATTTAATTTAGCTAAAAACTTGGAAAACTCTTTAGAAGACATTAGGATTAAAATTATTGAGAAGGATAAAGAGAGAGCAGAGTTGATTGCCAATGATTTAAATAATTCGATTGTGATAAATGGTAATGGATTGGATCAAGATATTCTTGAAGAGGCCAACCTTAAAGAAGTTGAGACAGTATTAGCATTAACGAACGACGATGAGGATAATTTAATGGTAAGTGTTTTGGTTGAAAAATTTTCACAGAACAAAAGAACAATGGCATTAATAAATAAACCAAACTATTCTTTATTACAATCTTCTTTAAAAATAGATGATCTAATAGATCCAAGAATGGATACTGTATCAACTATTTTGAAACATGTTCATAAAGGAACTATTGAAACTGCTTACACGATTTTAAATGGAGAATATGAAGTCATAGAAGCAGATATTATTGAAACATCTGAACTCATAAATAAAGAATTAAAGAATGCCAATCTCCCTGATGGTATACGAATTGGAGCAATACTCAGAAAAGATAAAGTGCTAATACCAAGATCTAATTCTAAGTTTGAAAAAGATGATACTGTAGTTTTTCTATCCAGAAGAGACCAAATTCCTTTAGTAGAAAATATATTTAGAATAAGTTCTATTTAATTATTGATGTCAAAGTTTAGCTTAATTTTTCTCAGTAGTTTTTTAATAATAACTTCTTTGTTTTCCTTTCTAAATATTATTTATTCTTATTATTTTAATTTATACTTAAATGCTAATAGTTACCTATATTCGTTAATTACATCCATTATATTAATTATATTTTTATATTTATTTAAAAAGGAAGGTTCGAAGATTACAATTTATTCAAAAATATTAACTGTTTTATCTGGTTATATAATAATACCATTGATTATTTCATTGCCATATTATTTTAGTATTTATAATTTATCTTTTATTAACTGCATTTTTGAGTCAATCAGTGGATTTACGTCTACCGGGTTTACAATTTTTGATAACATAAAACATTTAGATGAAAGCTTAATTCTCTGGAGATCAACATCACAGTGGATTGGGGGTTTGTATTTTTTATTTTCAATTATAATTTTGATTGATATTTTTGATGATAATTTAAAAAAATCTTTAACAAATTTTTTATCTTTTAATTCTGATGAGGCTATAAAACAAGCTACAAAAGTATTAATATTGTATATTTGTTTAACAATCTCTATTTTTATAATTTTAAAATTTATAGATTTCAGAAATTTTGATGCATTTAATTTCTCTCTATCCGTTATTTCATCTGGAGGATTTAAACCTTTAAATCAAATTAATTATATTTTAGATGAAGACTACAAAGTTATATTATTCTCTCTAACTCTTTTAATATCCTTTTTTAGTATTTTTTTAAGTTATAACTTATTTTTTATTAAGAATAGACAATTTAATTTTTTTACAGAAGATTTATATTTGTTATTTTATTTAATATCATTAATTTTATTATTCTTTATTTTTTTTGGTGAAAATTTTTCGTCACTACTATTATCAATTACTACATCAGTATCAAATGTTGGTATTTATTTCGATAAAAAAGAAAACGAATTGTTTTTCATATATTTAATTTTAGTTATAATTGGTGGTTCTTTTTTCTCTACAAGTTCTGGTATTAGATTTTATAAGATTATTACACTACTAAGATTTTCAATAAATGAACTTTTGTCTCATTCTAAACCCAAACAAGTAATGGTTAACAAAGTTTTTTTTGATGATAATAAAATCGATTATAATATAATAAATAAATACTTTCTGACTATAATCATATTTATCCTTTCTCTTACTACAATTTCTTCTTTAATATCTATTTCAGGTTACTCATTTAGTACGTCTTTAAAACTTGGAATTCTTACAATTATGAATACTGTAAATTCAAGCCTGTATGGTTTGTCAAATTTCGAATTTGAAAGTATAAATTATTTTACAAAGCTTATTTTAATCATTTTTATGATTATCGGTAGGGTTGAATTAATTACTATTATAATTCTTTTTAAAAAATATCTTTTCAAAAACTAATTAAGATATATAAGATTAATTTATATGCGCCCTTAGCTCAGCTGGATAGAGCAACGGTTTTCTAAACCGTGGGTCGGAGGTTCGAATCCTTCAGGGCGCGCCATTATTATTGATAAATTGACATAATTTTATCATTGATGAGTAATTAACTTTCTGGTTTACTAAACTTATTCAAAATTAACTTTTGAATATTTGTTAACAAATAAACGAACAAAAAGAGGAATAATAATGTTCAAATTAATTAAACAATTTACTTCTTTTGTTGCAATGGTAGCAATGCTTTTTGCATTTACTACTGAAACAATGGCAGCGAAGAAGTCAAAAACATTAAAAAACACTCAGAAAAAAGGTTTCGTGAGATGTGGTGTTTCACAAGGTCTTCCTGGTTTTTCAAATGCAGATGCATCTGGAAACTGGACTGGTGTTGATGTTGATGTATGCAGAGCTGTAGCAGCTGCTGTATTAGGTGATGCAAATAAGGTAAAATTTACTCCGCTTAGTGCAAAAGAAAGATTCACAGCTTTAACATCTGGAGAAATCGATGTTTTATCAAGAAACACTACTTGGACACTTTCTAGAGATGCTGACATTGGATTAACTTTTGTTGGTGTAAACTTTTATGATGGCCAAGGTTTCATGGTAAGGAAAAGCTCTGGAATTACTTCAACAAGTCAATTTAAAGACGGTATCTCGGCATGTACAAACATTGGTACAACAACAGAGCTAAATATGAGAGACTTTTTTAATTCAAAAGGTATTTCATATGAACCTGTAGCTTTTGAAAAAGCTGATGAGGTTGTAGCTGCTTATGATGCTGGTAGATGTGATACTTATACAACTGACAAATCTGGTTTAGCTGCTCAAAGAACAAAAATGAGTAATCCAGATGAACACATTGTATTGCCAGAGACTATTTCAAAAGAGCCACTTGGTCCTGTTGTTAGACAAGGTGATTCTGTTTGGGAAGATATCGTAAGATGGTCTTTAAACACTATGATCGAAGCAGAAGAATATGGGATTACATCTGCAAATGCAGACTCTATGAAAACTTCAGATAATCCAGCAATCAAAAGATTGGTTGGGGCAGAAGGTGAATTAGGTGCTGCTTTTGGTCTAGATAACGAGTGGAGTTTAAGAATTATCAAGCAAGTTGGTAACTATGGAGAAAGCTATAAGAGAAATATTGCTGATCCTGGTATTCTACCAGACAGAGGTCCAAATGAATTATGGACAAAAGGTGGAATTTTATACGTACCACCAGCAAGATAAGGCTTATTAAATTAGTTTAAAAAGGGCTAGATTTTTCTAGCCCTTTTTTTTATTGTCCGTAAAAATGAAATTTAGAATTTTAGCTTATTTATTCTTTTTTATAGGGATTGCGGATTTATTTACTAAAATTTTTTACGGTAATATTTTCAGTGATCTAACTGAAGATTACTATGAAATAGCAAATCCAATACTGGTATTTACTCCAGTTTTATTTTTTTCAATTGGTGGAATTTTTCTTAAAGAATCTAAAGTAAGTCTCACCTTAGAAAATTTTGGTACCTCAAGAATTAAATATTATTCACCTCAATTTATTTGTTTAACGATTGTAGTACTAATATTTTTATTTTTTACTTTTAATGCTCAAATCAATATGGAGAATAGAGGAATAGATTTTGGTTTTGATTTTTTATCTCAAGAAGCCTCTTTTGATATGCAATTCAGCCTTATGGATTATGATGGTCAAGATCCATATTGGTGGGCTTACGTTGTAGCGTTATTAAATACATTATTAGTTGCCGTTTTAGGAATTATTTTTTGCACAATTATTGGTGTTATTGTTGGGATAGCAAGATTATCTCCAAATTTTTTAATAAGAAATACTGCTGCTTGGTATGTGGAATTTTTTAGAAATATACCATTGCTGTTACAAATATTTTTTTGGTATTATGCAGCGTTAAGAGCACTACCATTACCTCAAGATGCTAGTCCATTATTTGGTGTAACATATTTGACAATTAAAGGTTACTACATGCCTGCCTTTATTTGGAATAATCTTAACATTTTTACTTATTCAGTTTTAGCGGCAATAATTTCAATAATATTTATAAGGTATTATGCAATCAAATTGAGAGATACAGAAGGGAAGCAATTACCAGTATTTTACATATCAATAGCTATCTTAATAATTTTGCCAGCATTAACTTTTTTAATTGGAGGAGTTTCATTAGATTTTGAGATACCGGTGCTAAAACAATTATCTGCAACATCGTTTATATATGACGGTGGTATAGCTGTTCCACCTGAGTTAATCGCACTAACGCTAGCTCTATCTTTATATACAGCAACATTCGTAGCTGAGTGTGTGAGAGCAGGTATACAAGGTATAAGCAAGGGTCAAAAAGAAGCTGCTGCATCGTTAGGTTTAACTCCTAACCAAGTTTTAAAACTTGTAATTATGCCTCAAGCATTAAGAATAATAATACCACCAACTACAAACCAATATCTGAATTTAACAAAAAATTCCTCATTAGCCGCGGCTATTGCATATCCAGATCTTGTATTAGTTTTTGCCGGTACTGCATTAATGCAAACAGGTAGAGCAATAGAAATTGTATCGATAACAATGCTGACTTATCTATCTATAAGTTTAGCAATAGCTGCTTTGATGAATTGGTATAATAAACTTATAGAGATTAAGGAAAAATAATGAGTAAGTTTACTTTTTTAAAAAGTGATAGAAGTAATATTCAAACTGTATTAATTACAGGAGTTTTTTTAATTACTATTAGTATATTAGATGTTTTTTTAAATTCTTTCTTTAAGTTTAATTTAATGTCATTTTTACCTGACAAGATAAGTCTTGTTGCACCATTATTATTTGGGATGATTGGTATGCAATTAATAAGAATTGAATATTCAGGAAATAAATATTTAGATATTTTAAATAAAAATATTAATAATTCTAAATTTAATGCTGCCTTAACTCTATTAATTATATTTTTAATTTTCAAGGCTATTCCTCCATCATTAAGTTGGATGATATTAGATGCAAATATTTCTGGAGAGACCAAAGATGCATGTACTGGCACAGGTGCATGCTGGACATATATAAAAGTTTGGTTTAGAAGATTTATGTATGGAATGTATCCCAATGAACAACATTGGAGAATTAATACTGCATTTTTACTAGTCATCGGTTTAGGCACATTTGGTTTATTTGCAACTGAAAAGATGAAAAAATTTTTAGCACTATATTATGTTGTAATTTATCCAATTTTGGCTTTTTTAATAATTTATTATTTAATTTCAGGTGGATACTTTGGTTTAGAGTGGATTGAAACTGGCGCTTGGGGAGGCTTATCATTAACCTTTATAGTTTCATTTTTCTGCTTAATTTTTTGTTTTCCTTTAGGTATGATTTTAGCGTTAGGTAGACGATCTAATCTTCCAGCTGTTAGATATATATCGATAGGATACATTGAGTTTTGGAGAGGAGTGCCTTTGATAACTGTATTATTTATGTCATCAGTTATGTTTCCAATGTTTTTACCAGAGGACTTTTTTATGGATAAATTAGTAAGAGTTATTATAGCCATTACTCTTTTTGAAGGAGCATATTGTGCTGAAGTTATAAGAGGTGGTTTACAATCTCTTCCTAGAGGTCAATACGATGCTGCAAAATCTTTAGGAATGGGTTATTGGAAAATGCATATCTTTGTAATCTTGCCCCAAGCTTTAAAATTAGTAATTCCAGGAATATGTAATACTTTTTTAGCTTTAGTTAAAGATACACCACTTATTTTTGTAGTTGGTTTAGCTGAGTTAGCTGGGATGCTAGCATTAGCCAAAACTAATCCAAAATGGCTTGGTTTTGCAATGGAAGGATATATATTTGCTGCTATAATTTTTTGGATTATTTGTTATGCTATGAGTAAATATAGTTATAATTTAGAGGAAAAATATAAAACTGAAAGATAAATTGTATGTCGGAAGCAATCATTAAAATTGCAAACATGAATAAATGGTTCGGGGATTTTCAAGTTTTAAAAGATATTAACTTAGAAGTCGAAAAGAATAAAAAAATAGTTGTTTGTGGACCATCTGGTTCAGGAAAATCAACTTTGATAAGATGTATTAATAGATTAGAGGAGCATCAAAAAGGTAGTATCGTAGTTGATGGGACTGAATTAAATGAAAATACAAAAAATATTGAACAAATAAGAGCTGAAGTTGGTATGGTTTTTCAACAATTTAATTTATTTCCACATTTATCTATTTTGGATAACTGCACTCTTGCTCCTATCTGGGTAAGAAAAATGCCAAAAGTACAAGCACAAGAATTAGCTATGAAACAACTAGAAAAAGTTCAAATTGCTGATCAAGCTCAAAAGTTTCCAGGTCAATTATCTGGTGGACAACAACAAAGATGTGCAATTGCCCGAGCTTTATGCATGGAACCCAAGATAATGTTATTTGATGAACCAACATCAGCCTTAGACCCTGAAATGATTAAAGAAGTTTTAGATGCTATGGTTAATCTTGCTAAGGGTGGAATGACTATGATTGTTGTAACTCATGAAATGGGTTTTGCAAAAGAGGTTGCTGATGAAGTTATATTCATGGACGAGGGTATGATTGTAGAAAAAGCTGAAACTAAGGAGTTTTTTGCTAATCCTAAAAGTGATAGAACCAAGCTTTTTTTAAGTCAAATTTTATAACAATTCTAATATAAGCCTTAAAAATTTCTTGACAAGTTTATCAAATCTTAAAAAAAACTATTTTTTTATAAATTATTTTACTTGAAATACCTTTTTTAATTATATTTACTTAAGAAAAATTCATAATTAAGAGGGGTCTTAATGGAAGAAAACTTTAATAAACATTTAGGAAATAAATTAAAACTTAGAAGATTAGCTCTAGGTTTAACACAAACAAAAGTAGCTAAAGCTATAAACGTGACATTTCAACAAATTCAAAAATATGAAAAGGGAACCAACGGAGTAAGTTCAATAAGACTTCTGCAACTATCAAACTATTTAAAAGTTCCAATAAATTATTTTTTTGAGGATTTTTCAGAGTATTTAATTAACATTGAAAAATCTAAAGAAGGGCATATGCAGGTGAATTATAACTTTTTAATGAAAATGTATTTTGAATTAAATCAGGATCAAAAAACTAAATTTAATAAGACATTGCAAAACTCAGGGAATTATATTTCAAAAGCTGTTTGAGTAGTGGCTCCTCGGGCAGGACTCGAACCTGCGACCAATTGATTAACAGTCAACTGCTCTACCAACTGAGCTACCGAGGAATGTAAAATTCAAAACTTACTTTTTTTTAATTTTAAAACAACCTTTTTTTTGGAGGCAACGCCCGGAATCGAACCGGGATACAAGGATTTGCAATCCTCTGCGTAACCATTCCGCCACGTTGCCAATAAGTTAAAATAGTCAGCTTAAATAGCTTATATAACTGTTTTAAAATTAGTCCATTATTTTTAGTATTAAATTAGATCTTTGTTTATTTATCAGTTTAATTTATAAAATAACTAGTTCATGAGCGGAAATAATTATAATCATTCTGAAGTTGAGGATAAAATATATAGTTATTGGGAGAAGAACAGACTTTTTCAACCAAAAAAAAATAAGAAGAAGTTTTCAATTGTAATACCCCCTCCTAATGTAACTGGAAATTTACATATGGGGCATGCTCTAAATAATTCTATTCAGGATTTGTTAACAAGATTTCATAGAATGAATAATTACGAAACTTTATGGCAACCAGGAACAGATCATGCTGGTATTGCCACACAGGCTTTAGTAGAAAAAAAATTAGAAAAAGAAGGTCATAGCAAACATGATTTAGGTCGCGAAAAATTCATTAATCAAGTTTGGGAATGGAAAAATCAATATGGTGATATAATTATTAATCAACTTAAAAAATTAGGTTGTTCGTGTGATTGGTCGAGAAACGCTTTCACAATGGATGAAAATCTATCAAAATCCGTAATTAAAGTATTTGTTGATCTTTACAAAAAAGGCCTGATTTATAAATCTAAAAAATTAGTAAATTGGGATACAGTTCTTAAAACAGCAATATCTGATTTAGAAGTTGATCAAAGAGAAGTAAGTTCAAAATTATATTATATAAGATATCCAATCGAAAATACTGAAAACTTTATCACTATAGCCACAACAAGACCTGAAACAATGTTAGGTGACACAGCTGTAGCGGTAAATCCTAAAGATAAAAGATACAAAAATTTGGTTTCAAAAAATGTAATTTTACCGATTGTAGAGAAAAAAATAAAAATTATAGCAGACAATTATGCTGACCCTGAACAAGGTACTGGAGCCGTTAAAATAACTCCAGCTCATGATTTTAATGATTATGATGTAGGCATAAGAAATAAATTAGAAATAATTAACATATTTACAGAGGATGGAAAAATTAATGATAATGCACCAAACGAATATATTGGATTAGATAGGTTTGAAGCCCGAAAAAAAATACTAACTGACTTAAAAGATAAAAATTTGTTTGTTAAAGATGAAGATATAAAAAATAAAGTTCCATATGGTGATAGATCAAATTCTATAATAGAACCTTATTTAACTGAGCAATGGTTCGCTGATGCAAAAAAATTATCAAACAAAGCAAAAAAAATAGTTAGATCAAAAAAGACTAAATTTTTTCCAAACAATTGGTCTAAAACATATTTTCAATGGATGGACAATATTGAGCCTTGGTGTGTATCAAGACAACTTTGGTGGGGTCATCAAATACCTGCTTGGTATGGACCAGATAAAAAAATATTTGTAGCAGAAAATGAAAGTGATGCAAAAAAATTAGCTAAGAAATATTACAAAAAAGACGTGAAAATTAATAGAGATCCTGATGTTCTAGATACTTGGTTTTCATCTGGGCTTTGGCCTTTTGCAACGCTTGGTTGGCCAAAGAAAAATGATTATTTAAATAAATTTTATCCTACTACCGTTTTGGTTACAGGTTTTGATATAATATTTTTTTGGGTTGCAAGAATGATGATGCTTGGAATGGAATTTCTAAATAAAGAACCGTTTAAAGATATATATGTCCACGCTTTAGTGAGAGATGAGAAAGGACAAAAAATGTCTAAATCTAAAGGTAATGTAATTGATCCTTTAGAACTAATTAATAAGTATAGTGCAGATGCCTTAAGATTTACTCTTCTTTCTATGGCTTCACCAGGTAGAGATGTAAAGTTATCTGAAGACAGAGTTAAAGGATACAGAAATCTTTTAAATAAGTTATGGAACGCAAATAATTTTTTAATTCAAAATAAATGTAATTTTTCTGAAAAAAAACCAAAAAAAATTAATATAAATATTAATAATTGGATTTTTAATGAATTAATAAAAGTTAAAAAAGATGTAGAGGCAAAAATAAAAGAATATAGATTTGATGAGGCATCTAGACTTATTTATCAGTTTGTATGGAATTCTTATTGTGATTGGTATTTAGAGCTTTCGAAAACTATACTTTACTCTAATGATAAAAAAAAAATTAAAGAAACACAGGATGTTTCTGGTTTCATTTTCACCCAAATATTAATTCTGATGCACCCATTCATACCGTTTGTAACTGAGGAAATATGGCTAAAAAATAACCTAGATAAATCAGGTAAAAATTACCTTATGTTTTCTAATTGGATTAATGAAAAACCAATAAAAAATAATGAAATAAAATATGTTGAAAATATTATCAATTTTACCTCTTCTCTTAGATCATTTAAAAACGAGCTTAATATAAGTCCTGGCTCGTTTGTTGATGTATCATTAGGCAGTATAAAGAATAAAAAGTCCAATTTTTATGCAAAAAATGAAAATACTTTAAAAAAAATAGCCAGAGTAAATAATTTTTTCAATAAAGATTTGGATAAACCTTCAGCAACAATGGTTATTGGAGGAGATATAATCAAGGTTTATTTTGAAGAGAATATAGATCTTAAAATCATTAAAGAAAATCTTATAAAAAAACAAAATAAATATAATTTGGAAATGGAAGGCATTAATAAAAGGTTACAAAATAAAAATTTTGTAGATAGAGCTCCCAAAACTGTTGTTGAACAAGAAAAAAATAACTATAATAATTTAAGAAATGATGTTAAGAAAATTTCATTAATAATTCAAAATCTATAATGTTAAAATTTAATAAAAAAAAATTACCTAGCAGACATACATCAGTAGGACCTGATAAAGCACCACAAAGATCGTTTTATTATGCAATGGATTTAACAGAAAAAGATGTTGCAAAACCTTTTGTAGGCGTAGTTTCAACATGGAATGAAGCAGCACCATGCAATATCGCCTTAATGAGGCAGGCACAATCAGTTAAAAAAGGAGTTAAGAGTAACGGTGGGACCCCAAGAGAATTTTGTACAATTACTGTAACTGATGGAATTGCAATGGGTCATGAGGGTATGAAATCATCGTTAATTTCAAGAGATGTAATTGCAGATTCAACTGAATTAACTGTAAGAGGTCATTGTTATGATGCATTAGTTGGTGTTGCAGGATGTGATAAATCCTTACCAGGTCTAATGATGGCGATGGTTAGGTTGAATGTACCAAGCGTTTTTATTTACGGTGGATCTATTTTGCCTGGAAGATTTAATGGTAAAGATGTAACCGTAGTTGATGTATTTGAAGGTGTAGGAAAATATTCTTCAGGTAAAATGTCAGCACACGCATTAAGAAAACTTGAATTAAAAGCCTGTCCAAGCTCTGGTGCTTGTGGTGGCCAATTTACAGCAAATACTATGGCATGTGTTTCAGAAGCAATTGGACTTGCATTACCTTATTCTGCTGGAACACCAGCTCCTTATGAACAAAGAGATAAGTACGCAATGTTAAGTGGAAAAGCTGTAATGAATTTGCTTAAGAAAAATATAAGACCTAGAGATATAGTTACAAGAAAAGCTTTAGAAAATGCAGCTACAATAGTTGCAGCAACAGGCGGTTCAACAAACGCAGCATTACATTTACCAGCAATTGCAAATGAAGTAGGTATTAAATTTGATTTAATGGATGTTGCAAAAATTTTTAAAAAAACTCCTTATCTAGCTGATCTTAAACCAGGCGGAAGATATGTTGCAAAAGATATGTGGCAAGCAGGAGGAGTACCAATGCTATTAAAAACTTTAATGGAAGGTGGATACATACATGGAGATTGTTTAACTGTAACTGGTAAAACAATGAGAGAAAATTTAAAAAAAGTTAAATTTAATTTAAAACAAAAGGTAATGAGAAAACATAATAATCCTTTATCTCCAGATGGAGGTGTAGTTGGATTAAAAGGAAACTTAGCACCCGAAGGTGCAATTGTTAAAGTTGCTGGTCTAAAAAAATTACAATTTACAGGAAGAGCAAGATGTTTTGATACTGAGGAAGCTGCATTTAAGGCTGTTCAAAAAAAACAATACAAAGATGGAGACATCATAATTATTAGATACGAAGGACCAAGAGGTGGACCAGGTATGAGAGAAATGCTTCAAACAACTGGAGCTATTTACGGCCAAGGAAAAGGTGAAAAAGTTGCACTTATAACTGATGGAAGGTTTTCCGGGGCTACTAGGGGCTTTTGTATCGGTCATGTAGGTCCTGAGGCCTCTATAGGCGGTCCAATAGCTCTTTTACGTAATGGTGATGTAATTGATATAGATGCTAAAAAAGGAACTATTAACGTAAGATTATCAAAAAAAGAACTATCGAAAAGAAAGAAAAAATGGAAACCAAAGAAAATTAACTTTGGTAATGGAACTCTTTGGAAATATGCACAAACTGTTGGACCTGCATATCTAGGAGCACCAACACACCCAGGAGCAAAAAACGAAGTAAAAGTTTACGCTGATATTTAATGAAAATTAGACCAGTTATTTTGTGTGGTGGAGCAGGCACTCGACTGTGGGAAGATAAAAAACACCATCAACCAAAGCAGTTTATTGACTTTGGAGGATGGAACCTGATGGAAAAAACATTAGAAAGGATTAAAAATCCGATCTTCGATTATCCCATCATAAGCACTAATAACAAATATTTATCACAAGTAAGAAGATCTTTAAAAAATGCTAAAATAAAGAAATATAAAATTGTGCTTGAGCCAGCTAAAAAGAATACAGCACCAGCAATACTTTCTTCTGCATTGATTAAAGATATTCCATTAAAACAATCTCTAATGTATTTTGCTGCAGATCATTTAATTGAAAAAACAAGTATTTTTAATAGATCAATTAAGAACAATATTAAAAATTTAGACGATAAAAATATATTTATATTTGGGATTAAACCTACCAATCCATCAAGCGAATATGGTTACTTTTTAACAAAAAAGATTAAAAATATTAATAAAGTTTCAAAGTTTATTGAAAAACCTAATATTTTAAAAGCTAAACTGGTCATAAAGAAAAAAGGTTACTGGAATTCAGGTATGTTTTTTTTAAGGAAAGACTCGATAATTAATAATTTTAAAAAATATCAACCAAAAACTTATAAGAGCTGTTTACTATCAGTAAATAAATCAAAATACAAAAATAATACTTATTATTTAAACAAATCGGCATTTATTAAGTCAGTTGAAAAATCTTTTGATTATGCAATCCTTGAAAAATCAAAAAACATTAATGCTATAAAATTGGATATTCCTTGGTCTGATTTAGGATCTTGGAAAGAAATCTGTAAGATGTACGGAAGAAATAAGAAACATTATTATAAAAAGAAAAATGTGTTCCATAGACCTTGGGGTAGTTATGTTAATTTATTTAATGGTAAAGAATTCTTGATAAAAGAACTATATGTAAAACCTAAAGGTATATTAAGTCTTCAGAAACATCATCATAGAGCTGAACACTGGGTAGTAACCCAAGGTAAACCTAAAATTACGTTAAATAAAAAATATTTTACCATAAAACCTGATGAAACTATTTTTATACCATTAGGTGCAATCCATAGAATAGAAAACCCATATAAAAAACCAGTAAAAATAATTGAAGCACAAGTAGGCTCAATTTTAAAAGAAACTGATATAGTCAGATACCAAGATGTTTATGGAAGAGTAAAATAATTATTTTACAAGAAAATTCACTTTTTTATTTGATAGATTTAAATGAATTTTTTTATGTGAGCCAAAATTATCTCCATCAATTTGAACAGGCATCAAATCATTTCCATCAATTGTAATGTTTTGTGCATAAGTAGTAATAACATTTTTATTTTTACTTAAATCACCATTAAGAATTATTAAAAATATTGAATATAATAAACTAATCCTAGTCAAATCTTTAAATATATAGGTGACTAATTTATCTTCAAAAATATTTGTTTTATTTATTTTATGATGTCCAGCGTAATATTTGGTATTTGAAGATAATATCCAGTCTGCTTGATAAAATTGATCATCAAAAGTGACATTTAATTTTTTATTATTCATAAACAAGAAATATTGAAAACCTTTGATACCAAATATAATTTTACCTAGAAACTTTTTAATTTTTGAATTAATTGAATGAACAATTTTTGCATCCCATCCTATACCAGCCATTAAAAAGAAATAATTCTCGTTAATTTTTACAAGATTAGAGGATTTATAATTATTAGAAACCAATATATTGACTATATCATCAACTTTTTTATTCATTGATAATTCAGCTTGAAGCAAATTAGCAGTACCAGCAGGAATATAACCTATGGCAAAATCGTCTTTAAAATTAAAATTATTTTTAATTAATTCATTAATTGCAAAAGAAACTGAACCATCACCACCAGCTACTATTAGTCGATCATAATTTTTTTGATTAAAATTTTTGAAAATTTTCTTAGCTTGATTTATTGTTTTAGTCTCAAAGTAGTCTACAGAAATATTCTCTTTTAACTTAGATAAAATCCTATTTATGAATTTATATTTTCTTCCAGAGGAAGAATTCAAATTATAAATCAAACAACATAACATAATTAATCCTTAAAAAATTTTTAACAAATTTGTAACATTTAAATGAAATAAGAAATACATGATTCGTGTTACAGTTGTATTAAAAAATAGGTTTTTAAATGCCTAATTTACTTAAATATAAAAGTATATTTATTTCTGATGTTCATTTAGGTACCAAGGGTTGTCAGGCAAAAAAACTTTTAGAGTTTTTTAAAAACTCAAGATCCGAAAATCTTTATCTTGTAGGGGACATTATAGATATCTGGGAAATGCAAAAAAGCTTTTTTTGGCCTCAAGAACATAATGATGTAATCCAAAAAATTTTAAGAAAAGCTAGGCATGGTACTAAAGTTTTCTACATTATGGGTAATCATGACGAAATGTTAAGAAAATTTATTCCAATGCATTTTGGTGACATCCATATGGTTAATAGAGTTATTCATGAGACAAATGCAGGAAAAAAATATGTTGTTGTTCATGGTGATGCTTGGGATGGTGTTATGAAACATGCTAAATGGTTATCTAAACTTGGATCAATAGCCTATAATTTACTATTAAAATTAAATGTAATAATTAATTTTTTTAGAAGATTGAGAGGAAAAGAATATTGGTCTCTTGCAAAATTTTTAAAGTATAAAGTCAAAAATGCAGTTAAATATATTGGTGAATATGAAAAAACACTTTCAGATTATGCAAAAAGAAAAAAATTTGATGGAATTATTTGTGGCCACATCCATCATGCTGAGGATAGAGATTTTAATGGGGTCAATTATTTAAATTGTGGAGACTGGGTTGAGTCCTGCACTGCATTAGCCGAAAATTATGATGGTAGTTTTGAAATATTATATTGGGACAAAATAAGAGAACAATATTTAGACGATAAAGAAAAAATTGAACCAATTAAAACTGAAGAATTAAAAAAAGCTTCGTAATTAATGAAAATTTTAATTGTTACAGATGCATATTTTCCCCAAGTAAATGGTGTTGTAAGAACCTTACATGAAACAGGCAATATATTAAAAGAACAAGGTCATAGAATAGAATATATTACACCTGACTTATTTTTTACTTTTCCTATGCCGAAATATAATGAAATTAGGTTGTCTATAAATGTATGGCCCAGAGTTGGTAGTTTAATAAAGAAAATCAATCCAGATGCAATTCATATCGCTACCGAAGGCCCGATAGGCACTATGGCAAGAAGATATTGTTTAAAAAATAATCTAAAGTTTACTACGAGTTTCCATACAAGATTTGATAAATATCTAAAACTTTACTTTCCTATTATACCAGCAAAATGGGCTGAAAAATTCTTAGCAAATTTTCATAATAAGGCTGAGAGAATTTTAGTAACTACAGAGTCTATGAGAAAAGAATTAATCGATATAGGTATAGATGACAATAAAATGATTACTTGGACTAGAGGAGGAAATCATGGAGCTTTTAAGAACCCTAAAAAAATTGATTTACCTCATAAAAGACCTATTTGGATTTATGTTGGAAGAGTTGCAGTTGAAAAAAACATAAGAGCTTTCTTAGAATGTGATTTAGAAGGTACAAAGATAATTATAGGAAAAGGACCTGATTTAAAAAAATTGAAAAAAGAATTCCCTAAAGATATTTTTTTAGGAGAAAAAACAAATGGTGAATTAGCATCACATTTTGCATCCTCTGATGTTTTTGTTTTCCCAAGTAAAACAGATACATTTGGAATTGTAGTTACAGAAGCTTTAAATTGTGGAACACCTGTTGCTGCGTATCCTGTTCCAGGTCCTAAAGATATATTTGAAGGATCCAAAATAAATTGTTTAGATGATGATCTTAAAGTATCAGCACATAAAGCTTTGAAAGTTAATAGAAATGATTGTCTTGAATTTGCAAAAAAATTCACTTGGGAAGAAACAGCAAAAATATTTTTTAACAATATTTCACCAAATCATTAGTTAATTTTTCCTTAATTTATTTGCATTAAAAAGTGTAATGGTGCAAAATTAAGCCATCTAAATTTATGGAATATTTCGTCATTCTACTTATAGTTGTGATAGTTTATCTTCTCTATTTACTTAATCAAAAAAAAAATAAATCAATAAATACCGCTACAATAGTTAATAAAAGAGAAGAAAAAACAAAAAGAGTAATTATTGATGAGCTTGAAGATCAATTTTTTGCATTAAATAAATTTAACATAATTAAATATGCCAATCCAAGTGCATTAAAAAGATTTGGAAGTAATTTAATTGATAAAAACATATCTTCTATAATTCGAAAACCAGAATTAATAGAAAATATTGAAAAAGCTATCGTAGAAAATAAAACAAAAAATATCGATGTTGAAATAGACCTCCCATCATATCAATTCTATAAAATTTATATTATTCCTGGCCCAACTCATTTGTTTACTGAACCAGACTCTGTTGTGTTATTTTTAAAAGATTTTACTGAAATTACAAAAGCACAAAAATTTAAAACTGATTTTGTAGCAAATGTAAGCCATGAATTAAGAACACCTTTAATGGCAATCAAAGGATCACTAGAAACAATTGAGGGCCCAGCGTCTGATGATGAAAAGGCTAAAAAAAAATTTATGAAAATTTTATCTGAACAATCAACAAGGATGGAAAGTTTAATTAATGATCTATTAATTCTTACACGGATTGAACTTGATGAACATATAAGACCTACTTCAATAGTAAATATTAATGAACTCTTTGAAACTATTATTAGTAATTTTGAAATTGTTTTAAAAAAGAAAAATATAACTGTTAAAAATCAATTAACAAATACATCAATTGTTATAGGTGATGAAAAAAGATTAAATACAGTTTTTTCTAATCTTTTGGATAATTCAATAAAATATTCTCCAGAAAATAAAAATATATATATTTTTAAAAATGAAAATAGTAACAAACTATTAGAAAAGAATATAATGATTAGTATTAAAGATGAAGGTTATGGCATTCCACATGAACACATTTCGCGTGTTACAGAAAGATTTTACAGGGTTGACACAGAACAAAGTAATAAACTTGGTGGAACTGGTTTAGGATTAGCTATTGTTAAACACATAATTACTCAACACAGAGGTGATTTTGAGATTCTTTCAGAGGTTGGTAAAGGTACTGAAATTAAAATATATTTGCCTTCGAAATAAAAATTTAAAAAAAACTTCATTTTACAACCCTTATTTGAGAAAACTTTAACATTTCTTTGATTGATTCGTGTATAGATTTTATTTAAGTTTTTATAATGTTTAAAATACTCAAAAATATTCTAATATTTTTTTATTTAATCTTGTTTTTCACAACTAGTGTATATTCAAAAGACCTTTCTACTCTTTTACGTACTCAGCAATTAACAGTTTTTGACATAGGTATTTTTAGATTAGAAGAGGACTTAAAGAGTTCTTATCCTGCTGTAAAGAAACATAAAGATGTGCCTTATGAAGATATATATATGGATGTTGTCAGTTCCTATTGGAGAAATACAGTAGATTTAATTGTTTCAATCCCAGTAAATGAAAATTTAAAAAAAGAGAATTATATGTCAGACTCATTTAGATGTAGAAATATATTTAATTCAGTAAGAGATCATTTGTTGAGAAACGAAAATTTAAGTAATTATAGGTTTACTATGGCAACTAGTTATTTAACATCTGTTTTTTCTACTCCAAGCACATGGCCAAGATGGCGATACGATCAAAGCGTCTTAGAAGAATTAGTTAATTTAGTGAAACTTGAAGTTATTTTGAGACCTACAACTGAGCTTGCTTTTAAAGATAAAGTTAACCCTGTTTCTTGTAAAGGTGGTTTAGAAACAGAAAATGATGAGATTATAATCTCAATGAATTACAACTAAAAAGTTATCTTTTTAACAAAAGTGTAACAATTCTGTAATATTAAAGATTCAATTAATTTGTACGAGTCACTCACTTTTATATTAATTAATAACGAAAGGATTAAAGATAATGAAAAAACTAACTATAGTGATCGCTTCTTTAGTTGCTTTATCAATAGCAACTGTTGCTCAAGCAAGAGATCAAATTAAGATAGTTGGTTCCTCTACGGTATTCCCTTACGCAACAGTTGTTGCTGAAAGATTTGGTGGTTCAGGATTTAAAACTCCTGTGATCGAGTCTACTGGTACTGGTGGTGGAGCTAAACTATTCTGTGCTGGTGTAGGTGAACAACATCCAGATATTACAAACGCATCAAGAGCTATGAAAGATAAAGAAAAAGCTCTATGTAAGAAAAATGGTGTTAATGATATCGTTGAGATCGTAATTGGTAACGATGGTATTACATTAGCTTACAGCAAAGATGCAAAACCAGTAAACTTTACTAAAGAACAATTATATTTAGCACTTGCTGCTCATACAGTTGTTGATGGTAAATTAGTTCCAAATATTTATAAAACTTGGGACCAAATTGACCCTAGCTTACCAAAACAAAAAATTTCAGTGATGATCCCACCAGGAACATCAGGAACTAGAGATGCTTGGAATTCTTTAGTAATGAAAAAAGGTATGACTAAAGAAGCTAAAGCTCTTTATAAAGCTGGTTTTGAAGCTGGAAATAAAAAATACAAAAAACCTCAAAAACTTTACAGAGAAGATGGTGCTGCTATTGAAGTTGGAGAAAACGATAGTTTAATCATCCAAAAGTTAACTCAAGATAAAGAAATGTTTGGTTTCTTTGGTTTCAGTTATTTCTTAGCTGCAAAAGATAAATTGCAAGCAGCAAGTATTGATGGTGGACAACCGTCATTAAAGTCTATTCAAGACTACAGTTATGCTGTTGCTAGACCTTTATTCTTCTACGTGAAAAAAGCACACGTTGGAGTAATTCCAGGCTTACATGAGTTTGTGAAAGAATTCACAACTAAGAAAGCTATTGGAAAAGGTGGTTACTTAGCAGACATTGGTTTAGTGCCATTAGACTCTAAGTTGTATAAAACAACTAGAACTAATGCTACGAAGCTAGTTGCTATGGGTGATTAATTATTCCTCGGTTAACAAATGATTAAAAAGGGGGTCTTTTTAGACCCCTTTTTTTTAAAAAAAGAGTAAAGTCCTCACTTAAGGAGATTCTGTGAACTTAATATTATTTACATTTATTGTTCTTCTAGGTTTCACAAGCTATTATTTTGGACGCAAAAAAGCATATACAATTCAATCTACAAAAAAAAGATTAACCGCATTACCACAATTTTATGGTTATTATCTTGCAATCTGGTGTGCAATACCAGCCTTTATAATTTTTTCATTATGGGCAATTTTTGAGCCCACAATTGTAAAACTATTAATCTTAAGTGATTATTCAAATCAAGGTTATCTTGATAATGAATTAAATTTAATATACGAAAAAACAAAAGCATTGTCTCGAGGTCAATTCACTGGAGAAATTACACCTTTTATTGAGGCTTCAGCTGAAAAATATTTAAGTCTTCGATCAATAGCTCAAAGTTCAAAAGTTGTTATAGTATTATCTGCAATTATTGCCTCTGTTGCTTATGCATATAAAAGAATTTCATCTAATTCTAGAACAAGAGAACCAGTTGAAAAATTTTTGAACGCAGTTTTATTTACAGCTTCTTTAGCTGCAATATTAACTACTGTTGGAATAGTTTTTTCACTTATATTTCAAACCATAGATTTTTTAAAGTAATTCCATTATTTGATTTTGTCTTTGGAACTCACTGGTATCCAGCAAAAGCTTTTGTTAGAGATTCTTCTGAGGCTTTAGATCCGACAATGTATTCAGATACTTTTGGAGCAGTCCCTATTTTTGCAGGTACTTTTTTTATTGCATTTATTGCTATGTGCGTTGCTATCCCAATTGGATTAATGAGTGGAATTTATTTAGCTGAATATGCATCAACTAAAGTTAGACAATATGCAAAACCATTAATTGAAATTTTAGCAGGTATACCAACAGTTGTTTATGGTTTTTTTGCTGCCCTAACTGTTGGACCATTTTTGAAAGAATTAGGAACTTCAATGGGTCTTGAAGTTTCAGCTGAAAGTGCTTTAGCAGCAGGAGGGGTAATGGGTATTATGATCATACCATTTATTTCAAGTTTAAGTGACGATGTAATTACAAGTGTGCCTCAAAGTTTAAGAGATGGAAGTTACGCTATGGGAGCAACTAAATCAGAAACAATTAAGAGAGTTATTTTTCCCGCGGCATTGCCGGGGATAGTTGGATCTATTTTACTTGGTGTTTCAAGAGCTATTGGAGAAACAATGATAGTTGTTATGGCCTCTGGTTTAGCTGCTAATTTAACTTTAAATCCTTTAGAGTCTACTTCAACGATTACAGCTCAAATTGTAGTTATTCTAATTGGTGACCAAGCTTTTGGCGACCCAAAAACGCAAGCTGCTTTTGCTTTAGGTATGTCATTATTTTTAGTAACACTTTGTTTAAATATTGTGGCCTTGAGAGTAGTTAAAAAATATAGAGAAAAATATGAATAAAAATAAAGAACAATTATTAAATAAAAGATATAAAGCTGAACAGCGATTTCGCTTATACGGTCTGAGTGCAATTTTTATGGCACTTTTATTTTTAACAATCTTTATTTTTAAAATTTTTTCAACTGGCTATTCAGCTTTTCAAAAAACATGGCTTGTTGTTCCAGTAACTTTCGATGCTGAATTAATGATGTTAGACCAAAATCCTTCTAAAGAAGATTTACAGGACGCTGATTATTACGATATAGCATTAAAATCAATGGCTGATTTAGATCCAAAAGCCAATGAAGATCAAGAAAATGAATTGAAGAGAATGGTGTCTTATTTTTTTGAAAAAGAAATTAAAAATGAACTTTTAAATGACCCTAATTTAATAGGAAAAACAAAGGAAGTTTATCTAACTGCTTCAGATGATTTAGACCAAGTCTTTAAAGGAAATTATCCAAGAGATTTACCTGAAGACCAAAGAAGAGTAAGCGATTATCAATTAAAAATTTTTGATCAACTTGTTGCAAATGGTAAGGTTGAAAGTAAATTTAATATAAGTTTTTTTACAAATGCTGACTCAAGAGAGGCTGAGTTAGCTGGAATAGCAAGTTCATTTATGGGCTCAATTTTTTCTATACTTGTTTGTTTAATGATAGCTTTTCCTGTTGCGGTTCTAGCGGCAATCTATCTTGAGGAATTTGCCCCTAAAAATAGATTTACTGATTTTATTGAAGTAAATATAAACAACTTAGCAGCGGTTCCATCTATAGTTTTTGGTCTATTAGGATTAGGAGTTTTATTGGCTATATTTCAATTACCAAGGTCTACCCCATTAGTTGGAGGTATCACTTTGTCCTTAATGACCTTACCAACAATAATTATAGCTGCTAGAGCATCTTTAAAAGCAGTTCCACCAAGTATAAGAGAGGCAGCACTTGCTATGGGAGCAAGTCGGATGCAAACCACAATGCATCATACAGTTCCTCTTTCTATGCCTGGCACGTTATCAGGAACAATAATTGGTTTAGCTCAAGCCTTAGGAGAAACTGCACCCCTAATTTTAATTGGAATGGTTGCTTTTGTTAACACGATACCTGGATCACCCATGGATCCTGCTGCAAGCTTACCAGTTCAAATTTATATTTGGGCTGAAAGTGCTGAAAGGGGATTTGTAGAAAAAGTTTCGGCATGTATAATGGTCTTACTTGGCTTTTTAATAATAATGAATTTATTTGCCCAAATAATAAGACATAAGTTTGAGAAAAAATGGAGTTAAAATGATAAAGATTAAAGCAAAAGATGTTGATGTTTTTTATGGAAAAAAACAAGCGCTCTTTAATATAAGTTTAGATATTGAGGAAAATCAAGTAACGGCATTAATTGGTCCATCTGGTTGTGGTAAATCAACTTTCCTAAGATGTCTTAATAGAATGAATGATGTAATTGATATCTGTAGTGTTAAAGGAGAAATTTTAATTAATGATTTTAATATCAATGATAAAAGTTGTGATGTCGTAAGACTAAGAGAAAAAATTGGTATGGTTTTTCAAAAACCCAATCCTTTCCCAAAAACTTTATATGAAAATGTATCTTACGGTCCAACAATTCATGGTATGGCTCAATCAAAACAAGAAATGGATGAAATTGTTGAAACTAGTTTGAAAAAGGCTGCACTATGGGAAGAGGTAAAAGATAGGTTGCATGAACCTGGAACTGGATTATCTGGAGGACAACAGCAAAGACTTTGTATTGCTAGAGCGATTTCTGTAAGACCAGAAGTTATATTAATGGATGAGCCTTGTTCAGCATTAGATCCTATAGCAACAGCGCAAATTGAAGAATTGATTGATGAGTTAAAAAAAGAGCACACAATAATAATTGTAACTCATTCTATGGCTCAAGCAGCACGTGTTTCTCAAAATACAGGTTTTTTTCATTTAGGACAATTGATTGAACATGGATCTACTGATAAAATATTTAAGAATCCTGATAATAAAAAAACGCAAGATTATATAACAGGGAGGTTTGGATAATGTCTGAAGCACCACATACAGTCAAATCTTACGAAGAAGAACTAAAAAATCTTAATGCTAATATAATTAAAATGGGAAGTGCATGTGAAGATTCTTTAGGTAAAGCAATTCAAGCCATTACAACAAGAGATAACAATATTGCAGAAGCTGTTATTCAAAAAGATCAAAAAATAGATAAATATGAGAGTTTAATTGAACAGCAAGTTGTGAATTTAATTGCTTTAAGACAACCTATGGCAATTGATTTAAGAGAGACAGTAACGGCTTTGAAAATGTCTTCAGATTTAGAAAGAATAGGTGATTTAGCAAAAAATATATCTAAGAGAACACTTTTGCTTAACGAAAATCTTCCAAAGAACTTGGTAGACTCATTGAATAGAGTATCTACCAATGTTCAAAAACAATTAAAATCAACATTAGATGCTTATCTAGAAAGATCTGCGCCAATGGCAGTAAATGTTTGGGAAGGTGATGAGCAAACAGATGATCTAACAAATCTTTGTATGCAAGAAGTTATAAAATATCTTAAAGAAAATGAAAAAAATTTAGAAGATGGAACCCATTTATTGTTTGTAACTAAAAACATAGAGCGTATTGGTGATCATACTACAAATGTTGCAGAACAAGTTTATTATTTAGTTAAAGGCGAATATTTAGAAGGTGATAGACCCAAGGGAACAGAGCCAATTGTAACCGGAGAAAAATGATTTATGTCAGCTCATGTTTTCATAGCTGAAGATGAAGCATCAATTGTTAGTTTGTTAAAGTACAATCTTGAAAAAGAAGGTTATAAAGTCAGTCATTCAGAAAATGGAGAAGATGCTCTTAAACAAATAAAATTAAAACAGCCAGATTTAATATTAATGGATTGGATGTTACCAGAATTATCTGGTGTTGAAATTTGTAAAAACTTAAAAAAAGATAATAAGTTTAATGATATTCCTGTCATTATGTTAACTGCAAAAGGGGAGGAAGAAGACAAATTAAAAGCATTTGATACAGGTGCAGATGATTATGTAACTAAACCTTTTAGTCAAAAAGAATTGAATGCTAGAATTAAATCTTTATTGAGAAGATCTAAACCTCAATCATCATCAGACATTGTAGAATTTACTGATTTAAAAATAGATCGGATTACAAAAAGAGTTTATAGAAAAGATAAAGAAATTACTTTGGGTCCAACTGAATTTAAACTCTTAGATTTTTTTATCAAAAATCCAAAAAGAGTTTATTCAAGAGAACAACTCTTAAACAATGTTTGGGGAGAAAATATATATGTTGAGTCTAGAACAGTTGATGTTCATATTAGAAGATTAAGACAAGCAATTAATATACAAAATACAAAACCTTTAATTAGAACAGTAAGATCAGCTGGTTATTCTTTAGAATCTTGAAGATCTTTGGGTCTTATAAATTTTTTTAATACTCCCTTTTTCTCGACTTCATTCCAGGATTTAATATCAAACTCAATTTTTGCAAATGCTGCTGTTGGGAATTTATAATTCATTAGTTTAAAATTATTCGTATTATGATTTTTTGTAAGATTTCGTACTAAATTTTTCACTGATGGTTCATGGTTTATAATCAAAATTGATTTATATTCACTGGATATTTCTTTAATTTTTTTTACAATTGCATTCTCATCAACTAAATATAAATCTTTTGAAAAATTAACTTTTTTTGGCTTATTAATTTTCTTGGATAAAATTTGAAAAGTTTTTTTTGTTCTTTTTGATGATGAAATTAATGCATAATCAAATTCAAATTTTTTTTTAACAAAAAATTCACAAATCATTTTTGCATTTTTCTTGCCTCTTTTAGTAAGTGGTCTATCAAAATCATTAATACTTAAATCATCCCAACTAGATTTTGCGTGTCTCATGACGTATAATTGATACATAAAATCTAAATATATGACTGCTTTAAAAAAACAACATAAAGAAGAGTTGAAATCTAAATATATAAATAGAGAGCTTTCTTGGTTAAAATTCAACGATAGAGTACTTTTAGAGGCGCAAAATATCGAAAATCCTCTTTATGAAAGAGTAAAGTTTTTATCAATTGCTGGGTCTAATCTAGATGAATTTTTTATGGTCCGTGTAGCTGGGTTATATAGTCAAATAAAACAAGAAGTTGACTCACTAAGCTCTGATGGTTTGACACCTGAAGAGCAAATGGATGAGGTAGTGCTTGAAACTAAGAAACTATTAAAAAAACAGAACAAAATTTTTATTCAACTGATTATGGAATTAAAAAAAAATAATATCAATTTAGTTAAACCAGTTAATTTAAATACTAAGGATAAAAAAAAACTTTTAGAAATATTTAAAGAAGAGATTTACCCTTTATTAACACCATCAGCAATTGATCCTGCACATCCATTTCCATTTATAATCAATCAAGGAAGAGCAATTGTAATGAAGTTAAGAAAAAAAAATAAAAAAAGGATTTTAAACTCAATAATAGTAATACCAAAAGCATTATCTAGATTTATTGAAATTGAGTCTTCAAAAAATCATAAGAAATTTGTGATTCTAGATGATGTAATAAGTTTTTTTGCTAATGAAATTTTTCCAGATCATGATTTAGAAAAGAAAATGATTTTTAGAGTAATAAGAGACAGCGATGTAGAGATTCAAGAGGAAGCAGAAGATTTGGTTAGATCTTTTGAATTAGCTTTAAAAAGACGTAGAACGGGTGATATTGTTCGTTTAGAGGTTCTTGAAAATAGTGATAACGAATTGATAAGATTTATAACTAATAAATTAGATATAAATCCTGACTATATTTATGATGTTGCTGGCCTTGTTGGAATTCAAGATATAGATCAAATATGTAAAGTAAAAAATCCAAAATTAAGATTTAAACATTTTACACCTAGAGAAGTTGAAAGATTAAAAGAATATAATGATAATTTTTTTGAAACTATTAAAAAGAAAGATTTAGTTGTTCATCATCCTTTCGAAACATTTGACTCAGTAATTGAATTTTTAAACCAAGCAGCAAATGATAAAAAAGTTATAGCTATAAAACAAACTCTATATAGAACAACTCTAGACTCACCTATTGTTAAAGCTTTAATAACAGCTGCAGAAAACGGAAAAACAGTTACCGCTTTAATTGAAATTAAAGCTAGATTTGATGAGGAAGCTAATATTCAACTATCAAGAAGTTTAGAAAAAGTAGGTGTTCAAATTGTTTATGGTTTTGCTAAATATAAAACTCATGCAAAATCATCATTAGTTTTAAGAAGAGAACAGGGTAAAATACAAACTTATTTTCATTTAGGAACTGGCAATTATCATCCAGTAAATGCTAAAATTTATACTGATTTGTCTTTATTTAGTTGTGATAAGAAAATGGCATCAGATGTTGAAAAGTTTTTCAATTATGTAACAGGATACGCAAAACCAAAAAATTTAAATAAAATTTCTATTTCGCCAGTAAATATGAGGCAAACCTTAAATGAAAATATTGATGCTGAAATTAAAAATTCTAAAAATGGAAAATTTGCAGCTATTTGGGCAAAAATGAACTCTTTAGTAGATCCAGAAATTATTGATAAATTTTATGAAGCTTCGAATGCTGGTGTAAAAATTCATTTATTTGTAAGGGGTGTTTGTTGTTTAAGACCAGGAGTAAAAGATAGATCAGAAAACATATTTGTAAAAAGTATCATAGGAAGATTTTTAGAGCATTCTAGAATTTACTGCTTTAGTAATGGTACAAAAAAAATGCCTAATAGAAATGCAAAAGTATATATTTCGTCAGCTGATTTAATGCCGAGAAATTTAAATCGAAGGGTAGAACTTCTAGTCCCAATTGAAAATGAGACTGTTCATGAACAGATCTTAGATCAAATAATGTTGGCAAATTATCTTGATACTAATCAGAGCTGGGAACTTGAAGCTGATGGTAATTATAAAAAAATTAAATATAGTAAGAGCGATTCCTTTTCAGCTCATGAATATTTTATGAATAATCCGAGCTTATCTGGAAGAGGTAAAGCTAAACTAAGAATGCAGCCTAAACAACTGCACTTAAGATTGATTAAAAGTGGAAGTAATTAAAAGTAAAAATAGTTTAAAATTAAATCAGGCAAAATTAGCTATAATAGACATTGGATCAAACTCTATAAGAATGCTAATTTATGAAGATTTCAGTTCTTCTCGTGTGCCTTTTTTTAATGAAAAAGCAGTTTGTGAACTTGGAAAAAATTTAGATAAATCCAAAAAACTTCACAGATCTGGTACCGAATATGCTTTAAAAGTTTTAAAAAGATTCTCTGAAATTTTAAATGTTTCAAAAATCACAAATCTTAAAATCATTGCAACAGCAGTTTTAAGAGAAGCAACTGATACAAAACCATTTATTAATGAAGTTGAAAAACTTTTTAAAACTAAGATTAATATATTATCTGGTGAAGAAGAAGCTGAATGCTCAGCTGAGGGAGTAAAAATAGGCTTTGAAAATGTCAATGGATTAGTTGCTGATCTTGGAGGTGGAAGTTTAGAATTAGCTCGAGTTGAAAATAATATAGTTACTAATAAAACCTCATTACCTGTTGGAGTTTTAAGATTATTAAATAATCCTATAGTTAAAAAAAGAAATTTAGCAAAATATATCAAAAAATTATTAAGAGAAGAAAAATGGCTTTCAAAAAAGAAATTTAATAATCTATATTTAGTTGGAGGTACCTGGCGAGCATTATTTAAATTACATCTTTTTCAAAATAATCATCCGGTACATATAATTCATCAATATAGTATTGATAACAATGTTTTATCTAAGTTTGTTGAAAAAATTTCATCTTTTAATAAATCTAAACTTAAAACAGTTGAGTATATTTCAAAATCTAGAACAGCGTATTTACCTTATAGTTGCATTATACTTGATGAAATTATGAAAGTTACAAATCCAAGAAATATAATTTGTTCTATAAGCGGTTTGCGTGAAGGTTCTTTATCAATTGACTATTTTAAAGATGTAAAAGAATCAGAAATTTTTTATAAAGCACTTGAGAATATTGCAAAAAAAAGAGGTGATCTAGGATCGAACTATAAAAAATATTATGATTTTATTCAGCCAGTTTTTGAAGGCAATGAACATTTTAATAAGAAATTATTATATCTGGCATGTGTATTAAGTCATATGGATTGGGGATTAGGAGCATTTCAAAAAGCTGAATTGGTATTTCAAGAAACAATAAATACTCCTTTACTTAGATTGACTCATAAAGAAAGAATACAATTAGCTTTGTCATGTTATTGGCGGTACTGTAGTATCAAGTATAATCCAAAGATGGAGTATCTAACTTTTTTAAATAATAATGAAATTTTTTCAAGCAAACAAGTTGGAGCAGCATTGAGATTTTCACAATCATTGACCTCGATATCTACGATATTTCTTGAAGAGTTTAAATTGTATAAAAGAGGTAATGCTGTATTTTTAAAAATTCCATCACAACATCAAGAAATAATCTCAAAACAAGTTACTAAAAGATTTAAAGCTCTTGCTAGAGAATTATTTTTAGAGCCAAGAATAATTTATTCAAATAATTCAAAATAACCTAAATTAATTAAACTTTAATAATAAGTAAATATTTCTGTAACTTAATCTTTGTAGTTTAATTATAAATTTAAACTATTCTTACTTCTTCCCTCGTTTAAATTTTGTTAATTAACTACTTTCTTCCTTCTCTTAAATGAGAAGGGAGAAAGATGATTTGGATTTAATTATTTATAGATGCAGGAGATTGCTCTGCATTCTTCTTAGCAATTTTTTTTGCTTTTTTTTCTGCAACCTTTTTTTCTAGACCAGCAATTTTAATATTAAGGCTTGATAATTTTTTTTCTTTAGCTGTTATTTTATTTTTAAGTTTATCAATTGATCTTAATATCTTTGTTTTTTTCTTTTCATTTTTTTTTAGTTTTTTTCTCATTACTGCCTCCGAATTATTTGAAATTAATTTAATCATATAATCCTTAAATAAAAAAGATATTTTGATACAACCTATGGTTTATAGATTTTCAAGAATTGTTATTAGATATAAAAACATTGCTATATGAGAACTATTATTGAATTTTTGATTTAATATTAATTTGAATATATCTCTTTGATTAAAAAGATGAATTCTAATACCTTGTTCTGGCTTCGAGATTTTAATTAAGTCTTCTGTGTAATAACCAGTAATTTTAGTAGTTAGTCGTCCAGGCTCTGTATAAAAACTAACTATTTTAGTCAATTTTGATCTTGATCTATATCCTGTTTCTTCTCTTAATTCTTTTTGTGCTGATTGCAGAGTTGTTTCCTTTTTTTCCACTATGCCAGAAGGAAACTCGTAATTAATTTTGTTAATTGGAACTCTTTTTTGGGAAACTACTACATATTTGTCTTTAATCTTAGGTATTACTAATGAAAGATTAGAAGTTTTAAGATAATGATAAAACTCTTTTTTTTTAAATTTTTTGTTAATTAAACTTATTCGATTGGTAAGTTTTATATTTTTCAATTTTTTTCTAAAAATAACTTTTTAACAATAAATACAGCAATTAACATTCCTACAAGCTCGGCTAAAATATAATAAGGAGTGTTTAGATAACTAATACCTGTAAAAGACTCTGTAAATGTTCTAGCAATTGCAACAGCTGGATTTGCAAAAGAGGTAGAGGAGGTAAACCAATAACCAGCAGTAATATATAGACCAACACTAGCAGCAACAGCAATTTTACCTGACTTCATAGCCCCAAAAATTATCACTATAAGTCCTAATGTTGCTATTACCTCAGATGTGAATATATAAATCCCATCTCTTGACTTAGTAGATAATTCATAAATCTCATGTTCAAAAAAGAAATTAGCTAAACCAACACCAATTAAGCAACCAACCAATTGAGCAATGATATAGTAGGGTAATAGTTTCCTTTTTAATTTGCCAGTTATTGCCATTGCGATACTTACAAATGGATTAAAGTGAGCTCCTGATACATCAGCAAATACTGTAATAAGCACAAATAAACCTGCTCCTGTTGCTATAGTGTTTGCAATTAACATTACTGCAACATCGTCAGTTAAGTTTTCTGCCATTAAACCCGAACCAACTATAATCATTACTAAAAAACAACTCCCTATTAATTCAGCAAGGAAATAACGGCTTTTATTTTTCATTTATAAGTTCCTTTATTCTTTTATGAATATTGTTGTAAACTTTTTCTATTATTTCATCTTTTTTATTTAAATCATTTGTTTCATTAAGTAATTTAACAGGATCCTCTATATCCCAATGAATTATCTGATCTTTATTAGGCCAAATAGGGCAGACCTCGTTATTGGCATTATTACAAACTGTAACAACATAATCCATTTTAATTTGACTTTTGATAAATTCATTAAAATTTTTAGATCTACAATTTGAAAGATCATAATGTTTTGATAATAAGTAATTCTTCACATCTTCATTAATTTTTCCTGTTGGATTACTCCCAGCACTAAAACCTTTATACATATCGTCATACTCGTTATTTATTATACTTTCAGCAATAATACTTCTTGCTGAATTACCTGTGCATACGAACAATATATTCTTCATTTAAAAAATAACTTTATAAATACCAATTACAAACAATGGGATTTGTAATCCAAAGTTAGTTAAAATTGCTTTATCTTTGCTCATAAATCCAGCAATAGTCCATCCAACAACTCCTAATCCATGAAAATATATATTTAACGGATATATATTTAAATTTGTAAGAAGTATTCCTACTAAAACTAAGAATGTACTAATCCACTTTAGATATTTTTTTACAAACATAAAATTTCCTTTCGTTAATATTATTTCAGTTATGTTAAGAATTTATTAAAATAAAGGATTATCTACACTTTTTACATAATCCAAAGAACTCAAGATTGTATTTATTATACTTCATACCTGAATTGTCCTGAAAACCAGATAGATATTTAGATAATTTAGGGTTACTTATTTCAGTAACTTTTTCACAACCATCGCAGATAGAAAAGGCTGTTGCATTAGAAATTGTGCAACTAGAGTTTTTACAAGCTACAAAAGCATTTTTACTCTCAATTTTATGTACTTTACCTATTTCAACTAGTCTATCTAAAGCTCTATAGACTTGAGGTGGAGCCTTAAGACCTTTTTTTTGAACATTAAATAAAATTGAGTATGCTTTTAAGGGCTGATTTGCTTTTTCAATATAATCCAAAACTATTTTTTGATTTTTTGATAAATATCCTTGCTTTTGAGCCATAATTTCTTTTATCAATGAAAAGTTAGCTTTTCAATTGAGAACTCCTTTTAATTTTAATTAATGATAAAACAAACAATATTAAACTAGCAGTTATAATAGATGGGCCTGAAGGTGTATTTATTTCTAATGAACTGAATAAACCTATTAATACAGACATTAAACCTGCAATAACTGAATAAATTACCATACCTTTTGGATTTGAAGATATATTTCTGGCAATTGCAGCAGGCAAAATAAGCATTCCAGTTATTAATAATAATCCAACCATTTTAATTGAAATCGCGATAATTGCTGCAAGTAGCAATGTAAATATTGCCTTCACTTTCTCTGGTTTCATTCCCTCTGCTTCTGCAAGCTCGTAATTAACCGTTGATGCAAAAAGCGGTTTATATATTAATTTTAAAACCAATAAAATTAATGCACCACCAAACCATACAATTATAATATCGTTTACATTCACAGCTAAAATATCTCCAAATAATAAACCCATTAAATCAAATCGAATTGTTGCTATTAATCCAATAACAACTAACCCAACTGCAAGAGAAGAGTGGGCAAGTAATCCTAATAAAGCATCAGTTGGTAAATTTGTTGTTTTCTCCAATTTTAGCAACATCAAAGCTACTAATGAGGAAACAATAAAAACAGATAATGCAATATTAATTTCCATGGTATATGCAATAGTAATTCCTAGCAAAGCCGAGTGAGCTAAAGTATCTCCAAAGAATGATAGTCTCCTCCAAACAACAAAACAACCTAAAGGTCCAGTAACTAGAGCCATACCAATACCTACAAATAATGCTCTTATAAAAAAATCATCAAACATTTTTAATTTTCCTCAACTGATCCATCTACACCATGTTTATGGTCGTGCTTATGCTCGTAAATAGATAATATTTTTGAAACATCTTCACCAAATAATTCTTGATATTTTTTATTATTAGCAACAGAAATGGGTGTTCCTGAACAGCAGACATGACCATTAAGGCATACTACATGGTCGGTTTTAGACATAACAACGTGTAAATTATGAGATATCAGTAAAATTCCACACTTCAAAGTTTCAGATATTTTTTTTATTAATTCATATAGTTCAATCTCTCCTGTGAAATCTACTCCTTGTACAGGTTCATCTAAAACTAATAAATCTGGTTTTTTTGCTACAGCTCGTGCCATTAAAACTCTTTGAAATTCACCACCAGATAAACTTTTCAAATCATTATTTAAAAGGTGTTTTGCACCTGTAATTTCTAAAGCTTCATTTATTTCTTGGTCTTGTAAATCCGAAGTCAAATTCATAAAGTCAAATACTCTTATAGGCAAAGTCCAATCAATTGAGATTTTCTGAGGGACATAAGCTATTTTTTTTGTAAATTTTTCAACTTTTCCGCTAATGTTTTTATATAAACCCAAAGCCATTTTGGCAGTAGTTGTTTTTCCAGACCCATTTGGACCTATTAATGTAATTATTTTACCCTTTTCTATTTCAAGGGAAACATCTTTAACCAACCATTTATTATTTATAAAAACCCCGGCCTTTTCCATTTTTACTAATAAATTATCTGAACTTTCCACTATTAAATCCTTGTATTATGACAATGTTATATTATAACACTGTTATATTATAACAAATTTATAAGGAGATATTATATGAAAAAAATTTCTAAATCATTACTATTCGGTCCATTAGCAGGCATATTATTAATTTTGACACCTTTAAAAGCTGACATTAACGTTGTCACATCTATAAAACCTTTGCACTCATTAACTAGTTATATTATGGAGGGTGTCGGAGAACCAGATCTAATAATAGATGGTGTTGCTTCACCACATAATTTTCAAATAAAGCCATCTCATGCAAAAATGCTTCAAAAAGCTGACCTGGTTATTTGGGTAGGTGAGGATTTAGAAAGTTTTTTACCTTCAGCATTAAAAAGTATCCCAAAAAATGCTGTTGTTTTTGAATTGTTAGATCAAAGTGGTTTAAAAAAACTAAAATTTAGAGAAAAAAATATTTTCGAAGGTCACGATGATCACGATGAACATGGTCATGATGAGCATGCCAAAAAAGAAGATGATCATGACGATCATGATGAGCATGCCAAAAAAGAAGATGATCATGACGACCATGACGATCATGATGAACATGGTAAAAAGGAAGATGATCACGATGATCACGGACATGATGAACATGGACATGCTCATGGTGAGTATGACCCACACATTTGGCTTGATCCATCAAATGCTAAAGTAATTGTTAAAAAAATAACAAATCAACTTAGCAAAATAGATAAAGATAATAGTTCTGTATATAAAGCTAATTCAAAAAAACTTCTTAAAGATTTAGACGGTCTTATAAAAGAAGTAAAAAATGAAATTAACAAAGATGCGAGCTTTGTGGTATTCCATGACGCTTATCAATATTTTGAAAAAAGATTTGGTATAAATGTAATTGGGGCTTTAACAGTTAATCCAGATGTGATGCCTGGTGCAGAGCAATTATCTGAAATTAGAGAAGTAATAGAGCATGAAAAAGCAAAATGTATTTTTTCTGAACCACAGTTTAACCCTAATATAATAAATTCTATAGCAAGTGACACAGGTGTTAAAACCGGTGTTCTAGATCCTCTAGGAGCTAATATAAATAAGGGTAAAAATATGTACTTTCAGCTCATTAAAGATATGTCTAATTCTTTAAAGGATTGCTCATAGTATAATTAATAATTAAGTTTATTTTTTTTACTATTGAAGAATACGATTTTATTTTTATTGAAAGAAAAACCTGTGTTGTTTTGAGGAAGGTCTTCTGATGTCCTTATTCTTATTTCGTTATCTTTGAATAAACCGTAAATAATTTTGTCAGAGCCCAAATTCTCTATGAGATCAATATTAATATTAAACTGTATTTCATGTTTAAGATTAGGATGTATATGCTCTGGTCTAATTCCTAAATATATTTCATTACTAAATTTATAATTTTTAAACTCATATTCTTTTCCAAAAATTCTTAAAGTATTATTGTTTATAATATTGGATTTATTAATTTTGATAATATTCATTTTTGGCGTTCCAATAAATTCTGCAACAAATAAGTTATTAGGAAAATTATATATCTCATCTGGTGATCCTACCTGCTCAATTCTACCTTCATTTAAAATAACCATTTTATCTGCCAAAGTCATAGCCTCTACCTGGTCATGAGTAACATAAATCATATTGGTTTTTATTTTTTTATGTAATTTAGAAATTTCAACTCTCATTTCTGATCTCAATGCTGCATCTAAATTTGATAAAGGTTCATCAAATAAAAATATTTTTGGATTTCTAGAAATTGCTCTTCCTATTGCAACCCTTTGTCTTTGACCACCAGATAGCTGTCCCGGTTTTCTATCCAAAAGATGTTTTATTTTTAGTATCTTTGCTGCTTGATTTACTTTCTTTTGAATATTGTTTTTGGAGATCTTTTCCATTTTTAATCCAAATGACATATTTTCATAAACATTCATGTGTGGATACAAAGCATAAGATTGAAATACCATTGCCATATCTCTCTTTGAGGGTAATAAATCATTAATAATATTTTTATTTAAAAGTATTGTTCCTTTATCTATTTTCTCTAGACCTGAAATCATTCTCAAAAGGGTAGATTTTCCACATCCTGAAGGTCCCACTAAAACGGTAAATTCACCATCATCAATTTCTAAGTTAAATTTTTTAATAACTTTGTTATTACCAAATGATTTTTCTACGTTTATGAATTTTATCTTTGCCATAAAATTGATATTTAAGTATAATTTCTATTTTATAATCATTATAAAAACCATCGTTATAAAACATAATATTTAAAGGGATAATTAAAGGGTTCTTTATTCTTTTTCTTTTTGATACATTTTTTAAAAATTAGTTAATAAGGAGACATTACCAATGAAAAAAATAATTATTTATATTTTTGCCTCACTATTTTTTGCAAGCTCTAGTATTTCAGGAATTACTTTTTGGACTACAGAAGTTCAGCCTGCGAGAATGGCTAAACAACAAGATATGGCAAAAGATTTTGAGTCAAAAACAGGTATAAGTGTTGAGGTTATTCCTGTGGAAGAAAAAGACTTAGGAAAAAGAGCTACAGCCGCAGCTGCAGCTGGAGATCTTCCTGATGTAATATATCATACACTTCAGTACGTCTTACCGTGGGCGGAAGCTGGTATACTTGATGTAAATGCTAATAATGATGTAGTAAAGCAATTAGGTAAAAAAACTTTTGCACCAGGACCATTAAACATGGCTAAAAAAGGCGGGAAGATTGCTGCTGTTCCAGTTGATGGTTGGACCCAAATGGTAGTGTATAGAAAAGATCTTTTCGAGAAAAATGGATTAGAACCACCAACTTCTTATAAAAATATTGAAAAGGCTATAAATGTTCTTTCAGGTTCGGACATGTTTGGATTTGTTGCGGCAACAAAAACAGATGAAAACTTTATGAGCCAAGTTTTGGAACATGTTCTTTTAGCAAATGGAGTTAATTTTGTTAAAAAGGGTGGAACTAAAAAACAAGGGAAAGCTCTAAAGAATTCATTAGAGTTTTATAAAGTTATAGCTAAGGCTAGTCCCCCAGGAGAACTTTTCTGGAAACAATCTAGGGAATTATATTTTGCAGGAAAAACACCAATGATAATTTGGTCTCCATTTATAATGGACGAGCTTGCAGGATTAAGAGACTCAGCGCCTCCAACAATAAATAGTGATCCTACTTCTTCTGAATTAGCATCTAAGACTGGTTTCATTACTAATTTTAGCGGTCCTAATAACAGAAAAGGTGCTGCTTGGGCTGATGTAAGATATATGGGTATTACTGCAGATGCGGACACAGATGAAGCTAAAAAATTTATTGAGTATTCAATGAACGAAGGTTACACAGCAACGCTTGGTATTGCCCCTGAAGGAAAATTTCCTGTTAGAAGAGGAAATAAGAATGATCCTAACGCATACACAAATGCTTGGAGTAAACTGCCAGTCGGTGTTGATAGAAAGAAACCATTAACTGAGCTTTATTCAGGTGATGTTATTAATAATATTGTTGCAGGTCTAGATACAGCTAATAGATGGGGTGTTAAAGAAGGTGAACTATCAAGAGCCTCAAAAATTATCAATGCACAATTCTTAAACAGAATTACAAGAGAATATATTGATGATCAAATTACTGTAGACGAGGCAGTTGATAAAATTAATGCAGAACTAGCTAAATTTTAAATAAATATGTTTTAAAAGCGGATAATAATATATTATCCGCTTTTGCATGGCTGACAAATTATCAAAAATAGAAAAAAGGACCGCATACGCATTAATTTTGCCAGCGATACTACTTGTATTTTCTATTATCCTTTTTCCGATTTTTGCAAATATTTGGATAAGTTTTAAGGAAGTTGAGTTAAAAGATATAAGAATACCTGAACCAAGAGCCAAAAAAATTATAAAATCAATTCCAGAAGATCAGACAAAATTAAAAATTGTTTATAAATTAAGAAATAGTTCATTACTTGAGAATATAACTGATGTTAAATTAAAGGATAAACTACCAGCAAATATAGAATTTGTTAATATCGATCCTAGATGCAACTTTAAATCTAGAACTCTATCCTGTTCGTTTGGTGAGTGGAAAGCTAAATATAGGGAAAATTTAGAGTTTATTATTTATAATGTTAACGGTAACTTAATTGATAAAAAATCTTTAAAATCAAAAAAACCAAAGTTATCTGGTAAAGCTGATAATATACTACTTACAACCAACTTTACTTTAAACAATTTTAAAAAAGTTTTTTTCAAAAATGATTTTAAAGATTTATTGTTAACCACATTTTATTTTACATTTTTTGGCACATTAGGTGCAATCATTTTTGGTGTATTAGCTGCACAATTAGTCAATCAAAAATTCAGCGGTAGAACTTTTATGAGAAGTATTTTACTTTTTCCTTACGTAGGCCCTGTGGTAGCATTAGCTTATACGTGGACTTTATTGCTAGATCCAAACAGTGGAACTTTGAATGCACTTCTTATTAAATTCCAAATTTTAGATCAACCAATAAATTTATTAGGTCAAAAATATTTAACATTTCAATTTTTAGGTATTGATTTAAAGTTAAGGTTGGCATTAACAACTGTAATATTCTTCGAGATATGGAGATATTTTCCATTAGCTTTCCTTTTTGTTCTTGCAAGATTACAAGCAATACCGAAAGATCTTTATGAGGCATCTGATGTAGATGGGGCAGGTCCACTTAATAAATTTTTTAATATTACCCTTCCTCAAATTACGGCGATTATATCAATATTGTTCATGATAAGATTTATTTGGAATTTTAATAAATTTGAAGACATTTTCTTATTAACTGGTGGAGCTTCAGGAACGAGGACACTTCCAATAAATGTTTATGAGCAAGGTTTTGCAATTTCAAATATAGGAATGGGCTCAGCTGTTTCAATGGTTATAGTTTTGATCTTAATTATTTTTATGATTTTATATTTTAAATTAATAGGGAAAAGAGCAAATGAATTATAAATCAACTTTAATTTATTTAATAATTTCTACATTATATCTTTTAACCTTAAAGCTTGTTTGGATAATTTTATCAGTATTACAAGGGTTAGAAATGACAAGTATCACCTTGGAGAAAAATTTAATTTTAGGGTTAAGTATATCTTTATTATCTATTCTATTTGGAAATAAAATTAATCTATTAATTAAAAATTTAGGCTTATCTTTAGTATTTACTTATATTTTTTATGTAATTAATAATGTTACACCTCTTTGGTTTTATTTTGGAATATTTTTAATTTATTTTCTTTTTTTAAATAATATTCGTAACTATGACCTTAAATATCTAAATCAGCCTCATGTTATAGAAAAAGTAACTTTTAAATATATTACTTTATTTGGAATAGTTTTCTTTTCCCTAGTAATACTATTTCCTTTTTACATAATGTTAGTAACTAGCTTTAAAACTCAAGCTTCATTACTAATGAATCCTTTAGATTTTAGTTTAGATTTCACTAAAAGTTTTAAAGAATTTTTTAAATCGTATTTTGTTGTGTTTAAAACTTATAACTTTAGCAGATATATATTAACAAGCACTATAGTTTCCATCGGCACTGTAATAATTACACTTTTATTTGCTATACCAGCCGCGTATGCTGTGGCAAGATTAAATTTTTTTGGTAAAACTTTTCTTTCAACATCAATTTTAATTATATATATGTTTCCAGCTATTGTTCTTGTAATTCCGCTTTATACAATTTTTAGTCAATTAGGATTAAGAAATTCAATCAGCGGTTTGTTAATAGTATATACAGCAACAACACTTCCAGTGGCTATTTATATGCTTCAAGGATACTTTAAAAGTATCCCTAAAGAAATTGAAGATGCAGCCTTAATAGATGGTCATAATTGGTTCGGCATCATCTTAAAAATAATCATACCGTTAAGTCTTCCTGCAATAGCCTCAGTTGCATTATATGTTTTTATGATTGCGTGGAATGAATTTCTTTTTTCATTGATGTTTTTAGATAATCCCAAAACATTTACTTTATCTAGAGCTATTAATTATCTCTCAGGCGATGCCGAAACTCCTAGACAATTCTTAATGGCAGGCTCAGTGATTGTAACACTGCCTATATTATTAATATTTATTTATTTTGAAAAATATCTTGTTGGTGGTTTAACTTCTGGAAGCATAAAAGGATAGAAGATTTTAAATCAATTCTAATTCAATAGGAGTGTGGTCAGATGGTTTCTCTTTGCCACGTGGATATTTATTTATCTTAATATCTTTTACATTTTTTATTAGAGAATTTGACACTAGAAAATGATCAATTCTCATACCGTTATTTTTTTGCCACGCACCTCTCATATAATCCCAAAATGTATAACCCTCTGTATCTGGATAAAGATATCTATAAGCATCATTAAAGCCTAAGTTTAAAATTTCTCTAAATTTTTTTCTAATTTCTAATCTATATAGTGCATCATTTTCAAAACTTTTATAGTTGTAAACATCTTCTGCTGCAGGAATAACATTAAAATCTCCACCAATAATAATATTCTGATTTTTTCTTAAACTTAGTTTAAGTAATTTAATAAAACTATCTAACCAATTCTTTTTATATGTATATTTATCAGTATCAACAGGATTACCGTTAGGTATATAAACATTAATTAAATGGATAATTTTTTTTTTGTAATTTAGTTCAGAGGAGATAATTCTTGATTGTTTATTTCTGTCTTTAATAATGTCATTCGTAATATTCTTAACTTTTTCTTTTGATAAAATTGCAACCCCATTATAACTTTTCTGTCCAAAAACATAACTTTCATAACCTAAAGATTTTATTTCATCATATGGATAAGTTTTGTCTTCTGTTTTGATTTCTTGAATTAGCACAATATCAGGGGAAAATTTTTTAAGATATTCTTTTATGTTTTCTAATCTTGCTCTTACAGAATTTACATTCCACGAGCTGATGATCATTAAAGAGAAAAAGATACCCCACAACCACATGACGATTTGGTTTGTGGATTATTAATTTTAAAGGACTCACCAATAAGCTCCTCAACATAGTCAATTTCTGACCCTTTTAGCATATCGGCAGATTGTTGATCAATTAGTATGTTATTAACAATTAAATCATCATTATTCGGCTTAAGATCGTATGAAAAATCATACTGAAATCCTGAGCATCCACCGCCTTTTATGGCGATTCTGAAAAAAGAGCCTTTGTCCTTTTTTGATAGTAAAAAGTTGATTTGTTTTATTGCTTTATCAGTAAATTTAATTTCTTTAATCATTATTTAACACTGTTATTACTAATATAGTTAATTATTTAAACTTTTAAAGTATGAAAAAATACTCAAAACTTGGTCTATTTAAAAGCAAAGGCAGGTTGTTTAAAGAACCTAAAAATAGATTTAGATCAGATTTTCAAAGAGATAGAGATAGGATAATACATAGTGGCTCCTTTAGACGCCTGAAACACAAAACACAAGTATTTGTAAACACTATAGGAGATCATTATAGAACCAGGATGACTCATTCTATTGAAGTTGCTCAAATAGCAAGATCTATAAGTAAATACCTGGGTTTAAATGATGATTTAGCAGAAACATTATCTTTGTCACATGATTTAGGCCATCCCCCATTTGGACATGCTGGCGAAGATATATTAAATGAATGTATGAAAAATCATGGTGGTTTTGATCACAATGTGCAAACTTTAAGAATAGTTATGCATTTAGAGAATAAATATATAGGATTTAAAGGTTTAAACTTAACAATAGATACATTGGATGGCTTAATAAAACATAATGGCCCAATCATAGAAGATTTAAATAGATTTAATAAAATTAACAATTTTAACAAATTATTAAAAAAAATAAATTTAAGTAAGCACCCTTCATTAGAGGCACAAATAGCATCTATATCTGATAACATAGCTTATAATAATCATGATATACAAGACGGTATAACTGCAAATATATTTAGTTTAAATGATTTAAGAGAAATTAATTTTTTTAATGAAATATACAAAAAAAATAAAATACATCTAAAGGGTAAAGCTAGCAATATTGTCTTATTTCAAATAATAAGAGATTCAATTAATTTAATGGTTAAAGATTTAATTAACAACACTATTAAAAATATTCAAAACAACAAGGTAAAATCAATAAAAGATGTATATAATTCTAGATTTAAATTAGTATCTTTTTCAAAACATTTTATAAATATTGAAAATGAAACCAAAGATTTTCTAAGATTTAAAATGTATAATAATAAAAAAGTATTATTTAAAAATAATAAAGGTAAAAAGGTTTTAAAATTTTTATTCAATAAAATATCGAAAAAACCTTCAAAATATTTTAGTACAAGAAATAATAAATCTACCATTTTTAGACAAATATCAGATTATATTTCTGGTATGACAGATAGGTTCGCTTTAAATTTATATAATAAAATAAAATGAATATTTTCGATAATTATCTTGAAGTTATTTATAATTTGATAAAAGAGGAAAAAAATAAAGGAAAGCTTCTTTTGCCAAATAATCTCAATTCAATAACAGTTGAAATACCTCCTGAAAAATATAATTGCGATCTATCAACAAATGTCGCAATGGTATTAAGTAAAATTAATAATAAATCACCATTAGAAATAGCCGAGCAATTAAAAGGTCTTCTTAGCAAAATACCAGATATAAGTGAGGTTATAATTGCTAAACCTGGCTTTATAAATATAAAATTAAATAATTATTATTGGAGTACATTCGTAAAAGATATTTTGTCAAATCCAAAAAAATACGGTGCTAATTTTAAGGAAGAAAAAATTAATTATTTAATAGAATTTGTGTCTGCAAATCCTACTGGCCCTTTACATGTTGGACATTGCAGAGGTGCAATTTTAGGTGATGTTATATCTAATTTATTAACTTTTAATAATCATAAAGTTACTAAAGAATACTATGTTAACGATTACGGAAATCAAATTTTATTTTTTACGAAATCCATATATTTGAGAATAAGGGAAATATTATTTAAAGAGGCTTTTCCATTAGATAATACCGAACTATATCCGGGTGATTATCTTAAGGAAATTTCTAATAATATTATTAAAAATAATCCCAACCTTAAATTTGACAACTTTGATAATATATCGGAAGTACTTACTGAAATTTCAGTCAGTGAGTCATTAAAAATTATTAAAAATAACTTAAATAAATTGGGTGTTAAACATGATAATTTTATTAGCGAAAAATTTCTAGTTAGCAATAAAGAGGTAGATAAAGTAGTAGAAAAATTAAAAGCAAAAAATCTATTATATTATGGAACAATTTCTGCACCTGAGAGAAAGCAGTCCAGTGATTATAAAATCAGAGAACAAATACTATTTAAATCTACACAATTTGGTGACGATAAAGATAGAGCTTTACAAAAATTTGACAATTCATGGACTTATTTTGCAAGTGACTCTGCTTATCACAATAACAAACTTGAGAGAGGTTTTGATCAATTAATTAATATACTAGGATCAGATCACACTGGGTATGTTAAAAGAATTACATCATTAGTAGAAGCACTTTCAAATAATGATAAAAAAAAATTAATTTGTAAAGTAAGTCAATTAGTTAAATTAATAAAAGAAGGTAAGCCCTTTAAAATGTCAAAAAGAAAAGGTGACTATATAACTGTTGAAGATCTTGTATCCGAGGTAGGTAAGGATGCTACAAGATTTATTATGTTGAACAGAAGTAGTGATGTTGAATTAGATTTTGATTTTGAAAAAGTAAAAGATAAATCAAAGGATAATCCCATATATTACGTTCAGTATTGTTATGCTAGAATATCGTCAGTATTTAGAAAGCTTAATAGAAATTTTAGTGATGAAGTGAATATTGATAGAAATTTAAATTTTGACGATCATGAAATAAAAGTATTAAGAAAGATATCAGAGTGGCCAAAATGTATCGAAATTTCATGTAAAAAATTAGAACCTCATCGAATTACTACATATTTATATGAACTAGCATCGGATTTTCATTTTTATTGGAATCTTGGTAAAAATGACGAAAGTAAAAGATTTATAGTAAATAACTCTATTGCTTTAGAAAAACTAATTTTTCTAAACATTGTTTCTATTGTTGTTAAATCTGGAATGAACATCTTAGGTGTCGATACACCAGAAGAAATGTAATGTTTAGAGAAATTAAAAATTTATTATATATATTTTTTATATTTTTCTTTATTTTTTTCTGCGTAAGGTATTATTTCTCAGATGATAATATAAAAAACTCATTTAGATCTATAAATTCTATTGATGATAAAATTTCTACGAATGATAAAAATCTTATTATTTTAAAGAATAATACTGAGAATATAATTGAATATATTGGCGAGAAAAATAATGAAAATGAAAAAGAATTTAAATTTTGGGAATTACTTAAAAAAAATTAGTAAAAGAAGATCATTTATTTGCGGAGTTAAATCATACCAACTCAATAAAAAAGAAATTTTTTTTTTAAAGAAATATAAACCGTGGGGTGTCATATTATTTACCAGAAATATAAAAAATATTAAACAAACTCAAGATTTAACTAAGAGTATTAAAGAAATTTTTAATGATAAAAAATATCCTATAATTATAGATGAAGAAGGTGGAAGAGTTTCTAGGTTACAAAATATTATAGACACTTCAAATTTTTCCTCTGAATATTTTGGTAAATTATATAAAATTAATAAAACTAAATTTAGTTTATATTTTGAAGTTTATATCAATCAAATATCGTATCTACTTAATCTTTTAGGAATAAATATAAATTCAGTTCCTGTATTAGACTTATTTAGAAAAAGTTCACATAAAATTATAGGTGATAGATCTTATTCACAAAATCCTAATGAAGTATCTAAAATTGGAGATAAAGTTATTGATGGATTTAGTAGAAACAATATTTTAACAATTATAAAACATATTCCTGGCCACGGATTGGCTATGAAAGATAGCCACAAGAAATTACCCATAATTAATAAAGATTTTAACTATTTATTAAAAAAAGACTTTAAACCTTTCATGAAAAAAAAATCATATTTAGCTATGACAGCACATATATTATTAAAAAAAATAGATAAAAATAATTGTGTTACACACTCTAAAAAAATAATAAACATAATAAGAAAACATATTGGTTATAAAAATATTATAATGACTGATGATATTTCTATGAGAGCACTAAAATTTAATATTGAGGTAAATACTAAAATGTCTTTTAATGCGGGTTGCAATCTAGTTTTACATTGTAATGGTAATTTAAATCAAATGACTAAAGTTGCAAAAAATTCGCCACTTTTAAGCGATTTTTTAATTAAAAAAACATCCCAAATGATAACAAAATTAAGTTAAAATTATTTAATTATATGACTGATTCTTATGACTTTAATGTAGATTTAAATTCATTTAATGGGCCGTTAAATTTATTATTAGATCTTGCCAAGTCACAAAAAGTAGATCTTGAAAAAATATCAATAACAATGTTAGCAGATCAGTTTAATAATTTTATAAAACAACAAAAAAATCTTAACTTAGAAATAGCTTCAGAATATCTAGTTATGGCAACATGGTTGGTTTATCTAAAATCTAAATTGTTATTACCTGAAACTGAGGAAGAAGAATTTAAAGCTATAGAAGTTGCCGAAAAGTTAAAATTACAATTAAAAAAATTAGAGTTAATTCGCTTATTGTCGGATCAAATGTTAAAACGAAAAAGACTTGGTAGAGATATTTTTTTAAGAGGTGGCAAGGGTTCAATTAGATCAATTTATAATACAAATTATTCATTGACTCTTTATGAAATCTTAAAGACTTATGCAAATTTTATGACAACAAAAAATTTTCAAAAAATATCTATACCAAAACTTCCTGTTTTTACGACCGAGGATGGTTTAAGGATTATTAAAAAATATCTCGGTAAAATTTCTGATTGGAAAAATATAAATGAATTAGTGCCTGAAAATTTTAAAAAACAAAAATCAATGAGAAGAACTGGAAATGCTGGGATTTTTGCAGCATCGTTAGAATTGGTTAAAGAGGGTAATCTATCAATTAAACAAACCAAGTTGTATGACGATATTTACATAAAAGAAAAATGAAAAAATTAAAAAATAATGTTCTAAATTTTCCCTCAAATGTATCTGAAATTGAGAGAGAGGTGGAGGCCATATTATTTGCATCATCTGAACCATTGGATATAAATTCTATTGAAAATAAAATTTCTAAAAAAACAAATGTACTTAAGGTATTAGAAAAGTTAAAACAAAATTATTCTTTAAGAGGAATTAATCTTGTTTGTATTTCAAATAAGTGGTCTTTTCGCACAGCGGAAAACTTATCCTTATTAATGTCGCAACAAAAAACTGTTGAAAAGAAACTTTCAAAAGCTGCCATAGAAACTCTTTCTATTATAGTCTATCACCAGCCAGTGACTAGATCTGAAATTGAAGAAATAAGGGGTGTAGCTTTTGGAACTAATACCCTTGAAATTTTAATGGAATTAAACTGGGTCAAACCTATGGGTAGAAAAGATGTTCCTGGTAAACCAATTCAATATGGTACTACTGAGGAATTTTTAAATCATTTTAGTTTACAAAAACTATCTGATTTACCAACCATAGACGAATTAGGTAGTGCAGGTTTAATTGATACTTCAAGCGTAGAGTCAAATATATTTGGAACTGGCAAATTCTATAAAGAGAAGCAGGATGAAAAAAAAGAGAATATTTATTCAGATATAGACGAAATGCTTAATAGCACACTCAAAAGTGAAGATACCTGATAAAAAAGCCTCTTTTAAAAATTCATTATTAAGGTTATAAACAACTTATGAGTATAGGATTTTGGCAAATTGCAATAGTTGCTGTTTTAATAGTTTTATTATTTGGAAGAGGTAAAATTTCCAGTTTAATGGGAGATGTTGCGAAAGGTATTAAAAGTTTTAAAAAAGGAATGGCTTCAGATCCTACTGAAGAAAGTCCAACTAAAAACATAACTGAAAACCAAGATTCTAAAAATCAGGACTCAAATAACAAAGATTAATTAAAATGCCCCAAATTGGCTGGTTCGAAATTTTAATTATTGTTTCAGTTGCGATCATAGTCGTTGGACCAAAAGATTTTCCTGTAATGATTAAAAAAGTTGGATCTTGGATTGGTTCTATTAAACGTTATGTAAATAATATTCAAAACCAGGTAACAGATATAAGTGACATTAAAATTGACAAAGAAGACGAGACAAATAAAACAAATGATTTAAACAATCCAAAGGACAAGAATGTCTAATGAAGATAAAGAAGTTGGTTTTATTAGCCACTTAACTGAACTTAGAAAAAGATTGATAAATACATTTATATTTTTATTCACTCTATTTGTTATATGCTATTTATTTTCAGAATATATTTATGGTTTTTTAGTTGAACCTTATGCCTCAGCTGTTGAAAATGATGGTGTCCAACGAAGACTAATTTTTACTGCATTGCAAGAAACTTTTTTAACATATTTAAAGGTTTCATTTTTCGCAGCATTTTTTTTTACGAGTCCTTTTATTTTAATTCAAATTTGGAAATTTATTGCACCCGGTCTATATGAGCACGAAAAATCTGCTATAATGCCATATTTAATTATTACACCAGTATTATTTCTTCTCGGTGGAATGCTTGTGTATTATCTAATAATGCCATTAGCAATAAAATTTTTTTTATCCTTTGAAAGTGTAGGTAACATCACAAATTTACCCATACAATTAGAAGCTAAAGTAAATGAATATTTGTCGTTAGTTATGAAATTAATATTTGCATTTGGATTAAGTTTTCAGTTGCCAGTTGTATTAAGTTTATTAGCTAGGATTGGATTGGTAGACTCAATTTTTCTTAAAGAAAGACGAAAGTTTGTGGTGGTTATTATATTTGCAACGGCAGCTATTCTTACACCACCAGACCCAATCACACAAATAGGTTTAGCAATTCCATTATTAATTTTGTATGAGTTATCAATTTTTTCAGTAAAATTAATTGAGGAAAAAAATAAAGAGAAAAATGCACAATATTAAAGTTATTCGTCAAAATTTTGATGAATTTAAAAAAAAAATTTCTGACAGAAATATAAATATTGATATTGATAAAATACTTTTACTAGATAAAGAAAATCGTGATTTAATTCAAAAAAAAGAGAATTTAGAAAAAGAGAAAAAGGAAATTTCAAAAAAAAACGATAAGTCTCTTTTTAAAAGATCTAAAGAGTTATCTAATTTAATTAATAATTTAACTAATGATCAAAAGAAAAAAAAAAGTGATCTAGATCTAATATTGTCAAATTTACCAAATATTGCTAATTCTGATGTTCCAATTGGTAAAGATGAAAAATCTAATAAGGTTATTGAAATTAAAGGTGAAATAAGAAAATTTGATTTCAAACCTAAGTCACATGCTGAATTAGGAGAAAATCTTAATATGTTAGATTTTGATTTAGCCTCTAAAACTACTGGTACAAGATTTGTTTTTGTTAAAAAAGATCTAGCTTATTTAGAAAGAGCTATTTCAAATTTCATGATTGATCTACATACACAAATGAATGGATATACAGAAATTTCTCCACCGTATATAGCTAATTCAAATACTATGTTTGGTACAGGTCAATTACCTAAATTTGAAGATGATCAATTTGAATTAAAACTAGATGACAAAACTGAAAAAAAATATTTGATACCAACAGCCGAGGTAATTCTTACAAATATGGTCAAAAATCAAATTCTAAATGTTAGAGACTTACCCTTAAGATTTGTTGCATCTACTCCTTGTTTTAGAAAAGAGGCTGGGAGTTATGGTAAAGACACCAAAGGCATGATACGGCAACATCAATTCCATAAAGTGGAGTTGGTTAGTATAGTTTCAAATGATAAATGTTTAGAAGAACTAGAGAGAATGACTGATTGCGCCTCTATGGTTTTAGACAAATTAAATTTACCATACAGAAAAGTATTGTTGTGTAGTGGAGATATGGGTTTTAGTGCTGAAAAAACATATGACATTGAAGTATGGATACCATCAGAGAATACTTATAGAGAAATATCTAGTTGTTCATCTTGTGGTCAATTTCAAGCTACGAGAATGAAAACGAGATATAAAAACGATAAAGATGAAATTTTATACCCCGGCACATTGAACGGAAGCGGATTAGCAGTTGGAAGAACTTTAATAGCAATTATGGAAAACTATCAAAATTCAGATGGATCAATAAATGTACCAGATGCACTAAAACCTTATATGAAAAATATTAAAAAAATAGGTGACAATTAAGAGTTGTTTTAGGAGTGCAATTAGTATAAATAAAAGCTTAATTTTATCATTATGGATCCAAGTATAGCACAATTTATACCATTAATTTTAATTTTCGTAATTTTTTATTTCTTTTTAATACGACCTCAACAAAAAAAAGCAAAAGAACATAAGAAAATGGTTGAGGAGCTAAAACGTGGAGACAAAGTAATAACATCAGGTGGAATAATTGGAACAGTGGAAAGAATTATTGATAATGAAAAAATTGAAGTTGAAATCTCTGATAATGTTAAAGTTGAAATTCTTAGAACAAATGGAATTCAAGGTTTAATATCCAATAAGGCTGACACACCTAAATAACATTTAAATATAATGTTATACTTTTCTAAAATTAAAATTATTTTAATAGTTATATTTTCCTTATTTATATCTTATTTTACATTTTCAAATTTTTTAAAATTCGATAATGCTTTTTTTCAAAGAAATATAAATTTAGGTTTAGATTTACAAGGTGGGTCATATCTTTTACTAGAGGTGGATAATAAACCTATAATAAAGCAGAAACTTCAAACAAAATTAATTGAGATTAAAAAAGCTATAAAAGATAAAGGTTTCAATATTACCAACATCGAAATAAAAAATGAAACTATCATCTTAGAAGTTAAAAATAATTTAGAAAAAATTATTAATTTTTTTGATGACGATAAGAGTGAGATAAATCCTTACTATACTCAATTCAAAACGCACCAATTTAATATAGTTAACGAAGATAATACAATTAATTTAAGTTTTTCTGATTATGGACTTGTATTAATTAAGAATGCCACTTTAGATCAAGCAATTGAAATTGTTCGAAGAAGAGTTGACGAATTAGGAACAAATGAACCTAATATTGTTAAAAGAGGTAATGATAGGATATTAGTAGAGCTTCCTGGCTTAAATGATCCTGATAGGATTAAATCTCTTCTTGGTAAAACTGCTAATTTGAGTTTTCAATTTGTATCCCAAACTGTTGAGGAGTCTTTTGGTAATGAGAAACTTATTTATGAAGATAACCCTGACAGAAGTGAAATGGTAAGTAAAAGAATAATTTTAAGTGGTGAAAATCTAATTGACGCAAAGCCAAGTATGAATAATCAAAATAATGAGACAGTCGTTGTTTTTAATTTAGACAGAGTAGGGGCTAAAAAATTTGGCAAAGCAACAACCAAGGGTGTTGGTCGGCAATTAGCGATAGTCTTAGACAACAAAATAATTAGTGCTCCAACTATAAGCGAGGCTATAGTCGGCGGTTCAGGACAAATAACGGGAGATTTTACTTTTCAAAGTGCAACAGACTTAGCATTATTATTAAGATCAGGCGCTTTACCAGCTCCTCTAAACATAATAGAGGAGCGTACTGTTGGACCTGATCTTGGTAAAGATTCCATTAAGGCCGGCATAATATCCCTTATTATTGGTTTCATGCTAGTAGTATTATTTATGATTTATAAATACAAAATATTTGGTCTTATAGCTAATGTAGCACTAATAACAAATTTGATATTACTAATAGGAATATTATCGATTTTTGAAGCAACATTAACTTTACCAGGAATTGCTGGAATAATATTAACTGTTGGTATGGCAGTTGACGCAAATGTATTAATCTTTGAGAGAATAAAAGAAGAAATAAAGTTAGAAAATAATAAATTAATAGCATTTGATTCTGGATATACAAAATCAAGAACAACAATTTTGGATGCAAATATAACAACTTTAATTGCAGCAATAATTTTATTTTTTATGGGATCTGGTCCTGTAAAAGGTTTTTCAGTTACATTAGGAATTGGAATTCTAACAACACTATTTACAGTATATTTTATTGCTAGATTATTTACATCTTATTACATTATTAAAAATAAAAATAAGGAAATTAAAATATAATGAAAGAGATATATTTTAATAGATTTTATAAATCATTTAATATTTTTTCAATTATATTAATTTTAATTTCTATAGCCTTTCTTATTACAAAGGGATTAAATTTTGGAGTTGATTTTAAAGGGGGTGCATTAATAGAAATTAGATCTGCTGATAAAAATATATCAATTTCGAATATAAGAGATGTATTTAATAAAATGAATCTTAAGGGTGTTAGTGTCAAATCTTTTGGAAATGAAACTGATTTTATAGTAAAGTTTCAATCTGATAATTTAAACAATAAAACTTTTATAAAAGAAATTAAAGATTCAGTATCTAAAAGCTTTGGAAACTCAATTGACTTTAGAAGAGTTGAAAATGTCGGTCCAAAAGTAAGTTCTGAATTGTTAAGATCTGGAATAATTGCTATCTGCTTATCTTTATTTGCAATGATGGTATATATTTGGGTAAGATTTGAATGGCAATTCAGTATTGGTGCTATATATGCAATTTTTCATGATGTTATTATAACACTTGGAATATTTTCGCTTTTATCTTTAGAAATAAATTTATCTATCGTCGCTGCTGTTTTAACTATTGTTGGTTATTCAATGAATGATACAGTCGTTATTTATGATAGAGTGAGAGAAAATCTAAAAAGGTTCAACGATATTAAAATATTTGATTTAACAAATCTATCTATTAACGAAACTTTGTCTCGTACAATCATTACTTCTGTAACAACTTTATTAGCACTATTATCTATATTTTTATTCGGAGGAGAAATATTAAAAGGTTTTTCTTTAGCTATGATTTTAGGAGTAATATTTGGAACTTATTCCTCAATTTACATAGCGTGCCCTGTATTAGTAAAACTCAATGTAACTCAGAAAACTATTATTAAAGAAGAAAAATAAATTAAGCAATTTTTTTAATTTTCCCATTTAACATAGGTTTTAAATACTGACCGGTGTAACTATTCTTTACATTGATAATGTCCTCAGGTTTGCCCTCAGCAACTATATTGCCACCTTTTACACCACCATCTGGACCCATATCTATTATGTAATCAGCAGTTTTTATAACATCTAAATTATGCTCAATTACTACAACTGTATTACCAGTTGCAACAAAAGTATGAAGAATTTCCAGCAATTTTTTGATATCATGTTGATGTAATCCTGTAGTTGGTTCATCTAAAATATACATTGTTCTTCCAGTAGAGCGTTTTGATAATTCTTTTGCAAGTTTTATTCTTTGTGCTTCCCCGCCTGATAAAGTGGTTGCTTGTTGGCCAATTTTTATATAACCCAAACCAACTTTCTTTAATGTTAAAAGTTTACTTCTTATATTTGAAATATTTTCAAAAAAATCGCACCCTTCTTCTACAGTCATTTCAAGAACATCAGAAATACTTTTGTCCTTAAACTTTATTTCAAGCGTTTCTCTATTATATCTACTACCTTTACATTCATCGCATGTAATATACACATCAGGTAGAAAGTGCATTTCATAGGTAATCACACCATCACCCTCACATGCTTCACACCTACCGCCCTTTACATTAAAAGAAAATCTCCCGGGTTTATAACCCCTACTTTTGGACTCGGGTAAATTAGTAAACCAATCTCTAATTGGACCGAATGCACCAGTGTAAGTAGCTGGGTTAGATCTGGGTGTCCTACCTATCGGAGATTGATCTATATCAATAATTTTATCAATTAATTCCATTCCCTTAATACCTCTAAAAGGTTTAGGTATCTTTCTGGATTTATTATTATTTAAACTTAGATTTAATGCATTGTATAATGTCTGGAGAACTAAAGTGGATTTTCCACTTCCAGAGACTCCTGTTACACAAGTAAATGTTCCGAATGGGATTTTTAAGTTGACGTTATTTAAATTATTTCCACTCGCGCTTAATATCTGTAAGAATCTTCCATTTTTTGCAATTCTTCTTTTCTTTGGTATAGGTATAAAATTTTTGTTAGATAAATATTTACCAGTTATACTGTCTGCTTTTAAAAGTTCTTGGTAAGATCCTTGCGCAACAATTTCTCCTCCATTATGGCCTGCTTCAGGGCCAAGATCAATTATGTGATCTGCATTTTCCATAGTTTCTGTATCATGTTCAACAACAACGACGGTATTACCCAAATCTCTAAGTCTTTTCAAAGCAGTTATTAATTTAACGTTATCTTTTTGGTGTAAACCTATCGAGGGTTCATCTAAAACATATAGTACACCAGTTAGTCCAGAACCAATTTGTGAAGCCAATCTAATTCTTTGTGACTCACCTCCAGATAAAGTTCCCGACTCTCTTGACAAAGTTAGATAATCTAGACCAACATTTAAAAGGAAATCTAATCTTTCATTAATTTCTTTTAGTATATGTTCTGCTATTTTTAATTGTCTTTTATCAAGTTTAAATTCAAGAGATGTAAACCATTTTTTTGCGTCTAATATAGATTTAGTTGTTACTTCACTTATATTTAAATCGTTGATTTTCACACAAAGGGCTTCTTCTTTTAGCCTTTGACCATTACATCTTTCACAGTTAGAATCTGATTGATATTGCGATATTTCATCTCTTTTCCAATCACTATCAGTTTCTAAATATCTACGTTCTAAATTATTAATAACTCCCTCAAATGATTTTTTGTGCGAATATTTTTCATATCCGTCATCATAAGAAAACTTTATTTCTTCATCATCTGATCCAAATAGAATTATATCTTTTATTTTTTTACTTAATTTGCTCCATTTTTCATCTAATGAAAAACCATAGTGTTTTGCAATTGAGGCGAGGGTTTGTGCATAATATAAAGAGGTAGATTTAGCCCATGGCTCTATAGCTCCATCAGCAATAGATTTTTTTTCATTTGGTACTACAAGTTTTGGATCTACGTTAAGTTTAACACCTATACCCTCACATTCTTCACATGCACCATAAGGACTATTAAATGAAAAAAGCCTTGGTTCAATCTCTTCAATAGTAAAACCACTCTCCGGACATGCAAATTTAGTCGAAAATATTAGTTTTTCGGTTTTTCTGTATTTTTTTGGCAATGTCTCATTTTCATATTCCACAAATAGTAAACCATTTGCTAAATTAACTGCTGTTTCAACACTCTCAGCCAGTCTATTTCCTAAAGATGAATTTAAAACAATTCTATCGACCAATATAGATATATCATGTTTAATTTTTTTATTTAGTTCTGGTGAATTTTCAATATCGTATAATTCATTATCTATTTTAAT
>CACNFY010000006.1 GCA_902619925.1 uncultured Pelagibacteraceae bacterium
TAAGTTAAGTCATAGAGACTCATTAATATGCGCGGATGCATTAATTAATGCAGAACTTACAGGTGAAAAATCTCACGGTATTTCTAGACTTAAAATGTATTGTGATCGTATTAAAAAAAATTTAATTAATCCAAAACCAAAAATTAAGTTAAGACATATATCAAAATCTATATCATTAGTTGATGCAAATAATAGTATTGGTTTCGTTGCAGCTCAATTAGCTATAAAACAATCAATTTTAAAAGCGAAGAAAACGGGTATAGGTGTGGTGGCGGTAAAAAATAGCGGTCATTATGGTTTATCTAGCTATTATATTCAGCAAGCTGTTAAAAAAAATTTAATCGCACTTTGTTTTACAAATGCTCCTCCTGCAATAGCACCGTATGGTGCGAAAAAAAGCTTATTTGGAACTAATCCTATAGCTTTTGGGTCTCCTACAAATTTAGTATCACCATTTATATTTGATTCATCTATGGCTAAAATCAATAGAGGAAAAATACGTTTAGCAGCTAAACTAAATAAAAAAATTCCATATGGGGTTGCGCTTGATAAAAATGGTAAAGTTACGACAAACGCCAAAAAAGCTTTAAGTGGAGTTCAGCTTCCAATTGGAGAGTATAGAGGATCTGGGTTAGCTTGGATGGTTGACATACTAAGTGGTGTTTTTACTGGGAGTGCTCATGGAGGAAAAGTGAGAGATCCTTTCGATGATTTTAGTGGACCACAAAATATTGGTCACCTTTTTATTGTCTTAAAATCATCGTTATTTACATCAAACTATAAATCGCAAATTAAAAAAAATATTAAACGTGTAAAAAAACTACCTAAGTTAAAAGACTTTAAAAAAATTAAATATCCTGGTGAAGGTAACTACGAAAGATATAAACAAAATTTTAATAAAAAAATTATACTATCAAAAAAAGTGCAATCAGAATTAAAAAATTTGGAAAAAGAATGAAAAAGTTTTTATTATGTTTTCTAATTTTTATATTAAATTTGAGCAATATATTTGCGTCTGAAATTTTAATAAGTAAAATTATAGATTTGGATCAACCATGGGGATCTAGCTTTATTAACAAAGACGAGATCATAATTACGGAAAAAAGTGGAAAGATTAAAATTATAGACCTCAAAACAAATAAAGTTAATACTATAGAACATAACTTAAATGTTCTAGAAGATGGACAAGGTGGGTTATTAGATATTTTATATTATGATAAACATATATATGTATCCTACTCTGAAGACCGAGACAAAGGCAAAACAAGTACTTCGATTGCTAAATCATTCTTAAATAAAAAAAAAATGGAATTTCAAAATTTATTTAGAGCTGAGCCACCAATTAAATCTGGATACCACTTTGGTTCAAGAATAGGGATCTCAGGTGATTTCCTATATGCTTCTATAGGTGAAAGAGGCGAAGGTATGATTGCGCAAGACGCTTCAAAACATCCTGGGAGTATTATTAGAATAAATATAGATGGAAACATCCCAAAGGATAATCCGCATTTTATAGACAAAGTTGATTGGTTGCCTGAAATTTATCAAATAGGAATTCGTAATCCACAAGGATTAGTAGTTTCACCTTTTGACAACAAAATTTATATTAGCAATCATGGTGCTAGAGGTGGAGACTGGTTTGGAGAGGTAAAAAGGGGAGAAAATTATGGATGGAAAATATTAGGATGGGGAGGTACCAACTATACTGGAACTAAAATTGGTCCAAAATGGAAACCTGGATTTACTAAAGCAATAAAATATTGGGTACCATCAATAGCAGTTAGTGGAATTACAATTTATAAGGGCAAAGAATTTAAAGAATGGAATGGTCACGCACTAATTACTTCACTCAAAGATATGTCTCTTAGAAAGTTAATTTTTAAAGATAAAAAGGAGGAAAATGTTGTTGAAGAAATTATATTCAAAAATCAACTTGGAAGATTAAGAGATATACAAATTCAGCCAGAAACTGGTAAACTTTTTATATTATCTTCAAATGCTTTGTGGAAAATACAAAAGAAATAATTTAAGCAGATATAATAAATCCTATGGTGCAAACAAAAAGAAATAAACCGAAAATTATAACTTTACCCTGAAATTTTTCCCTTTTTTCCTGTTGATAAACTCTTTTTTTAAGAACATCTATATTAACTTTTTTTGGGGCCTTATCATTCAGACCAGTTTGTATAGATGTTCTTTCCATAAATATATAATGAAATTAAAACATTTTTGTTATTTATTAACTATGAGACAAATGTTCAATTTGGGTTGATTTTTTTTAAAAGTATGTTCAATTTGGGTTTTAAATAATGAGTAAAATTCCAAGTATAAGTAGTGAAATTAATCAAGATATAATTAATAAACTTACATTAAAAAACTTTAATTCTATAAGTCCTTTTTTTTATAAATTAGTTACCGAGTGGATGTCGGATGCATATAAATTATTTAATGATATAGATAAGTATTTAATTCTTATTTACCTAATAAATACCGATTTTGAGTTTTTTAGAAGAAATAATATTAATATAACATATTCCGATTTTTATGCGTCTAAAACTTTAGAAATAAAAATTAATTTAATAAAGATTTCCAAAGATCTGTGTATTCCAAAAGAGAGTGTAAGACGCAAGATTTCTGATTTAGAAAAGAGAGGTATTATAAGGAAAAAAGGCAAAAAGTTATATTTAGACAGAAGTGCTTATAAATTTCAAGAACCTATTAATACATTAAAAAATGTATCAAATTTGATAAGTGAATTTAGTCAAATTTTGAAAAAAGAGAACTTAATAGATAAATTTTCTAATCGATTAGAAGTTTCAAGCCTAATAAAAGATAACTTTTCTTTTTGCTGGTATCAATTTTTGAAATTTATTTTAGCATATTGTATGAGATGGAGGAAATATTTTGGAGAATTAGAAATATTATTAATTGGAATAACAGTAGCTTTTAATTCAGTTTCTACTGCAACAGTTAAACTTAAAGGTGTTGAATCTTATATTGATAAGTGGAGAGAGGAAATACTTCAAAGCAATATTAGAGGGATTAATGCAATGTCGATATCGGATATCACAGGTATACCGAGAGCCACAGTAATTAGAAAATTAAAAAAATTAATAAATTATAATATGATTCAAATAGATAAAAATAAGCTTTTACACATAAAATTTAATAATAAAAGTTATAAAGAAACATCAAATTTACAAAATGAGACTATAAAAGATTTAAGTGATTTTATTACAAGAACATTTAATCAAATAAACATTAATTAGTTTTTTTTAATAAATAAATAAATATAAATGCAGTTATATACATTATTAAAGCATAGGCAGCCGTTGGAATAATATAAGCTATATTTGTAAATATTTGCGTTGCAACAAAAACCGCTAATGTACCATTTTGTAAACCACACTCTATAGCAATACACTTTCTTTGTTGAATATTTGATGAAAAAAATTTAGCAATATAATATGCAATAAACATCATAACTAAATTAAGTGTTAGAACTATTGATCCTGCTTTAGATAAATATGAAATAATATTATTTCTTTCTTCAATCCAAATGGCTGCGAAAACTATTATAAATAAAAAACCAGTTATTTTCTCGACTATGCGAATATTATTACTTATTAAATTGCTTGCAAAACTCCTTATTAACATTCCAATTAAGACTGGGAGTGTTACAACACCCGCCATTTTTAAAGCTATACCTGTCATAGTAATTTCTTGAGATAAATTAGTAACACCTAAAAATTTTGCAGAATTTAAAACTATGAGTGGTACTGAGATAATACTAATTATACTACTAACAGCTGTTAAAGAAATAGATAAAGCAACATCACCATTTGCAAATTTGGTCATAACGTTAGATGTTACTCCTCCAGGTGCAGCTGCTATGATCATTACACCTACGGCAATTTCTAAAGGAACTTTAATTAACCATATTAAAAAAAATGCAACTAAAGGAAGTAGTATTATTTGAGTAGTTATACCTGCAGCAAATACCAAGGGACTTTTTAAAACTCTTTTGAAATCATTTGTTGTAAGGCCTAATCCAAGACCTAGCATAATTAATGCAAGTGCAATTGGAGCAATTCTTGTAACTATCTCCATAGATACACTTTAATAATCTGTGGTGATTAAGCAAGTTAAAGGATAAAAGTAGTAATACTTATTAAGTTTATTTAGGTGTTGAAACGCAAATATCCTTAATAACTGGTGTATTAGCACAATCATTACATTTCGTTACTTGAACAATACATCCATCATCTAGTTTTTTAACGTCGACCACTCTATGACATTTTGAACAAGTTGAAGAAATTGTTAATCCACATTTTCTGCAATTGTAAGTTTCTAATTCCATAGTGAAATATTTAATTAGAAAATAATTATATTCAACAAGTATATTTAAAAATGATAATCATTATCAAAAAAAATTAAGTAAAAAAAAATTTTTTTTTGAGAATGATTTTCATTACTAAGAATTTAAAGATGTTATCTTTTCTTTTTTGAAATTCCTAACTTTTCACTATGTCTCAATCTTAAAACAACTATTGCAGCAGCGATCAATAATATGGCACCTGCCTCATATAATAGAGCACTAGGATCCATTGATTTTCCTTGAAGAATAATAAATCTACTTAAAGCAGTAATTGCAATTAACAAAGGTAAAGATATCGATATAGATTGTTGTTCCCAAAAAACTCTTACCATTGCCATTACCTCTAAATATAAAAACATTAAAAGGAGATCTGCCAAAGTTACACTTTGATTGAGAAACATGGTTCTAATTTCAATTCCAACCGCTATAACCGTACTTATTAAGATCACACCCAACAAAATTAATTGTAATGTTTTAGTAATGTTGTCCATATTAAATTAGAGTTATCATTTTTAAATTATAATTCAATTTATTAATTTGTTTCAAAATTACTAATAATATTGAGATTTTTATCTGAAATAATCATTTCTCCAGAGGAAGTTCCACGATCTAAAATATCCAAAATAACGACATAATGAGTCACAATAATTAAATTAGAATCACTTTCCCATTTAGAAATATACTCCCTTAAATCTTTCATTTGCTTAGATTTATTTTTTGAAAATCTCGTTTCATAAAAGGAGTTTAAAGCACTAAAGGTTTCAAATTTTCCAAAGGCTATTTTAGCAGTATCTTTACATCTACACCATTCGCTAGATAATACTTTGTCGATTTTTATATTATTTTTCTCAAAGAAATTCCTAATTCTCTTTGACTGAGCCCTTCCCTCATCATTTAAATTTCTTTGGGTAGAACAATCTTTGATATCAAAATTATTTGGATCACCATTTCCTGGGGCTAGCGCATGTCTTATGAAGACTATTTTTTTTCCTTCTTTTAAAAATTTGACAACATTTTCACTTGAATGAGAATTATTTGGAATAAAAATAAAAATAAAAAAAATAATTGATAATTTCCTCATTAAATTAAGAGATAAATTAAAACTATCATTTGGATGAAATTTATTATCACTGATGCTCCATGAGCATATTTAAATTTTTTTTCTTCATTATTATCTTTTAACTTATTTATCATTGGCATTAAAAAAAATTGTGCAAAAATAAATGATATGGCCAAAACTAATGTTATATAAAAATTTATCTCTAATGATGAAATGATTATAAATAAAATTATTGCTATACTTAAAAAAATAAGATTTACAAAATAATAGTAAGGAAAAATCTTTCTAACAAATTTTCCAGCATTTTCAGCATCTAATATTTTAAATATCATAGGCGCTAAAACGAATGAAAAAAAAATCATCATTCCCAATACTATTGCTAATATATTTTGAATTAAAGTTTCCATCTTAGTGGCAACTTATATTATATTTTTTTAATTTATAATAGTTGTACGGTAACGGGGTAATAAATCCTACTGCTAACATTATTGGAATAACATACCAATTTAAAATTGCTCCGCCAGTTAATAGATAGTCTGTTAAGTTCATTGCAATCTCCATGCTTATCATAGAAATAAAACTCATTCCAAATGCGGTTTTAATAGCATTTTTAATGCTAAAATTTTGTTTAATTAGTATTATAGTTTCAAGAGCCATACTTGTTATTAATCCGTTAATTATCGCTAAAATCATAATACCTAATATTGGAAATGGAATTTCTGATAATTGAAAAAACAATATTGTTCCAAAATCTCCTATTGAACATCCTAGTAAACACCAAGCAGTATTTTTAGAACTCCTTTTCCAAGTATGTCTACAATTCCAATTTACTTTAATAGTTTCAGAGCTCATATTTTATATTTAAATTATATTTTTTTTGTTCCAATGCATCAAAGTGACCAATTTTAAACGTAATTTGTATTTTATGCCATATTAACTTAATATATAAGGATCAATTAAATGCTGTCAGATAAAGAAATTGTAAGTCCTAATAATCTTTTAGATGTTGCGCATCAAAAAAAAGGAATTCCTGCCGGAATTGTAAATGCTGGTAAATCAATAACAATGATGTCTGTAATGGATGCAGTGAATGAAAATTTGATAATTCCAATTTTTATAGGAAATAAATTGGATATAGAAAAATGTGCATTAGAATTAAGTTTTGATATTTCTGAATTTAAAATAATAGATGAAAAAAATGAGAATAAAACAGCAGTAATTGCTGCTGAACTTGCATCAGAAGATAAAATTAAAATAATTGTTAAGGGTCACATACATACCGATGTATTAATGAAAGAAGTAATTAAAAAAAAATATAATTTAATTGGGAAGACAAGGTTGAGTCATATTTGGCATATGACCTTAGATAAAGAGGATAAACCTTTAATAATTACTGACGGTGCTCTAAATGTAAGCCCAAATGTAAAAACAAAAATGCATATCCTTAAAAACGCAATTAATTTTTGCAATAGGATTGGGAATAAAAGACCCAAAGTATCAGTTCTATCTGCAACAGAGGAGGTATTAGATAGTGTTCAAAGCTCTATAGATGCAAAGGAAATAACAGAATTGGCTCAAAAAGAAAATTTAATAGCCGATGTTTTTGGACCTTTAGCATTTGATAATAGTATTTCAAAAAAATCTGCTGAAATTAAAGGTATTAAAAATATAGTTGCTGGAAATGCAGATGTTTTATTAGTACCTAGTATAGAAACTGGTAATGCACTAGTAAAAATTATGGTTTATTTTATGGGTGCGTGTGCAGCTGGTGTTGTTGTTGGAGGGAAAGTTCCTGTTGTAATTACATCAAGATCTGATGTAGCAACGGCAAGATTAGCCTCAATCGCAGCAGCTGTAGTTGCTTTAGACTAACTAATGCAATAGAACTTTTATATGGGAATAAAGTATTTAAAAAAATCACCTAAACAGCCATCTACTGATGATGTTAAAACTAGGGATATTGTTCAAAAACTTTTAATCGATCTTGAAAAATCAAGAGAGGATGGATGCAAAGAATTAACAAAAAAATTTGATAAATATGTTGGGGAAATCATAGTTTCTAAGGATAAAATTGAAGAAATTAGCAACTCTTTAGATCAAAAAACCAAAGATGACATTAAATTTTCGTATGATAGGGTTAAAAAATTTGCAGAGGCACAACTCCAAAACTATGGTCAAGATTTTGAAGTTGAACTTTCTAAAGGATTATATGCTGGTCAAAAGTTAGTTCCAGTTAATACTGCGGGATGTTATATACCTGGTGGAAGGTACGCTCATATAGCATCAGCAGTAATGAGTGTTACAACTGCAAAAGTTGCTGGTGTTAAAAATATTATTGCTTGTAGCCCACCAAAAGAAGATATCGGTGCAAATCCTTCTGTAATCTATACAGCTAATCTTTGTGGAGCAGACAAAATTTTAAACTTGGGTGGTGTACCAGCAATTGCTGCAATGACATTTGGTATGTTTGGAAACGAACCTGCGGATATGTTAGTTGGTCCTGGAAATCAATTTGTGGCAGAAGCAAAAAGAATTTTATTTGGAAAAGTTGGTATAGATTTATTTGCTGGACCTACTGAAATCGCAATAATAGCTGATGAAACAGCAGATCCAGAAATCGTTGCTGTTGATTTAGTTGGGCAAGCTGAACATGGTTATAATTCTCCAGCCTGGCTTTATACCACAAGTAAAAAACTTGCAGATGATGTAATGAAAAGAGTACCAGAATTAATTTCGGAATTACCTGAATTACCAAGAACAAGTGCTGAAGCTGCTTGGAGAGATTACGGAGAAGTAATATTATGTGAAAACGATGAAGACATGGTCAAAATAAGTGATGAATATGCTCCAGAACATTTAGAATTACAAACTAATAATGACAAATGGTTTCACGAAAGATTAAAAAATTATGGATCTTTGTTTATTGGAGAAGAAACAACTGTAGCTTATGGGGATAAATGCTCAGGAACAAATCATATTTTGCCTACTAAAGGTGCGGGAAAATATACAGGAGGTTTGTTTGTTGGAAAATTTATTAAAACTCTAAGTTTTCAAAGAATGACTAAAGAATCTACTAAAGAGGTCGGTTCAGCTGCAGCAAGAATTTCAAGATATGAAGGCATGGAAGCCCATGCTCGAACAGGAGATGTAAGGTTGAGAAAATACGGTTTTTCAAATTAAATCGGTTATATCCATAAATACATAACTAGACAAAACTGTCATAAATATAATTATAAAAAAATTTATTGTTTTCCATATATTTGAATTAACCAAGTTACTAGAAAAATATTTTGCCAGATATCCCAATGAAAAAAAAAATATAAAAGATGCAATAGAAGCACCAAAACCAAACAAATATTTGTTGGCAATTAAAAAGTTTTTTGAAAAGTTTCCTAAAAAAAAAACCGTATCAGAATAAACATGAGGATTTAAATATGTAAATCCAAGAGTTTTGATTACTATTGATTTAAAATTTAAATTTTCATCCTCAAAGTTAATATTTTTTTTTTTATACAAAGAAATTACTTTGTTATAAATAAAGTAAATCAAAAAAACGAATAATAAAATATTAAAGATAAGCTCTACATTTTTTGTAAAATATATTTTTAAATACTCAAATAAAAAAATACCTAAAAAAATTAAAATAAAATCGGATAAAGAACAAATTAAACAAACAATAAATACGTATTTTTTTTTTAGTCCCTGCTCTATCACAAATATATTTTGTGCGCCAATAGCTAAAATTAAACTTATACCAGTAAAAAATCCAAGTAATAAAAAACTCATTTTTTGGTTAAAAGATCTGCTCTTAATGTGGTTAATATAATTACGATAATTAAAGGTATACAAATTAAATTCATTATTTTCCAATTTGTAAGAACAATTAAAATACCTGCAGATAAACTTCCTAATGCATGAACAGAATAGACTACGAAATCATTAAAGCCTTGAGCTCTGTATTTTTCTTCCTCATTGTACGTTAAAACTAACAAGCTTGTTCCAGATATAAACAAAAAATTCCATCCAAAACCTAGAAAGATAAGTGCAAGCATATAATTAAAAAAAGACTGATCAAATAAACTTATTATTACTGTTATACAGTACAGACCTACTCCAACATACATCATCTTTGAATGACCGATTTTTTTAACTAAATTACCTGCAATTAATGACGGTAAAAACATACAAGCAACATGAATTTGTATGACTGTACTTGTCTTGCTCAAGCTAATCCCATCCATTACATGCATACTCAAAGGGGTTCCTGTCATCAAAAAAGTCATGATGGCATAACCAAAAGCCGAAGATATAACTGCTTGTAAAAATCTTGGTTGCGAAATAAGATCTAGATAACTTCTTCCAGAGTATTTAACCGATATTTCAATATTTGAAGTATTTTTATAAAAAAGGAAGAAAATTGTTGGCAAGAAAGTTAACGCAGCGAGAGATAAATAAGATCCTACATACATATAATTGCTAAACAAATCTTTAGAAAAATTTGCAACACTTGGACCGATAAATGCTGAAACTATTCCTCCAAGTAAAATTATTGAAATAGCCCGTGGTACTTTATCTTCATTGACACTTTCAGCTGCAGCGAAACGATATTGATGTGTAAAAGCCATACCCATACCCAAAAAAAAATTAGCAACACAATAAATAGAAAAGCTTTGAAGAAAAATAGAGTGCGCAGCTAAAATAGATACTAATGTATTTCCAATTGATGCAACAATGAAACCAACCTTTCGGCCTGTCATGCTCATCAATTTAGATGCAAATATTGCTCCAATTGCAATTCCAACAACTGAAATAGACATTGGTAAAGTTGATAAAGATTTTAATGGGCTAATTTGCGACCCAATTATCCCACTTAAAAAAACAGTAACAGGTGCAGCGGTGAAACTAAAAATTTGACTTAAAGTTAAAACAATTAGATTTCTATTCATAAATTACATTAGTACTTTTGGACGATATAATCATTGATTTTCTTTTCAATTAATTAGATAACAATCACGAATATACTTAGAGAAAAATGATTGGGATTTTAGGAGGAATGGGAACCAGAGCAGGTTTAGACTTTTGCAATAAATTAGCAAAATTAAACGTAGGTAAAACAGATCAGAAATATCCTCTCTTTCTATTATACAATAAATCAAATATCCCAAAAAGACCTGAAAACTTAAATAGATATAATTACATATTAAAAAGTCTTATTAAGGGATGTAATTTACTAAAGAAAAATAAATGTAAATTCATTGTAATGCCATGTAATACAGCACATCACTGGCATGAGGATTTACAAAAAAAAATTAAGATTCCAATTATAAGCATGCCAAAAGAAGTATATTTGCATACAAAAAAAACTTGTAAAAAAAATTCAAAAATTGGGATTCTTTGTACAGAGGCAACTCTAAAAACAAAAGTTTACAGTAAATATTTTAATAAATATTTTAATTTAGTCAGCCCAAGCAAATCCCTACAAATCAGCTCAGTAAATAAAGCGATTAGACTTGTAAAAACGGGTAAAGTAAAAGAAGCCGAAAAAGCAATTAAACCAGCAGTAAATCATTTGATAAAGATTAAATGTAAAAAAATAATTTTAGGTTGTACTGAACTTCCTATTGCAATATTCGCATATAAATCGTTTAAAAAAATTAAAAAATCAAAAACTTTTATTGATCCTAATTTATTAATCGCAAGTGTATCAATGAAAAGATATAAAAGATCTAATTAATTTTTTTATTTACAACAAAATATAGTTTTCTTGGAAAATTTCCCTCTTCAAAACTTTCTATATTTATATTTTTAAAGCCATCGGTTAAATGTTTTATTTTTGTTTTGTTGAAAAAATGTACTATAAATCCGTCATTTTCGTACATGTCCTCCCCTATATGTATTCCATTTTTATAATCACCATCATGTTCATTTCTTACAGTATAAATATTTAATCCGTTAGGTTTTAATATTCTGCAGATTTCCCTGTTAAGGTTGAATAAATCTTGATTACTTAATGCCATACAATATAGCATGTGGGAGAAACACCCATCAATTGAGTTATCCTTAAATGGCAGTTTTTGTCTAATATCAAATAATTTAGCATTAATATTTTTGAGTTTATTATCGTTGATTTTTTTATTTATTATATTTATGCCTGACTGGCTATAATCTAATGAAGTTACAGAAAGATTATTTAGGGAAAAAAAAATACTATCTCTCCCAAGACCAGCCCCTAGTTCAACTACAGTATTAATATTATTTTCTTGAAAAATTTTTAAAGATTTTTTTGCTGGTTCGCTTGCATCTAAACCAAACATCTCAGGCTTATTCGAGAAATTTTTTTCCCAATGCTGAGATTGTTGGTCTAATAATTTTGTATCTAACTTACTTTTGTGGGTCAGGTACTTTTCTTAAATACGGCTTAATTGTTTCCCAGCCATCTGGATATATTTTTTTAGCTTCCTCATTTGTTACCTTAGGTACAATAATTACATCCTCGCCTGGTTTCCAATCTGCAGGGGTTGCTATTTTGTGTTTAGCTGTTCTTTGCATTGAGTCTATTGCTCTTAAAATTTCACCAAAATTTCTTCCTGTTGTCATTGGATAAGTAAGAAATAGACCAATTCTTTTGTCAGGTCTTACAATATATACTGTTCTCACAGTTTCGTTGTCAACGGCCGTTCTTCCCATTGAAGAGGTTCCAGCGTCGCCTTCCAACATATTGTATAACTTAGCTACTTCTAATTTTTCATCTGCAACAATTGGGTACTCGGGTTTCATCCCACATACATCTGTTATGTCCTCTAGCCATTTTTCATGATCAGACACGGGATCAACTGATAAACCCATAACTTTTACATTTCTTGCATCAAAATCTGGTTTCATTCTTGCTAAAGCACCTAATTCCGTTGTGCAAACGGGTGTAAAATCTTTTGGGTGTGAAAATAATACTCCCCAACTGTCTCCCAACCATTCATGGAACTTTATTTCTCCCATTTGAGTTTTTGCTGTAAAATCTGGTGCAACACTATTAATTTTTAATGTCATTTATGTCTCCTTTTTTAAATTAAATTATATGCAAGATTGATTTGCTATGCAATTTTTTATAATGTTAATAAATATATGATATTTAATCAATTATTTGATAAAAAATCTTCAACCTACACTTATATCATTTCTAGTGGAGAGGGTCGTGAAGCATTAATTATAGACCCAGTTATTGAACACACTGAGGAGTATCTTAAAATTTTGGAAAATCTCAAACTAAAATTAGTGAAAGTTATTGATACACATATTCATGCTGACCATATAACTGCATTAAATGAGTTAAATAAAAGGACAAGCTGTGCAAGAATTATGGGTGAGAACTCAAAATCAGAGGTAATAGATTTAAAAATAAAAGATAACGAAAAAGTTAAAATAGAAAATATTGAACTTAAAGCAATGTACACCCCTGGTCACACTGATTGTTCTTATAGTTATCTGATGAATGATAGAGTTTTTACAGGAGATACATTATTAATTAATGGTACAGGTAGAACAGATTTTCAAAATGGTAGCTCATATGATGCTTATGACTCACTGTTTAACAAACTTTTAAAACTTCCTGAAAATACGCTTGTATACCCAGCGCACGATTATAACGGCAAAAAATTTTCAACAATTGAAAATGAAAAAAATAATAATCCTAGATTACAGGTAAAATCTAAAGAAGAATATGCAGAAATAATGCAAAATCTGAATTTAGCTAATCCAAAAATGATGGATATTGCTGTACCTGCTAATGTAAAGGGACTTACTTTAGACCAAATCTAGTTAAAATTATAAGTTGTATTTAAAAATATTATAATTATATATTCCTTATGGTTTGCAATAATCAAAAATGTAAATGTAAAAATTGCACTAATGATAAGTGTGCTTGTGAACATAACGATAATTGTGTTTGCAAATCAAAATCCGATTGTTGTTGTTGTAACGACTAAAGTTAAATTTAATTAAATCTATAAAATATTTATGAATGAATTTTTAGAATCTATAATAAAAAGAGATCCAGCTGCTAAGTCAAAACTATCTGTGATACTAACTTATCCAGGTGCAAAAGCAGTGTTCATGCATAAAATTGCAAATTTTTTTGCAGTTGCAAAGTTTGACTTGATAGCTCGAATAGTATCTCAACTTTCAAGATTTATGACTGGAATTGAAATTCATCCAAAAGCTAAAATTGGAAAAAATTTATTTATTGATCATGGTATGGGGGTTGTAATTGGAGAAACATCAGATATTGGAGACAATGTAACAATTTATCATAACGTAACTCTTGGAGGAATTTCACCTAGTATAAATTCTGAAAATCAAAGGGAAACTAAAAGACACCCTACTCTTCATGATCATGTTGTTGTTGGTTCTGGAGCTCAAGTACTTGGACCTATTGTAGTTGGGAAGAATGCCAAAATTGGAGCAAATGCTGTAGTGACTAAAGATGTTCCAGAAAATGGAGTTATGGTGGGAATCCCAGCAAGAAATGTTGGAACAGCCACTGAAGAATTTAAACCTTATGGTATAAGTGACGAGGAAAAAAATGAAGAATTTTCAGAATAATTTTATTTCAGGAATTGGAAATACACCTTTAGTTAAATTAAGAGCTGCATCTGAAGCAACGGGATGTAATATTTACGGTAAAGCTGAATATCTTAATCCAGGGGGATCAGTAAAAGATAGGGCAGCGTTAGCTTTAATAAAAGATGCTGAAGAGAAAAAATTAATTTCTAAGGGTGGTACTATTGTTGAGGGCACAGCTGGCAATACTGGAATTGGACTTTGTCTTATTGGAAATTCAGTAGGTTATAAAACAGTAATTGTTATGAATGATAATCAAACACAAGAAAAAAAGGATATGCTAAAAAATATGGGTGCTGAGTTAAAATTAGTTCCTCCTAAACCATATAAAGATGATGGTAATTATGTAAAGGTTGCAGGTAGACTTGCTGATGAACTTAAATCATCAAATAATCATGGAGTAGTTTGGGCTAATCAATTTGATAATACTGCTAATTTAAAAGGTCACTATGAAAGTACAGGTCCTGAAATCTGGGACCAAACAGAGGGGAAAGTTGATGGGTTTGTTTGTGCATCTGGAACTGGTGGAACAATAGCTGGTGTAAGCTCATATTTAAAAGAAAAAAATAAAGATGTTAAAATTTATTTATCTGATCCAACAGGTTCTTCTCTCTATAACTATATAGAAAATGGCGAACTTAAAAGTGAGGGAGGATCAATTACAGAAGGAATTGGTTCAAGTAGAGTTACGGCAAATTTCGCTGAAGCTAAAATTGATGGTGCTTTTTCAATAAGTGATAACGAGTCTTTGCCTGTTTTATTTGATTTAATTGAAAACGAGGGATTAAGTCTTGGAACAAGTTGTGGAGTAAATATTGCTGGTGCAATTAGATTAGGTAAAATATTAGGACCAGGCAAAACAATTGTAACAATCCTCTGCGATAAATCAGACAAATACAACTCTAAGATGTTTAACAAAAAATTTTTGTTGGAAAAAGGGCTTCCCGTACCTAGTTGGATATAAAAAACCACATACCAGTATTGTCATAAAACGTTTACTTTTCTAAGATATATTTAAATAAACTAAATTTTGAAAGGATTGGTATGAAAGACTATTTAGCAACTCACGTTTTTAAATCTGAGGAAATGAAAAAAAAATTTTACGAAGTTATAGGTTCAACATCTGCAGAGGATCTTAAAAAAGGCGTAAATGGGGAAAAGGCTGTGTGTCACATGACAATGATGTGTGCAGGTGACTCTATGAATATGTATTGTAAGTGGCAAGCAGAGAGCCCGCAAGCTATTATAGATCAATTGGGAGACATGAATAACTTTTTTGATACTACTTCAGAAGAGTGTTCTCAGGTGATGGACTTTTCTAAAATGTAAATTAAAAATAAAGTAAACTAAAGGAGCAAAAATGGACGTAAAAGAGCAAACAAGAAAAGCATATGAGCTTTTTACTAAAGGTGATATGGAAACTTTTTTCAATGAAATGATTGATGATAATATTGTATGGACATTTCCAGGCAAAGAAGGTGTTCACCCATTATCTGGAGTTCATAAAGGTAAACAAGCCATGATGGCTACAATGTCAAAAATTCCATCTTTATGGCCAAATTTTCATTTAAAAATTTTAGATATGATTAGTGAAGGTAACAAAGTGTTTGTTAGAGTGCATGCAACTGCTGATAATATGGATACGATATTTGGTCATTATTTTGAGTCAACTGATGAAGGAAAAACTAAAATTATGATGACTTTTGATGACACTCTAAGCATGTTTAATGCGATGAAAAAATAAATAATTTTTTATAAGGAGAAAAGAATGGAAAAAGAAATGTTAGCTTTAGTTAATCTTAAAGAAGGTAAGCTAGAAACTTTTATGGGATGGATGCAGTCTGATGAAGGTATGGAAGTAAGAAAAAGTGTTGCTTATCCAGAAAAAACTATTGGAGGAATGAAACCTGATAAAAGCGGTATTCTGTTTAAGGTTTCAGTTCATAATGAGGCAGGAATGAAAGAATTTGTTGCCGGAAATAACCCAAAAGCTAAAGCGATTTATGCGGAATGTGTAGATAATGTGCAATTATGGGAGTTATCAAAAGTTGAGGTTTAATTATGAAAAAATTATTATTAATTTTAACAAGTTTTATAATTATAAATACAGCGAATGCTGGAAGTTTAAGTAAAAAAGATACAGATAAAGCCTGGGATTGTGTTGGTATATATATGGCTAATTATTTTTTGCCATCAGGTGAAACATTCGAATATAGCATGAAGGAAAAATCTATGGCTTCTGTTAAAGTGTGGAAAACCTATGCTTTAGAGATTGGTATTAAAGAAAAAGACTGGGACGAAGGAACTAATAAAGCAGTTGATAAACATTATGGCTCTAAATACAATAAAGAATTAACTGATAATTGTCATACTTTTTTAGAGGAAACTATTCCAAATGGTAAAGACCGTGTCGAAAAAGTTGTTCAAACCTTATATTAAAAGTGAAGAAGATATTTTTAAGTTTGATAATCATTTTTTACACTACTATTTCTTTCGCAGGAGGTCATATAACTAAAGAGGACAAGGAAAAAGCTATAAAATGCTTGGGTCACTATACCTCAATATCATTTATACCTGCTAATGAAATTGAGGCTATCAGACTCGAATACGCTTTAGCCTCTTACAAAATTGTAAGAAAATATCTATTAAATGAAAAAGTTAAAGGTGAAGAAATTAATAAAGGGACCAATGAAGAATTGGACAAATTAATTGGTAAACCATTTAACGAAGAAAGGAATGATAAATGTAATTTATTTATTTATGATTTGATACCAGGTTCTAAAGATCAAATCGAAAAACTAAGAGGAACATTAGAATAATAGGAGAATATATGGCAAAATTTTATTTAATAGGTAAAATAAGTGGAGAATTAATGAAGAGAATGCAGAATGAACCAACAGCAGACAGATTTGCCTCTACAAAAAAGGCGACAGAAGCAGCTGGTTTAAAGCTTGTTTCTTACGAGTGGGTAAGAGGCAGATTTGATGTAATTTCTTGCGTTGAAGGAGAATACGAGCAAGCTGTTGCATTGAAAATAGCCTTTAAAAATTCAGGCCTTATGGATGATTTAATGGTTCATGAGGTAATTGATTATAATAAAGCTTTTAGTAACGCAGCAAATGCAGCTAACAGTGTGATTAAACCAGGAAAATAATATTGAAAGGAGATTAAGATGGGAAAAGCATATGTTATAGCTCATCCAAAGGTAATAAATATGGATAAGTTCAAAACCGATTATGCATCAAAAGTTGATGCAACAATTGCTGCATTTGGAGGAAAGTTCTTAGTTAGAACACCAGATAAACTAGCAACTGAAGGTGAGCAAGGAACTCTTACAGTAGTTATCGAATTTGAGAGTAAAGAAAAAGCAATGGGATGGTACAATTCAGATGCTCATCAACAAATAGTTGGACACAGAAGGTCAAATACAGATGAAAAGAGTACTTTTGTAATAGCTGAAGAGTCTAGTACAATGAAATAAAACAATAGGAGGATAAATAATGTCAATAATAGAAAAATATAGTGGTGCGATTAAAAATAAAGATGAGTCAACTATGAATGATCTTTTGCACGATGATTTTAAATTTACAATGCATAAATCGGGTAATACTTTAGGAAAAAGTGACGTAATTAAATGGGCTATGAGTGGTGACATAAAACAAGATAAATCTAGAGTTGTTTATGAAAATGATGAAGTCGGTGTTCACCATGCATTTGTAACTTTTGATGACGGTAATGTTGAAGCAGTGATGGCAGTTTATAGATATAAAGATGGAAAGATTATAAGTCTTGAGACTGGTGCCACTCCTATGCCAAAATAAGTGAAAAAAATATTACTAACTATTACGTTCTTTTCTTTATCGTTTTTTTCGTATGCAAATGATCAATACGATGCACAATTAAATAATTTATTTAATCAATTAAAGAGCACGGGCAGCTCAATTGCTGCAAAGGAAATAGAAACTAAAATTTGGAAAATGTGGACCACGCATCCCTCTGAAGAAAGTCTTACAAACTTATTAGCTAAAGGTTCATATTATATGTCTCAAAACCAGTTGACCTCAGCACATAATGTGTTTTCAAAAGCTATAGAATTAGATCCTAAATGGGCAGAAGCATGGAATAAAAGAGCGACAGTACTTTACTTGATGGGTAATTATGAGCTTTCTCAAAATGATATAGATGAAGTTTTAAAATTAGAGAAAAGACACTTTGGTGCTTTATCTGGACAAGGAATGGTTCAAACAGCTCTAAAGAATTATCAAAAAGCGATAGACAGTTATGTTGAAGCCCATAAAGTTTATCCTGCTATGAAAACACCTTTAATCATGATAGAGAAATTGCAAGTTTTAATACAACAAGAAAGTATATGACATATAATGAACCAATTACTTTTTTTTTGCATTATTTTAACTGCGTTTGATTTATTTCTAATTGTATATGCACTAACAATTCCTCTTTATCCACAAAAATGGAGAGACAAAGTCAACAAAAAATACCAAAATGAAACAGCAACTGGTATAACAATAATATTTGTAACTTTGGCTACTTGTTTTTCATGGATAATTTATTTTTATTTTAAAATTTTTATTTAAAGTTAAACTGATTTAATGATCCCTAAAAAATTTTCAAATCTCGTATTTACACTAATTATGGGTTTTGGAATGAGTCTGCTAATGACTTTAATTATTACATATATCAATACTGGAATGGATAGTGAATTTATTAATAGATTCTTAAAAGCCTGGTCAATAAGCTTTCCAATAGCAATAACGGCTATTTTAATTGTTGCTCCTGTTACAAGAAAATTTGTAGATAAAATTACTAAATCATCTTAGAATGATTTTAAACTGATTTAAAAAAATGTTTAAAATAATAATATTATACGAAGTGGTCTTTATAATATTTTGGAATGTTCTTTATTTTGCTAATGGAGATTTCAATTCCTGGGTTGGTGAACAGTTTTTAGCAGCTTTATATACTTTCTTATCAACTATGGCTCTTGGACTTACAGTTGTCTATATAATTTATGTAACTGCAAAATTATCAGGCTTTTTAGATAAAATTAGAAGTACAAAAGACCCTAGAAGAGATATTGGTCACCAATAATTTCTTTGCTGTCTATAACATTTTCTATTTGTAATTTTGAATATAAATGAGGAAACTTTTCATCGTTAGTTGATTTTTCCCAAATAAGATTATTTAAAGTATCCGTTTTTAAAATTAATAAAACTAAATCTTTTTGATTTGAAAAGTATTTTTTTAAAGTTTGATTTACTTGTTCTCTATCTGATAAATGAATAAAGCCATCCTCGATATCTTTATTTGATCCATGCCAGGTTTTTTTTTCTTTAAAAAAATTCCATTCTTTTTTCGTGCAAATCTTATAAACATAGTCAATTCTCATTATTTAAATTTATTGTCTAATTCTACCTGATATCCTTCCACCAATCTATTTGCTTCATTTGCCATTCCTGTTACTGCTATCATTTCACTTAACATTTCTTTAGTAGCGCCCTTTTTCATAGCCGCAGCACTGTGAGATCTTATGCAGTATTCACATCCATTAGTCACAGATACAGCAACATAAATTAACTCCTTAGTCATTTCATCTAAGGCACCTTTCTTCATCACTTGTTTCATAGAACTCCAAGTTCTTTCAAGGGTATCTGGATCATTGGCAATGTATTTCCAAAAGTTTGGAACATCTTCAATTTTCCTTGTAGTTTTAATGTCATCGAAAACTTCTTTTACTTTTCCTATTACTTCGTTTTCATTTATAGGTTTAAAGATTGTCATATTCCTCCTTTTAAGACACTGTTTTAAGTAATTTAATCATTTGATTTTTATTTTTTTCGTTATTGGCAACAATAATTTTGCCACCATTTATTGGTTCATCACCTTTCCATGTTGAAACTTTTCCACCAGCAGCTCTGATAATGGGAATTAGTGGATGTATATCCCAAATTTTATTACCACACTGAATAACTATATCTAATTTTCCCTCAGCCATATGTGAATAACTTAAAGCATCAAAGCATGGAAACTGTAATAATTTTAATACTTTTGGTATTTTCATTTGTTTTTTTAAAGACAATACTCCATGAAATGCACCAGCTATTCTCGCTTTTTTAAATATAACTTTGTTATTTACTTTTATTTTTTTTCTTTTTCCATTTTCAAATTTATAAGCAATTTTATGATTAAAATTTATGTAATATTTTTTTAATAATGGAAAATTTGCTAACCCAATAATTGGTATTCCTTTATAATTAAGTGATATTAGATTACTCCAAGATGGGTTTCCAATAACATATGATCTAGTTCCATCAATTGGATCTATTACCCAAGAATATTCGCTTTTAGATATTTTTTTTCCAAATTCTTCTCCTATAATTTGATGTTCAGGAAATTTTTTTGTAATTTTTGACCTTATAAACCTTTCAAATGCCTTGTCTGATGATGTGACTGGATCGTAACCTCTCCCTTTAAGTTTGTTAGTAACTTGAAAAGACTTGCTCAATTTTTTGTTGTAAAATCTAGTTAATTCTTTAGCTAAATTATTGAGAAACTTGAAATAAGTTTTATAATTGAATTTTTTTATCTGTGGCATGATAATCTTTTCTTACTATTTTATTTATCTTGATAAAAGTTAAATTTTAAATAATCCTATAATAATGAAGATAGAATTAAGTGAAAATAGGGTCCTCTTTAAAAACGGATCTTCTTCTCAGGAGATACATCCATTCTGGTTAAGAGAAAGAGTTACAAATGAGGAGTATTTCGATAACAACACACAACAAAGAAAATTTGATCCAACTTTTTTAAAAACAGATGTTGAAATAAAAAATGCTAAAATAAATAATGATTTTCTAGAAATAAATTTTAACGATGGAGTAAATTTTAAGCTAGAAATTAATAAAATTATACAGGAATTTTCAAAAGATGATCTCTTAATTCAATCAATTAAAAAAGAAAAATGGGACTCAAATTTTAACAATATAGAAAAGTACAATTACTCTCAAAGCATGTTTGAAAGTAAAGAAATGTATGAACTTTTAATTAATTTTTATAAATATGGTTTTGTAATAATAAAGGATGTGCCAACAAATGATAATTTTATTGTTAAATTTGCAAATTCTATTGGAAGTATAAGGAGAACAAACTTTGGAGAGTTTTTTAATGTAAAGTCGGTTCCAAATCCTAATGATCTTGCTTACACATCTTTGCCTTTAGCACCTCATACTGATAACCCTTATAGAAATCCAGTTCCATGTATTCAGCTTTTACACTGTATAACAAATGAAGTGAGTGGTGGTTTTTCAACATTAGTGGATGGATATACTGTTACTGAAGATTTAAAAAAAGAATTTAAAGACTATTACGATATTTTAACGAAAGTTAAAGTTAAGTTTAAATTTATAGATAAAGATGTCGTATTAGAGGGGTGGTCTGAATTAATTAAATTAGATGAAAATAAAGAGTTTAAACAAGTTAAATTTAGTCCAAGATTAGACTTTGTTCCAATATTAGAAAAGAGTGAGTTAGATTTATATTATAAAGCAAGAAATAAAATTTCCTCAATGTATAATTCTAATAAATATAGAATTGAATTTAAATTAATCCCTGGAGACATATTGATGATGGATAATTATAGATTATTACATGGTAGAACTGAATTCGATACAAATGAAGGAAGTAGGTTTCTTCAAGGTGCCTACATTGATTTTGACAGCACTGAGGGAAAACTAAGACATCTTAAGAGAAAATTTAATTTTTGACAATTAAAGACTCACTTATTGCATCTTTAGTCCCAATATTTTTAGGTTTTGGTTTCGTCATTGCAAAACCTGCTATGGATGACTTTCCTCCAATTCTTTTGATGGGATTAAGATTTACTTTTGCAGCATCAATTTTAATTTGGTGGTTTCCAATACCTAAAGGATATCTTTTAAAAATTTTTATAGCATCACTAGTAGCAAATACTATTCAGTACAGTGTCACTTATAGTGGATTAAATTTAATTGATGCGTCTGCTGCTGTTCTCTTGGTTCAAACAGAAGTTCCATTTGGAGTTTTATTTGCTTATTTCATACTTAAAGAAAAACCAACTATTAGAAGTTTAATTGGAATATTTGTAGCTTTTATTGGAGTATATATTTTGACTGGCTCACCAAATTTGGATGGTAAATACTTAGGGATTTTTCTAACAATTTTAGGATCAGGTATATGGGCTTTTGGTCAAGTTTTAGTTAAACCACTTAGCAAAGAGTTAAATCCATTAACTTTGGTTGCTTGGTTAGCATTATTTTCTGGTCCAATTCTAATTTTATTATCTAATTTATTTGATGGGAATTCATTAAATTATATTAAATCTGCTAGCACAACTTCATGGATAATCGCAATTTATTTAGGTTTTTTTATGCAGCCAATTACATATGGATGTTTTTATTACGTTTTAAAAAGTAATCCAATTTATAAAGTATTACCCATAGTTACTATGGGTATCCCATTAACAGGTTTGTTAGCTGCAATTTTACTTCTCAAAGAAAATCCAACGACTGAGTTATACTTAGGAGGTTTAATAATTTTATTTGGTGTAATTTTAATTATTTATACAAAAAAAGAAAAAAAATAATTAGCCAAATTTTTGTAAAAATGGCAATATTTCTAAAAGGTAATAGCCTATAACTTGTAGTTGGTTCGTTATAATTAACAAACCTGTAATTAATAATAAACTTCCACCAACTCTATTTATTAAAACCATTTTTTGTTTTAAATTTTTTGAAACAAGCATAAATTTTTGAATTAAATATCCAGAGAATACAAATGGTAAAGCTAAGCCTATAGAATAAAAACTCAAAAGCATAACACCTTTTGGAAGGCTGTCCGTTGTAGATGCATATATCAAAATCGAACCAAGAATAGGTCCTATACAAGGTGTCCATCCAAAAGCAAAGGCCATACCAATTAGAATAGGAGCAAAAAAACCCTTGTTACCTGTTGATTGAATTCTTTTTTCGTAATTTAAAAACTTAATATTAATAATTCCAATAATATGTAACGAAAAAATTATAATAATTATCCCAGCAAAAATTCTCAATTCGAATGAATTTTTTAGAAGTAATTGACCTATAAATGATGCAGCTGCTCCAAAAATAATAAATACTAACGAAAACCCTAATGTGAATAATATAATAGGTAATAAGTTTATATTCTTTTTTTCAAGTATTTCATCCAAAGTACTACCTGATATATAGGCTATATAACCAGGAATAAGAGGTAAGACACATGGGGATAAAAAGCTAATTACACCAGCGCCTAAAGCAAAGAAAATTTCAAACATATTAACCAGTATTTTTAATAGCTGCAGAGATTCCGGCAATACTAGTCATTAACGCATCATTAAGTTCATTTTTTGCGTGTTTATTAAGTTTTTTTTTGGACAACTTATTCATTACAACAGCTTGTAGAACATTTAAAACTTCAGAGTAAACATTTCTTACAATCGCAGGTCCTCTAAAAATCTTTCTTTGTTTTAATATTTCAATTGGTGTTATATCGTGATTAAGTTTTTTAACTGCATCAAATTGAAATCTAAGTTTTTTTCCTACACGTTTCAAAGATGCATCAGCTAAATTATCCTCATAAACTTTTGATATTTCTGGATCAACTTTAGATAAAACCATATCTAATAAATCCATTGTTGAATTAAAGTAAGGCCAATTTTTTTCCATGTCTGTTAATGTTTTTTTGAAAGTTTTTATAGAAGAATATCTTAAAGCTTCTGCAGTACCCAGCCAAGCTGGTAGCATTAATCTAATTTGTGTCCAAGCAAATACCCATGGAATTGCCCTTAGGCCTTTAATACTGTCAACATTTTTTCTTTTTGAAGGTCTTGATCCAATTGATAATTTACCTAATGCCATGTGAGGTGTAACAGTTTTAAAGTATCTTATAAATTCAGAATTTGGTGTAATATTTTTACGATAAGAACTGGTTGAAATTTCTGACATTTTTTGGATCAGATTTCTCCACTGATTTTTTGGCAATGGTGGTGGATTTAATGTTGCTTCCATTACAGATCCTATATAGCTACACAAATTATATTTTGCTAACGGCTCATATCCATATTTTTGCTGAATTACTTCACCTTGATCTGTAATTCTAATCTTACCATTAACGGATCCTGGTGGTTGCGATCTTAGAGTTGCCTGAATTGGTCCTCCACCTCTTCCTGCTGACCCTCCTCTTCCATGAAAGAAAGTTACTTCAATTTTATATCTTTTAGATAACTTCAAGATTTCCTCTTGTAATTTATATTGATGCCAGCTGGCTGACAGTTTTCCAGCATCTTTACTAGAGTCTGAATAACCAATCATTATTTCCTGATTACTATTTACTAATTTTTTATACCAACCTAATTTGAATAAACTATTCATTATAGGTTTAGCATTTATTAAATCATCTAATGTTTCAAATAAAGGAACGACTCTTAACCTATCTTTTATGTTTGCTTCTTTTTGTAATAACATAACTGATAGTATATCTGATGCACTTGAAGTCATTGATATAACATAAGCACCTAAACATTCTTTAGGTTGACTTGAAAGAACCTTAAAAGTAGACCAAACTTCCTTATTTTCTCTATTTTTAAATTTAAATTTGTTTATAAAATTTTTACCTTTCAATTTTTGTGAGAGAAATTTTATTTTTTTTTCTTCGTTCCAAGAATTATAATCTTGGCCATATTTATTTTTTATTATTTCAGTTATTAGTTGAGAGTGTCTAGATGCTTCTTGCCTTATATCTAGTCTTGCTAAATTAATTCCAAAGCATTTTGCCCTTCTCATTAGATCTAAAAGTTCTCCACTAGCTATATTCTCACTTTGATTTTTTTCTAAAGACTCTCTAACGTCTCTCAATGGTTTTAAAATTTCTTCTCTACTTGAAATTAGTATTTTTTCATTTAGCGGTGTATTATTAACCAAATGCTGTTCGATAGATCTATGCGTTTTTCTAATTTTATCTCTTAAAGGTCTCAAATAAACTCTATAAGGTTCGTAAGATTTACCTGCAAATTTACGAATTTTTTTAGAACATTTTTGCATAGAATAAGATCGTATTAACTTAGTTAAAGACTTTTCATAAAGTTTTGCTGCCTCCCATCTTGACAAAAGAATAACCTCTTTCGTAACATTTGAAGTAACAAATGGGTTTCCATCTCTGTCTCCACCCATCCAAGATCCAAATTCAATTGGATTGAAGTTTTTAGGCAATCCTTTCCCCATATTTTTAACAAAGATTTGATTTAATCTTCTATAAACTTTTGGAATAGTCTCCCATAAACTATCTTCAATTATTGCTAGACCCCAACGAGCTTCTTCTGAAGGTGTTGGTTTAGACCTTTTTAGTTCATCTGTATTCCAGATAATAGTTATCTCATCAAACATTCTTTTATCTAAAATTTTTATTTTAGATGGATAATTTTTTAACAAATTTCTTTGCTCCAAAATTTCTGTCAAGGTATGATATTTTTGTATCAAAGTTCTTCTTTTTACTTCTGTAGGATGTGCCGTAAGTACGATACCGATATGTAATTGTTTTGCAACATTATAAATTTTACTGTTTGATATTTTTTTGTTTTTAAAAAAATTTTCAAATATCTCCTCAATAAATATATTTTTTAATTTTTTATCTTTCTTTGTATTTTCGTATATATCTAAAGTCCTTGAGGCATCAATCGATTCTGCTAAATTATATAAATTCATAAAATGGTTATATGCTCTAGTAAGCTTAAATAAATTTTTTGGATTTACTTTTTTTATTTCTTTAGAGAGTTTATTAAAATGATTTTTCTGCCTTCTATTTGCGATATTTGCTTTTGATAATAATCTTGTTTTTTCCACAAGATCAAAAAATTTTTTTCCTTCTTGGTCCTTAATAACTTTTCCTAAAATGTTACCTAGGTACCTAACATCATCTCTTAATGACTTTGTTGAAATACGTTCATAATATAAATCTCTTTTAAGCATTCATATTATACATATTATCTTTTTGAAAAATCTTCTATAGGCGTTTTGTGTTAAATTTTTCTGACTTTATGTGTTTGTGTCCCTAATTTATCTATGCCTAATTCTATTGTTTCTCCACCTTTTAAAAATCGAGGTGGTTTCATATTTTCACCTACTCCGGGTGGTGTGCCTGTACAACAAATATCTCCAGGGTATAAAGTCATGCAATGGCTCATATATGATACTAGCTCCTCTATTTTAAAAATCATTTGATTAGTATTACCTTTTTGCATTCTTTCGTTATTTACATCTAAGTACATATTAAGGTTTTGAAAATCACTTACTTCATCTTTGGTAAGTATATAAGGTCCAATTGGTCCAAAAGTATCAAATCCTTTTCCTTTATCCCAAGTGAGACCTCTTTTTTTTTGAAAATTTCTTTCACTTACATCATTTACCAAAAAAAATCCTAATACATATTTTAAAGCCTCATTTTCTGAAATGTATTTTGCTTTTTTGCCAATAACGAATCCTAATTCTACCTCCCAATCAGTATGTTCTGAACCTTTAGGAATTTCGATATCATCATTAGGACCACAGACACAATTTGTAAATTTTGAAAAAATTATTGGTTCATCTGGAATTGGTAAATTTTGTTCTAAGGCATGATCTTTAAAATTTAATCCTATACCTAAAAATTTTGAGGGATTTCCAACACATGGACCCATTCTTATATCTGGATTTATTTCTGTTAAATCATTTAAATTTATTGAATCAATTTTATCTATTGTTTCAAAATTTAATGTTTTTGGATTTAAATCAGATACTATTGTAGATAGATCTCTTATTGTATTATTTTTATCAATGATTGCGGGTTTTTCTAAACCAGGCTCTCCAACTCGGCATAATTTCATAATTAATAATACACTCTATCTGATAAATTTGCAGCCCCTCTGACACCGCTAGCATCTCCATATTTTGGTTTTAGAAATTTTGTATTTAACCTCTTTACTTTTAAAAATTTCATTAACAAATTCTTAATTTTGTTAAGAAATTTAATTTCATTAGATAATCCGCCACCAAAAACTATTGCATCAGGATCCAAAATATAAATTATATTAACTAAGGATCTAGCTAATCTTATTTGAAAATCGGAAATTAATTTTTTCATATTTTTATTTTTTTTGTTAAATATCTGTTTGGCTGTTAGTTTATTATTGATTAATTTTTCAATACCTTTCCCTGATATAAATTTTTCAATTTTCATATTTTTAATATTTTTTTTAACTAAATTTTTGTCATTTAAATTTCCAAATATAGGTAATGGCATATGTCCCCATTCGCCTGTTAAGTTATTTGATCCTTTTATAATTTTCTTGTTAATTACTATTCCACCTCCAGTTCCTGAGCCAAGAATTATCCCAAAAACAATTTTAAAGTTTCTTGCAGATCCATTTAAAGCTTCTGAATATGTAAAACAATTAGCATCGTTTTCGCAAGGCACCTTTCTTTTTAAGCTTTTTATTAAATCTTTATTTAATCTTTTATTGTTTAACCATGTTGCATTTGTTGAGTTTTTTAATAAACCTGTATTGGCATCTATAGAACCTGGATGGCAAACTCCAACTTTTAGTTTTTTTTTAAATTTTTTATCAAGACTACGAATGTTTAGTTTTATGTCCGAAATAACTTTTTTATAACTTTTGGGTGTTGATATTCTTTTTTTAAATATAACTTTATTTTTTTCATCAAGAACAACAAATTCAATTTTAGTAGCTCCTATATCAACTCCAACACGCATTTATTTCAATATTTTTTTTATTTCTTTTAAAGAAAATAGTTTAGGTGGTTTACAAGTTGTATTTATTTTTTTAGGTTTGTTTGTTCTAGCAGAATACATAGTTGATTGAATAAGATCTAAAACATGGACTGAAACTTCTCCATTACATCTGTGTCTTTTTTTATTTTCTATACAATATGCCATTTCAGCAAGTCCAACACCTCTATAATTGGCATTTGTAGGCGACTCGTTTGCCCTTGAGCTTTGAGATCTTATGTTAATTTTTCCTAAAGGCATCTTGTTAGTTCTAAATTCTTGCCAGGGACTTCCAAGTTTTTTACAAACGTAAACTGAGCCACCAAACATATTTGGATCAGGTACAATCATTGATCCTTCAGTTCCGTACAATTCGATATGATTTCTTTGATGAGCGATTACATCAAATGATAATGTTAATCTAATTATACTGTTGTTCTCAAAAACAATTGTCGAAAAATAGGTAGTTGGACTTTCAACCTTAATTTTTTTTCCTTTTTTTGGTCCTATTCCAATAGTTCTAAATTTTGAACCTTTCATCAAACTTGCTGCTTTAACTTCTTTAGCTGGTCCAAGTAAGTTTACTAATGCTGTCAAATAATATGGCCCCATATCTATTACTGGACCACCTTCTTTTTTAGCAAACCAAGGCTCAGGATTTGGATGATAAGACTGAACACCAGGGAAGGCAAATATCGCATTACCTAAATTCACTTTTCCAATAATATTTTTTTCTATTAATTCTTTAGACTTTTGATTACCTCCACCTAAAAAAGTATCTGGCGCATTACCAATATAAAGTCTTTTTTTATTAGCAATTTTGAGCAATTCTTTTCCATCTTTTAAATTTATTGCCATTGGTTTTTCTGAATAAACATGTTTTCCATGCAATAGTGATTTTTTTGAAATTATATAATGAGCTTTAGGTGGAGTTAGGTTTAAAATTATTTCTACCTCTTTATCTTTAAAAAGCTGATTAACTGTTTTAGACTCTAAATTATATATTTTAGCACATTTTTTTGAAACTTCTTCTTTAATATCCGCACATTTTATAATTTTAAAGTTATTAAAGTATTTTTGTGCTCTAAAATAAGTCTCTGCTATGTGTCCACATCCAATTAAACCAACCTTGAAAACTTTAGACATTAAACACCTTGTCTTTGTTTTGATTTACCTTCTTTATGAAGTTTTAGAGCTTCTTTATTTTCTTTAGTTTTTGGTAATTCTAAAGTAGGACTTTCCCAATATGCTGAGCCCTCTAACCATTGATAGGAATGAGTTTTAATTGAAATTACGTATGTAACTTTAGATTTTTTTGCTCTTTTAAAAGCTTCCTCTAATTCTTCTATTGATGAAACTTCCTCAGACTTAGCTCCCATACTTTCTGCGTGTTTAGCAAAATTTACTCCAACTAATTTTTTGGTATTTGAGCTTTCAAATAAACAATTAAATTCTTTACCACCTTTGAATAATTGCAACCTATTTATTACCGCGTGACCCCCATTGTCACAAACTATAATTATAAGTTTATTGTCTGTAATGACCGAAGAGTATATGTCCGAGTTATAAAGTAAGTACGACCCATCACCTATGAATGCAATAACCTCTTTATCTGGATTTGCCATTTTGATACCCAAAGCCCCTGAAATTTCATAACTCATGCAACTAAATCCCCATTCAGTTTCATGTGTATTCAATTCTCTAGGCCTCCATATTTGCACAACTTCTCCAACTAGACCTCCAGCTGCAGTTACAGCAATATCTGTTGGGTCGGAATTTCTATAAATTGCTCCTACAGCGTGAGCATAACTCGGTAATTTTTGATTGGTTGGTCCGCTTTCTTTATCTACGTATTCATTCCATGACTTAAGTTCATTGACAGATTTTTTATGCCATGCATCTGGTGCTTTCCAATTACCTAGTGCTTGGGATAACTCGTTTAAAGAAACTTTGGCATCACCTATTACGGATGAAGCCATGTGTTTATTTGCATCAAATCTTGAAACATTTATTGAAATTAATTTGAATTCTGGATTCTCAAAATTAGCCCATGAACCAGTTGTAAAATCTGCAAGTTTAGTACCAATCGCTATTGCAAGATCAGTTTGTTTTGCAAGATTATTTGCAGCTTTACCACCCAGTCCGCCAATTGGGCCAAGAAAATGAGAGTGGTCTCTTTTCATAGAAGAGTATCCCATTACAGTTTGAGTTACTGGTATATTATGTTTAATAGCGAAAGATGATAACTCTTCCATGGCATTAGAATAGAAAACGCCACCTCCAGAAATAATTATTGGATTTTTTGAATTTTTAATTTTTTCTACAGCTTGTTTTACTTGGAAATCATCTGGCTTTGGTCTTCTAATATTATGGACTCTTTCTATGAAAAACTCTTCTGGGTATTCGTAGGTTTCACCCTGTATATCTTGAGATAAAGATATACAAGCTGGTCCGCAATCAGCTGGGTCTAATAAAACTTGTATCGCTTGAGGTAAAGTTTGTAAAATTTGTTCTGGTCTAGTTATTCTATCAAAGTATCTTGTGACAGATTTAAAAGCATCATTTTGTGTTATTCCTGGATTGTTAAAATGTTCAACTTGTTGCAAAACTGGATCTGGCATTCTATTTGCATACGTATCTCCTGGTAAAAATAAAATTGGGAGTCTATTGCTCATTGCAACAGCAGCTGCTGTTACCATATTTGTAGATCCCGGTCCAACTGAACTAGTGGCAACAAAAATTTGTTTTCTCCTTTTTGCTCTAGCGTAAGCTATTCCTGTTAATGCCATATTTTGTTCATGATGGCCACGCCAGGTCGGAAGTTTATCTTTATTTTCTTCCAACGCCTGGCCCAAGCAAGCTACATTTCCGTGTCCAAAGATCCCGAAGGCTCCAGCGAATAAAGGTTCTTTTTTACCATCAATAAGAATTTTTTGAGAAATTAAATGTTTAACTATTGCATGTGCACATGATAGCTTTATTTTTTTCATAATTATCGCTATATTCTCATTAATAAATTCACGTAATTAAGCATAAAATAAAAATTATGTATAGCAAATTTGGTCAGTTCATAGATGGTAAATGGCAACAAGCAGAAAAAGGTGAAACTTATGAAGTGGTTAACCCTGCGACAGAGGAAATTATTGGGAAAGCATCAAAAGCCTCATCATTAGATGTACAGAAAGCTCTAAAGTCAGCTGAAAAAGGTTTAGAGATTTGGAAAAATACAGCTCCGTGGCAAAGATCATACATAATTAGAAAAATTGCAGACTTACTTAGAGAAAAAAAGAAAGTGATGGCAAAATGGCTTACGTTAGAGGTTGGTAAACCATTGTTAGAGGGTGAGGGAGAAACAAATGGAGCTGCAGACATTTTTGAATGGAATGCAGAAGAAACTAAAAGAATTTATGGTCAAACTGTAGAAAGTCGATCGCCAGATACAAGGGTTCACGTATATTATCAGCCAGTCGGGGTTGTTGCAGCGTTAGTTCCCTGGAACTTTCCCTTAATTTTAGCAGCAAGAAAAATTTCTACTGCTTTAGCTGCCGGTTGTTCAGTAATTTGTAAACCAGATGTGATTACACCAGGAACAGTAATGGAGCTAGTGGATATTTGTAAAGAAGCTGGTGTTCCTCCTGGAGTAGTGAATCTTCTTTCAGGAGATCCTCCAAGTATATCTAATGAATTACTTGAATCTGATATTATTAAGAAGGTTTCAATTACGGGCTCTACTAGAGTAGGTAAACTAATTTTAAAAAAAGCAGCTGATAAAGTTCAAAGAGTTACTATGGAATTAAGTGGTCATTCACCTTTTATAGTTTTTGATGATGTTGACATAAATAAAGTTGCAGATATGGCTATTACAGCAAAATTTAGAAACAATGGACAAGTCTGTATTTCACCAAATAGATTTTATATTCAAGAAAAAAGGAAAGAAGAATTTATAAATGCATTCATAGAGAGAACAAAAAAATTAAAAATAGGCAATGGTATGGACGATGGAGTGCAATTAGGACCATTGGCAACAGCTAAAAGACTCTCAGAAGTAGAGGAATTAGTAGATATAACAAAAAAAGAAGGTGCGAAAGTTTTATTAGGTGGAAAAAGGCCATCAGGATTTAATAAAGGCTATTTTTATGAACCAACTGTATTCGATGAAGTTAAAGATAATTATACAATTATGAAACAAGAACCTTTTGGTCCATTAGTGCCCATGTTGTCATTTAAAACTTTTGATGAGGTTATTGAAAGAGCGAATAATAATGATTTAGGTCTTTGTAGTTATATTTACACAGATTCAATGAAGCAAGCTCATAAAGCATCTGAATTAATGGAAACAGGAACAGTTGCTGTTAACACGCCTGTAGTAGCTATTGCAGAAGCACCTTTTGGTGGAATTAAACAAACTGGCTATGGTCGTGAGGGTGGATCAATGGCAATTAAGGACTACTTAAACATAAAATATACACACTTAGGACTCAAAACTTGATGAAAAAAAATAAAATAAAAAAAATGATGGCAGAGGGTAAAACAATCATTAATGGTTGGCTTCAAATACCTAGTTCATTCTCAGCAGAAGTAATGGCAAATCAAGGATGGGATTCTCTTACTATCGACATGCAACACGGTGTAATTGATTATCCTAATGCGTTGCAGATGCTCCAATCAATTTCAACAACTGAAACAACACCTTTAGCTAGAGTAAATTGGAATGAACCAGGTCAAATTATGAAAATTTTAGATGCAGGGTGTTATGGCGTAATCTGCCCTATGGTTAGTAATAGAAAAGAAGCAGAGAATTTTGTCCAAGCTTGTTTATATCCACCTGACGGTTATAGAAGCTATGGTCCAATTAGAGGGCTTATATATGGTGGCGGAGACTACGGTGATCATGCAAATGCTGAGATTTTAAAATTAGCGATGATAGAGACAAAAGAAGCTTTAGATAATTTAGATGAAATAATGAGTACTGATGGATTAGATGGAATTTACATTGGTCCTGCTGACTTAAGTTTGGCTATCGGCCAAAAACCAGCTTTTGATAATCCTGAGGGATCAGCAACTTATGAAAAAATAAAAACAATTTTGGATCACGCAAAAAAAAATAATATTTTTGCAGGAATTCATAATGCAACACCTGAATACGCAAAAAAAATGATAGATCTTGGTTTTAATCTAGTCACTGTTGGATCAGATCAGAGATATATGAGTAGTGGTGCGAAAGAAGCTGTTTCGAAACTAAAACTAACAAAATCCTCTGAAGAGTCGAAGTCATATTAACTTAAGTGAAAAATATATTAATAATTCAACCAATAGATAAATCGGGAATTGAAATTTTAGAAAATCACCCAGATTATAATTTTGAAATAATCGACGGAACTAATTTAGAAGAAATAAAAAAAAAGATTATTGAATGTGACGGTATATCAATAAGAACTGCCAAATTACCTGCCGAAGTAATTAGAGGAGCAAAAAATCTTAAGGTTATTTCAAGGCATGGTGTTGGATATGACAATATAGATTTAGAGGCTGCAAAAGAAAAAAATATTACAATTTCTATAACTGCTACTGCTAATGCAGTTGCGGTTGCGGAACACGTAATGTTTATGCTTTTAAATATCTCAAAACGAAAAGATATGTATGACAAAACAGTCAAATCAGGAAGATTTAATGATAGAAATAAACTTCCAAAAACAATAGAGCTTTGGAATAAAAATATTTTAATTATGGGTTTTGGGAGAATAGGTAAAAGCTTGATAAAACGATGTATTGGTTTTGAGATGAATGTTTATGTTTATGACCCATTCGTTTCAAAAGAGGAAATTGAGAGTCTTGGTGGTAAAAAAATAGAAGATTTAAAAGAAGGAGTAAAAAAAATGGATGCCTTAACTCTACATATGCCTTTAAATGAAAAAACAAAAAATATAATTAACTACGACGTTTTAAAAAATATGAAAAAAAATTGTATAATTATTAATGCATCAAGAGGCGGAATAATAAATGAGAATGATTTAAATAAATCATTAAATGAAAATAAAATATTTGGAGCTGGTCTTGATGTATTTGATACTGAGCCGCCTGATAATGACAACCCTTTGCTGAAAAACGATAAAACTTTTTTAAGTCCACATACTGCAGCTTTTACTGAAGAATGTATGGTAAGAATGGGAAAAGAAACAATTCAAAATATAATTGATTTTTTTGATAAAAAATTGGAAAAATCAAAAATAGTGAAGCTTTGATGAAAATTAATTTAAAAAATTTTGGTTTACTTGAAGTAATAGTAGTAATGTCTCTGATTTATGTTGTGGGGATGCTTATTTGGACGGCAAGCACAAGACCGGCTGTTGAAGCAAAAGCTAACTTAGTTAAAGAAAATCATAAAAAAGTTGTTGATTTTATTAACGGAGAAATAAACAAATGTGACAACGACTCTGATGGAGTTACTATTTGGGGAGACCAATGTAGCGATGAATGGATTGCAGACAAAGTTGTAAATTATATAAATTTAAACTTAAATATTCAAAATCCATTTTCCGATGATGCTAAAGTAAAAACAGATCCTGACCCAAGAATTAAAGCTGAAGGTAAGGCAGGACAAGCTACAGAAATGGGAGTTATATTTTTAATGTCGTCTAATTTTCTCTCTGAACCTGGATCTGAGTGGGTTATAGGAACCTGTTTTAAATCGCCATGTGTTGCTGCTGGTAACAATGAATTGACTTCTATTTATAGATAATTATTTTTTAAATATTTCCAAATCTACAGAGTTTAAAGTTTTATGAAGGTATTTATACCCTTTGATAGCATACTCTAACGGATTAGCTTTTTTTGGATCTTGCTCTGCTTCAACAACTAACCATCCCGAGTAATTTTTTTCTTTAAGTGTTAGAAAAATTGGCCTGTAGTCTATGCAACCATCTCCTGGAACTGTAAACGCTCCCTCAAGAAATGCATCTCTAAAACTTAAATCGTTTTTTAATGATTTTTCTAAAATATTTTTTCTGATATCTTTACAATGAATATGGTGAATTCTTTCGTAATAACCCTCCAATATTTTTTGAGAATTGCCTTGGGCAAATAGCATATGTCCAGTATCTAAAGTAAGCTTAACACTGTCGTTAGTGTTATCTAATAACCTCATAGTATCAGCCTCAGTTTCTATTACTGTGCCCATATGATGGTGGTATGCTAAAGGCATTCCTTCATCTTCTAAATATTTACCTATTTCTGAGATTTTATAACTAAATGATTTCCATTCATCATTATCCATTTTAGGTCTTGTTGAAAGTTTTCTTTTCTGATCGCCTTGTATAGATCCTGATACTTCAGCAAAAACAATACAAGGCGAATTACAGTCTTTGAATAAGTTTAATTGAGATCTTAGATACTCCCTTTCTTCATTTACAGTATTTTTTCTGAGATTAGCTCCATACCAGCCGCCGCATAAATCTATTTTATATTTATCTAATTTAGGAATTAGTTCTTCAGAATTTTTTGGAAACTTACCACCAAACTCTACTCCAATGAAACCTGCCTGATTTGCCTCTGATAAACATTGATCTAAAGTAGTTTCACCACCTAGCTCCGGCATGTCATCATTACTCCATGCAATTGGCGCTACTCCTAATTTTACTGACATAAGAATATTTTTAGTTAAAGTGTCTTTTATTATAAAATTTTAATGATTGATATAGCTTTATTTGGACTTGGTAGAATTGGTATTATGCATGGTAAGAATTTGATGCGTAATAGGGAATTTAATCTTAAATACATATATGACATTGATAAGAATTTGTCTAAGAAATATTCAAAAATACTCAAGTCAATTGCTGTAAATAGTCCTTCTGAGATTTTTAAAGATAAAGATATTAAAGCTATATTTATTGCATCAACAACGTCTACACATATAAAATTGATACTAGAGGGTGTAAAAAATAAAAAAATAATTTTTTGTGAAAAACCTTTAGACCTGAGTATTAAAAAAATCAATGAATGCAAAAAGATTATTAAAAAATTTAACCCTAAAATACAGCTAGGATTTAATAGAAGATATGATCCAGGTCATTTTAAACTGAAACAAGAGCTTACCAAGGGGAAAATTGGAAAATTAGAAAAAATTATAATTACAAGTCGAGATCCTGCCCCACCATCGATTAAGTATTTAAAAGAATCTGGAGGTATTTTTAAAGATATGATGATACATGATTTTGATTTAGTTAGATTTTATCTTGGAAAAGATGAGCCTCTAAAATTAATTGCATCAGGAAGTAATATTTCAGATAAAAGATTTATTAAAATTAAAGATTATGAATTGGCATCTTGTATAATTAATTCAAAGAGTGGTGTCCAAGTTATTATTACTAATTCAAGACATTGCAATTTTGGATATGATCAACGAGTTGAGTTATTTGGGTCTAAAGGCATGATTATATCTGAAAATAAAAGAGAAAACGAAACAACCTTATATTCATCAAATTCTACCTCTAGCAAATCTCCATTGTTAAATTTTTTTATCGAAAGATATAAAGATGCCTATAAAAACCAATTATATGATTTTTCAAAATTCATAAAAAAAAATATTCGACCACTCGCAGAATTTGAGGAAGGTAGGCGTGCTCTAATAATGGCAAACGCTGCAAAAAAATCTATTAGTTCAAAAAAGTTCGAAAAAATTACTTTCTAATTGAATCAACTATTACTAGAACACAACCTATCATCTTTACAACTAAACTATATTTTGATTAGATTTTGATTTTAAAAGTTAACTATAAAATGAGGAGACGAATGAAAACGTTAAAAAACTTTATATTAGCATTTGCAACATGGGCAATGATGTCGGTGTCTGCATTAGCTACAGATATTATTGTTGTTTCTCACGGACAAGCAAATGATCCTTTCTGGTCAGTTGCAAAAAATGGTGTTGATGCAGCATGTAAAGACATGGGAGTATCATGTAAATACACTGCACCAGGAACATTTGATATGGTGGAAATGGCAAAATTAATTGATAACGCTGTTTCACAAAAACCAAAAGGTATTGTGATAACTTTACCAGATGCTGCTGCTTTAGGAAAATCAGTTAAAGCTGCAATAGCCGCAGGTATACCAGTTATTTCAATGAACTCTGGATCAGACGACTATGCTTCTTTAGGAATCAGTGCTCACGTTGGACAAACTGAGTTTGAAGCTGGAGTTGGTGGTGGACAAAAAATGAAAGCTGCCGGAGGAAAAAAAGCATTATGTGTTAACCATGAGGTAGGAAACGTTGCGCTCGACAGAAGATGTGCAGGTTTCAAAAAAGGTTTTGGTGGAAGTGTTGATATATTAGGTACTTCTAATGACCCAACTGAAATACAAAAAGCAGTTGCTGCTAAACTAGGTGGTGGATATGATACTATACTTACTTTAGGAGCAGGTCTTTCTGGAGAGGCTGCTCTTAAAGCTTTAGAAGCTGCTGGAAAAGTTGGTGATGTAAGATTAGGAACATTTGACATGTCACCTAATATGTTAAAGGCTGCTGCTGCAGGAAAAGTAGAGTTTTTAATTGATCAACAACAATACCTACAAGGTTACTTACCAATAGCAATTTTTGGTCAGTATATGAGATGGGGAACAATGCCAGCTGGTGTAGTAATGACTGGTCCTGGATTTGTAACTCCTGACAATGCTAGCAAAGTAATTAAGTGGGCAGCACAAGGTTACAGATAGAATAAATAAAAAGGCCTGGCTAAACTTAGCTGGGCCTTTTTTTTAATCAAAAATAATGTCTGATAAATCTAAAAGTATAGCTAACAAAAATAATATTAATCAAGACGAAAGATTAAAAAAAGTTTCACCACTAAGAGTTTTATTAAATAGACCTGAGCTTGGAGCTTTAGGTGGTTCTATTTTAGTTTTCATATTTTTTGGAATAGTTGCTGGAGATACAGGAATGTTTAGTGCTTATGGCACACTAAATTTTTTAGATGTATCAGCAAACTTAGGCATTATAGCGATTGCTGCAGCAATGCTAATGATTGGGGGTGAGTTTGATCTTTCTATAGGATCAATGATTGGATTTGCAGGAATATGTATTGCTATTCCTGCTATTTATTGGGGTTGGCCTCTTTGGATGAGTATAATTTTTGCATTTAGTATGGCTGTATTGGTAGGTTATTTTAATGGAATTTTAGTTGTTAGAACTGGATTACCTTCGTTTATTGTTACTTTGGCAATGTTGTTTATACTTAGAGGTTTAACTTTAGCTATAACGAGATTAATAACAGGAAGAACACAGGTTCCAGGTTTGAGAGTTTTAATAGAAGATGATCCAATAGCCTGGATATTTGCAACAGATACTTTTAAAGGATTATTTAACTGGTTAGGTTCAATGAATTTAATTGCACTGAGAACTGACGGTACACCACTTGCGACTGGAATTCCACCTTCGGTATTGTGGTTTGTAGGACTTACAATACTTGCCACTTACATTTTAATGAAAACAAGATATGGAAATTGGATTTTTGCAGCTGGCGGAGATAAAAATGGTGCAACGAATGTTGGAGTTCCAGTTGGAAGAGTTAAGATAAGTCTTTTTATTGGTACTGCAGTAGCATCTACAATATTTGCAACTATCCAAGTTTTAGACGCAGGATCAGCTGATACAATGAGAGGAACTTTAAAAGAACTAGAAGCAATAGCAGCAGCAGTTGTAGGAGGATGTTTATTAACTGGTGGATATGGTTCAGCAATAGGCGCTGCTTTTGGAGCACTGATTTTTGGAACTGTATCAATGGGAATTTTTTATACTGATGTTGATACAGACTGGTTTAAAGTTTTTTTAGGAGCAATGATGTTGATAGCTGTAATATTTAACAATTATATAAGAAGAAAAGTTACAGAAAGTAAATAATGTCAGAATATTTAATTGAATTTAACAATATTAGTAAATTTTTCGGAAAAGTAATAGCTCTAAAAGATGTAACAATGAAGGTTAAAAAAGGAGAAATAATGTGCTTACTTGGAGATAATGGAGCAGGAAAATCAACTTTGATAAAAACACTTTCAGGAGTTCATAGGCCAGACGAAGGCGAGATAATAGTGGAAGGAAACAAAACTATATTCGACTCACCTAAAGATGCTTTAGACATGGGAATTGCAACTGTTTATCAAGATTTAGCATTAGTTCCTTTAATGAGTGTTACTAGAAATTTTTTTATGGGCCGTGAACCACAAAAAGGGATACCTTTTTTTAAGACTTTTGATATTGAAAAAGCAAATAAAGTTGCTGCAGAAAGAATGGGTCAAATTGGTATAGATGTTAGAGATCCATCTCAAGCTGTTGGAACTATGTCAGGAGGTGAGAGACAATGCCTTGCAATTTCTCGTGCCATTTATTTCGGAGCTAAAGTACTAATTTTAGACGAACCAACCTCAGCATTAGGAGTTCACCAGGCTTCAGTGGTTCTAAAATATATTGTCAAAGCAGCTGCTGATGGATTAGCAGTTATTTTAATCACGCATAATGTCCATCATGCTTATCCTGTTGGAAATAGTTTTACAGTTTTAAATAGGGGAAAAAGTTTAGGAACTTATGAAAAAAAAGACTTATCTAGAGAAAAATTATTAGGAATGATGGCAGGAGGTGAAGAATTAGATAAATTAGAAATTGAATTAAAAGAGATGAATAGAATAAATAATTAGTGTCTCAATTTTTTCCTCTTATATTTGTTTTACTTTGGTCATCAGCCTTTATCACAACACTGCCGATAGTTTTAAATAGCGATCCTTTTTCAGCATTGGCATTTAGGTTTTTTTTTGTTGCAGTTTGTTTTTTTTTTTATTCAATTGTTAAAAAAATTAAAATTAAAGTAAATTTTAGCAATCTTTTCAATTCATTTTCAACAGGGATATTATTTCACGGATTTTATTTAGGAGGAGTTTTTTATGCTATATTCGTTGGGTTGCCTACAAGTATTGTTGCGTTAATAGTTACATTGCAACCAATCTTAACAAACATTTTGGCAGGTTATTTCTTAAATGAAGAAGTAAATATTTATCAGTGGATTGGGGTTGTGCTTGGATTTACAGGTGCTGTTATGGTTATAGGTTTTGATATAGGATCTACTTTACCCGTGAAAGGCTTGATAGCTACCGTGATTGCTTTAATAGCAATTACCACTTCAACTATTTGGCAAAAAAAAATAAGTAATGATATTCCTCTACCTGTTAACAATATGTACCAGGCAATTGGTGCATTGATTTTTCATTTGATAATAATTATTTTAATTTTTGAAGATACTTTTATTACAATTAATTTAGAATTTTTATTAGCTATGAGTCATCAAGTATTTCTTGTTTCTTTAGGAGCTTTTTCAATTCTAATGTATTTAATTAAAAATAACTCAGCTAGTAAAACAGTTTCGCTATTTTTTTTAATTCCTGCAGTCACGGCAACTATGGCTTGGGTATTTTTAGATGAGAATTTAAGTTTAGTCGATGTAATTGGTTTCATAATAACATCAATTGGAGTATTTATTTCTACAAGAAAACAAAAGGTTCACTGAATATTACATATGAGATATGAGACAATTTAATTAGTAAAAAAGTGAAAAAAAATGTTAATTTTTGATTAAATAAAAGGAGTTAAAATGAAAGCATACGTAATGGGTAATTACACCGATAAAGCTTTTCAAGGCTTTATGAAAGATCCAACAAGTGACAGGAAGGCAGTTGTGGAACAGCTTGTAAAAGCTGTTGGTGGAAAGATACATAGTATGGACATTGTTAGAGGTCCATATGATTTTATAGTAGTAACTGAGGTAGATTCATTTGATGATCTTGCTGCAATTAAATTAGTTGTGGAAGCATCGGGTGCTGTGAAAAATATGACAATGCTAGAGTCTATAGATTTTACTAAAGCTACTACTAAAGCAAGTAAAATTGGTTACAAAGCACCAGGACAGTAAAAATTTATTTTTTTTTGTCGTTGTCGACGACTAAGCAGATTTCTGATTTTGTCAGGAATCTGCGACCTGTTCCATTATCTAATGAGAACATTCCACCAATTCCTTTAACAGCATCAATTGTAAGGTCTGTATGTTTCCATTTTTCATATTGGTCACCATTCATATAAAAAGGTACACCTCCAATTTCGCCTAATTTTACGTCATTATCTCCTAGGGGAAACTCACCCTCTTGAAAACACATAGGAGCACTTCCATCACAACATCCACCTGATTGATGAAACATTAATTTTTCACCGTATTTTTCTTGAAGCTCAGATAATAAGCTTAATGCTGAATTTGTTGCTGATACTTTCATTTTTAAAGTACGGCCCATGATTTAGAATCATGGGCCAGTATATATTATTGATTAAAAGAAGCCTAATTTTTTCTCAGCATAAGAAACATGTAAGTTCTTATTCTGTCTGTAATGATTAAGCATCATTTTGTGAGTTTCTCTTCCAACTCCTGATTGTTTGTATCCACCAAATGGAGAGTGAGCTGGATAAGCATGATAGCAATTAGTCCATACTATTCCTGCTTGTATTGCTCTACCCATTCTGTGAGCTATATTTCCATTTCTAGTCCATACAGCTGCTCCTAAACCATAAAGAGTGTCATTAGCAATCTTTAATGCCTCTGCTTCATCTTTAAATTTAATTACAGATACTACAGGTCCAAAAATCTCCTCTTGAGAGATTCTCATGTCATTTTTAGCTTCAAATACAGTTGGTTGTATGTAGTTACCTTTTTCTAACCCACTATTTAACTTAGCTTCACTTCCACCTGTAAGAACTTTAGCGCCCTCTTTTTTACCAAGCTCTAGATAAGATTTAATCTTTTCCATTTGCTCGACTGACGCTTGAGCTCCAATCATTGTTTCCATTTTTAAAGGGTTGTCTTGAACAACTGCTTTAGTTCTAGCAATAGCTCTTTCCATAAATTTATCATAGATTGACTCTTGTACTAAAGCTCTACTTGGACAAGTACATACCTCGCCTTGATTTAGATTGAACATCACAAAACCTTCAATACATTTATCAAAGAAGTCATCATCTTTATCCATAACGTCTTCAAAGAATATATTAGGAGATTTTCCTCCTAACTCTAATGTGATTGGAATTATGTTTTGTGCAGCATATTGCATAATCAATCTACCAGTTGTGGTTTCACCAGTAAATGCAACTTTTGCAACTCTTTTAGAAGATGCTAAAGGTTTACCTGCTTCTAAACCAAAACCACTAACAATATTAACAACTCCTGGAGGTAATAAATCTCCAATAAGTTCCATCATTATCATGATCGATGCTGGTGTTTGCTCAGCTGGTTTTAGAACTGAACAGTTTCCTGCTGCAAGTGCTGGTGCTAATTTCCAAGTTGCCATTAATAATGGAAAATTCCAAGGAACTATTTGACCAACTACTCCTAAAGGTTCATGAAAGTTATATGAATATTGGTTATTTGCAATTTCTGCAATTGAACCTTCTTCAGCTCTAATAACCCCAGCAAAATATCTCCAGTGGTCAATTACTAAAGGTAAGTCTGCTGCCATACATTCTCTAATAGGTTTTCCGTTATCCAAACACTCTGCAACTGCCAATAAATTCAGATTTTTTTCTAAAACATCAGCAATCTTGTATAAAATGTTTGACCTAGTAGTTATGTCTGTTTTTCCCCATTCTGGGAAAGCTGCGTGAGCCGCGTCTAGAGCAGCTTCAACGTCTTTTTCATTTGATCGTGCAACTGAACAGATCTTCTCATTAGATATCGGGCTAACATTATCAAAATATTTGCCAGATAAAGGTTCTACAAATTTACCATTAATGTAATTTCCATACTTAGCTTTAAATGGAAATTTGACCTTTAAATGAGAGGTATCTAGAACTGAAGACACTTTCATTGCTTCTGCACTCATTTTTCCTCCATTTTTTTTACGTTTTTTTTTTGGCTTTAAGATTTTTTTAGCTTTTTTTGAATTGGAAAATTTTTTAGTCGCTTTTTTTAATTTATTCCTCTTTTTTGTCGACTTTTTTGTTTTCCTTGCAATAGCTTTTTTCTTTTTAGCCATTTTTTATAAATATAATTAAAGACCTTTTTAGTTTACTTGTAAATAAGACAAAAATGGAATCAACCTTCAATTGTACTAAAGAAGCTTGTTTTTATTGTTCAATTATTAAAAAATTCAAATAGGTTATTTTATTTAAATGGATAGAAATTTTTTTAAGAAAATTAGGATTTTAGATGGAGGCATGGGACAAGAATTGCATGCAAAAGGACTTGTTTCAAAAGGAACACTTTGGATGACCAGCGCAATTTTGGATGAAAAATACCACCAATTGATAATTGATACACATTTAGATTATATAAAAGCCGGCGCAGAGATAATTACTACTGCAACATTTTCTAGCAGACTTATTAGGATGAAACAAAATAAAGTTGACCACTTATTTGAGTTTGCAAATAAAAAAGCTTGTGAGCTTGCTCTAAAGGCTAAAGAGATTTCAAATAAAGAAATTTTTATTGCTGGGAGTATTCCAGCTCAATTTGATACTTATAAAGAAGATACTAGATCAAACAAAATTATATATGATTCCTTTACAAAACAAATAAGTTGTATTGTTGAGTTTGTTGATTTTATATATTTGGATGTGATTTCAAGTGGTAGAGAAATTGCAATAGCCACAGAAATTATTGAAAAGTTTAATAAGCCGATTTTGGTTGGGATTCATTTGTCAAAAAATGGCAATCTACCATCAGGCGAGAAAATTGAAGAAGTTATAAACAAATATAAAAGTTCCAGTTGGGTAGGTATTATATCCTCGTGTGTTTCGATGGAAATTGCTGAGGCTTCAATCAATGAGCTTAAAATGCATAATCTACCGTTTGGTTATAAAGTTAATTTGTGGGGCAACGATGAACCCCAACCTATTAGAAAAATAAATATAGCAAAATTTAATGAAAATGCTGTTAACTTAAATACTATTATGGGAAAGAGAGTAATTGAAGATGATATATATAAAAAATTAGGCCAAAAATTTGTTGATAATGGAGCTACAATATTAGGTGGGTGTTGTGAAACAAGTCCAAAACATACAAAAATTTTATCTATGTTGAGGTGAGGTTTTGCTTGATAGATTTTTTCACAAAATAAAAACCAAGTATTACAGCAAGAAGTGCAATTAAAACTTTAAAAGTAATTACTTCTTTTAAAAAAATATAGCCAAGTATAACACCAAAAATTGGGATTAAATAGGCAACTTGTGAATGGAATACTAATCCGTTTTTTTTAAGTATATGAAATCTAATTAACCATGCAATTCCTGTTGGAAATACTCCAAGATAAATTAGGGAAATTGTTGAGTCTAATCTGGGCGTTAAATTCCAAGGTTGTTCATAATAAAGCATCATTGGAAATATTATTAGTGATCCCCATATTAAGATTGAGCTAGTTAAATTTTCATTTTTTTTTGAGCTAATTTTTAATGTCAATATCCCACCTATCACATAAAATGTTGAGCCAACTAGAATCATTAAAGCATAAAAGAAATTATCATTATTTATTAAAATGTTATCAGAAAATAAAATTACAATTCCAGCAAAACCAACTATTACACCAATAATTTTGGTAAAATTAATTTTTTCAGTTTTTGTAAAAAAATGGGCGAGAATTGCAGAGCTTAAAGGAGTAGTTGACATTAAAATTGCCGCTAAATTACTTTGGATTTTTTGAACTCCATATGCAATTAAAAAAAAGGGAATTACTAAATTTACAAATCCTATCAAAGCAAACCAGTACCAATCTTTTGAAAAAGCTTCAATTTTTATATTTTTAAATAAACAAATAATAACTATTAATATAGCACCCAAAAATATTCTTAAAAATGCAATTGTAAGGGGTTCATAAGAATAAGTAGCAATTTTAATATTAAAGAAAGCTGAGGCCCAAATAAGAGAGAGTATAGAAAGAAGTATGTAATCTATTGCTTTTGGAGATGTCATTCAGTTATATCCATAATTTTACCAGTTGTTAAATTTTGTAAATCATTAAAATTAATCCTAAAAATTGTATTTGGGTGTCCTGCTGCAGCATATAAGTTTTTAAATCTTTTTAAGTTTTGATCTAAGAAGGTTTCTAACGTATTAATAGAACCAATTGGAGACACACCACCAATGGTAAAGCCAGTTATTTCTTTAACTTTAGTAGCATTTGCCATACTTAGATCTTTAACATCATTAATTTTTTTTAATTTATTCAACGAACATCTTTTATCTCCAGATATTAAACATAAAAAAAATGTGTTATCTTTTCTTAAAACTAAACTTTTTACTATTGCCCCTATTTCACATTTTAATGATTTAGAGGCATCTAATGCAGTTTTGGCGGTATTCTCTAATACTTGTATTTTAATATTTTTGTTGAATAAATTTAAAGCTCTTTCCACTCTTTTTACCGGTTCATTTTTAAGTAAATCATTCATACAACTAATAATTGATTATTAACATTTAACTTTTGGGTTTAAATGCTATGCGTAAATTGCATATTAGTTATCAATTTAATAAGCGATATTAATATACTTTTTTTTGTTAATAAGCCACATTTATACAGGAGATTTATGAGCGCAAAAAATATACAAAAAACTATTAAAGATAAACAAATAGAATACGTAGATTTAAGATTTACTGATCCACGAGGAAAACTTCAACATGTAACTATGGATGCAAAAGTGGTGGATAACGACATGCTAGAAGAAGGAATTTTTTTTGACGGTTCCTCAATAGCAGGTTGGAAAGCCATAAATGAGTCTGATATGATATTGAAACCAGATCTATCAAGACCAGTAATAGACCCATTTACTTCTCATAACACACTTAATATTTTTTGTGACGTTTTGGATGCAGTCAAAAAAGATCCATATGAAAGAGATCCTAGAGGAACAGCAAAGAAAGCTGAAGATTATTTAAAAAAAACTAAAATTGGAGACAAAGCATTTTTTGGACCCGAACCAGAATTTTTTGTATTTGATGATGTTAGATATAAAAATGATATGAATGAGACAGGCTTCTCGATTGATAGCACCGAGGGTCCTTACAATACTGGAAAAAAATATGAAAATGGCAATATGGGTCATAGACCTGGTGTGAAAGGTGGATACTTCCCAGTACCTCCAGTCGATAGTGCTCAAGATATGAGAAGTGAATATTTGAAAGCTATGAAAGATATGGGAATTAAAGTTGAAAAACATCATCATGAGGTAGCTCCAAGTCAACACGAATTGGGTATGTATTTTGGAACTTTAGTTAATCAAGCAGATAACATACAACTTTATAAATACGCAGTACACATGGTCACTCACTCATTCGGAAAAACAGCAACCTTTATGCCTAAACCTGTAAAAGGTGATAATGGATCAGGAATGCACGTTCACCAATCTATCTGGAAAGGTAATACTCCTTTATTTATGGGTAATGAATATGCAGGTCTTTCAAAAACCGCACTCCATTATATTGGAGGAATTTTAAGACATGCTAGAGCAATTAATGCTTTTGCTAATGCTACTACAAATAGTTATAAAAGATTAATACCAGGTTTTGAAGCACCTGTGTTACTAGCTTACTCTGCTAGAAATAGATCAGCATCTTGCAGAATTCCAATAACATTAAGTAAAAAAGCTGCTAGATGTGAAATTCGTTTTCCAGACGCTTCGGGAAATCCTTATTTGACTTTTGCTTCTATGTTAATGGCAGGTCTTGATGGAATTAAGAATAAAATTGATCCAGGTAAATCGTTCGATAAAGATCTATATGCATTAAGTGAGTCTGAAATTAAAAAGATTCCAACAGTTTGTGGATCTTTAAGAGAAGCTATGGAAAGTTTAGATAAAGATAGAAAATTTTTAACTCAAGGTAGTGTGTTTACTGATGATCAAATTGATGCATATATTGATTTAAAAATGGAGGAAATTCATAACTTTGAACATACGCCTCACCCTATAGAGTTCGATATGTATTATAGTTGTTAATTAAACCTTAAAAGACTCTCCACAACCACACCTTTCGGTTTCGTTGGGATTTTTAAAAACGAATGAAGATGAAAATTCATCTTTTTTATAATCCATTTCTGTTCCGATAAGGTAAATTATTGCTGCTGAATCTATAAAAACTTTAACACCTTTATCTTCAATAATTTCATCACTAGGGTTAATTTCTTTGGCATACTCTAAAACATATTCCATACCTGCACAACCACCAGATTTTACTCCGACCCTAAGACCTAATGTTTCTTTTTCACCTTTTGACATTATTTCCTTAATTCTACTTGCGGCACTATCACTTAATCTGATTACTTGTTGACTCATAAATTTAATTCAAGTTTTGCTGCTTCTGACATCATAGATTTGTTCCATGGTGGATCCCATACTAAATCTAAATCTACTTTTTCGATACCATCAACTTGCATTACACTGTCTTTTACCTCTTTTGGAAGGCTTTCAGCGACTGGACAATTTGGTGTTGTCAATGTCATTTTTATTTTTGCATGGTCATTATTTATAGAAATATCATAAATCAATCCAAGTTCGTAAATATTTACTGGAATTTCTGGATCATATATTTTTTTTATTTCATTAATAATTCTGTCTTTTAATTCCATTTTTATTCTGTAGTAACCTCTTTTTGAAAATCATCTAAAGCAGTGGATAATGCGTGCCATGATAATGTTGCGCATTTAACTCTCATTGGATAGTTCTTAACTCCACCAAGACTCATTAATTTTATTTTTTCATCACTTTTAAGTAAATCTGAATTTATATCATCTTTTTCCTTAATCATATCCAAAAATTTAGAAATTATTTCTTTTGCTTCAGTTTCACTTTTACCTTTCATAAGATCTGTCATTATTGATGCTGATGCCATTGAAATAGCACAGCCTTCTCCCTCAAAAGAAATATCGACTACTTTTTTGTTTTCATCTAATTTTAGGAATATATGTACCTTATCTCCGCATAAAGGATTATGACCTTTTGCATCCTTATTAAAATTTTCAAATTTACCTAAGTTCCTAGGGTTTTTTCCATGATCTAATATTATTTCTTGATATAAATCTTTTAAATTCATTATTTGTTAAAAATTTTTTTACAATTATTTATAGATTCGTTTAATTTATCTAAATCATCTTTAGTATTATATACTCCCAATGATGCTCTTGCTGATGCTGTTAGACCCAATTTCTCATGTAAAATTTGACAACAATGATGACCTGCTCTTATTGCTACACCGTCTTCGTCAAGAATAGTAGCTATATCATGAGGATGAATACCATCAATAGTAAAAGATAAAACAGCTCCTTTCTTTTTAGGATTACCTATTAATTTTACTGAGTTATTTTTTCTTAAAATTTCTTCGCCGTACTCAAGTAAGTTATTTTCATGAGTTAAAATATTATCAACTCCTATTTTGTTTAAAAACTTAATTGACTCGTCAAATGCTATTACTTGTGCGGTCGCCATTGTGCCGGCTTCAAACTTGTTGGGTAATTCACCATAAGATATGTCATTTTTTTTTACTTCATTGATCATTCCTCCACCACCTTGATATGGAGGTAGATCATCTAACCATTTTTTTTTTGCATATAATACCCCCAATCCTGTCGGCCCATACATTTTATGGCAGGAGATTGCATAAAAATCACAATCTAAATCCTGCATATCTAGTTTTAAATGTGGAGCGCTTTGACACCCATCAATCATAATTGGTATTCCTTTAGAATGAGCCAGCTGAGTTATTTCTTTAACTGGCAATATTGCACCTGTTACGTTCGATAAATGAGTTATCGCTATCATCTTTGTTTTAGATGTAATTTTCTTTTCGATACTTTCAATTGATATATCTCCATGCTCGTCTATTTCAGCAAAATTTATGTTAATACCCTTTGATTTTCTTAAATAATGCCATGGTACATAATTTGAATGATGTTCTAACTCTGTTAACAATATTTCATCTCCTTGTTTTAGATATTTCTGTCCGTAAGTATTGGCCACAAGGTTAATTGCTTCAGTTGCACCTTTAGTAAATACTATTTCATTCTTATTTTTAGCATTTATATATTTTTGTACAGATGTTCTTGTATTTTCATAGAGATTAGTAGCCGCTACAGCTAAATAATGAACACTTCGACCAACATTAGAAAATTCTTTAGTATAAAAATCATAAATTCTATCAACAACAACTAATGGTTTTTGTGAAGAATTTGCACTATCTAGGTAAACTAGGTCGTTATTATGAATTTTATTACTAAAAATTGGAAATTCTTTTTTTATATTATTTATATTCATTTTATATTCATTAATTTTTTGATAATTTTTTTTATTTTAATATCTGTAATTTTTTCAATTACTTCCATATAAAATCCATCTAACAATATTTTTTTTGCCTCATCTTTACTTAAACCTCTAGTCATTAAGTAAAAGATTTTATTTTCGTCTAAATTTCCAGATGAGGAACCATGCGAACACTTCACGTCATCAGCATATATTTCTAATTCTGGTTTTGCATTAAATTCAGTTCCATCATTTAGAAGGATTCCTTTACTTAATTGATATCCATCTGTTTTTTGGGCCTTAGAATCTACAAATATTTTTCCTTGATAAACAGCTTTAGATTTTTCCATCAAAGATGATTTAATTAGCTGATAACTCTTTGTATTTTCAGATAAATGATTAATTGTAGACCGTATCTCGTGTTGTTGATTTCCATTTAGTTGAAGTATACCATTTACAAAAGCTGAACTAAATTCCTCTTTTAAATTGCAAATTATATCATTTTTTACAAAATCAGACCCTCCAGATATTAAGCAGTTTTCTGAGATACTATTTTTATAAAGTTCGATATCTTCATGAGAATAGTACAAATTTGAATTATTATTTAAATTTAGTTTATAATTTTTTAATATAGCATTTTCACCTAATTTAAAATGGTTGCTCATATTTATAAAATTATTTGTAGAGTAATCTGAATTTAAATTGAATAAACTTAATGATGAATTCTTCTCCATTTGAATATCAAATTTTAAATTTATATTGGTACTTTGAATATTATTTGTAAATGAATTAATAAATATAAGTGGTTGGTTAAAACTATAATTCTCTTTGACTATTATTTTTATGTAATCATAATATAAAGCATTATTGAGTGATAAAAGCGATTTGTTTAGGTCTGTTGTTAAATTTTTAATCTCTCTTATAATTTGTATTTTATTATTATTCTCATGATTTAGATTTATCTCCTTAATAAAACCATTTACAGATAAAATATAATTACAATTATCAACTTCAAAAGGAATATTTTTTAAAGAATTTTTTTGATCACTGTAGATATTTACTTCTTTATTTAAAAATTTTAAATTTGGTATTTTAGCTGAAATAGTTTTATTTAAATCAATAAATTTCCAGTCTTCTAAATTTTTAGAGGGAAATCCAGAATTTATAAATTTGTCAAACTCTTTCTTTCTTATTTCTATATCTTTCTTACTTAATTTTAATGTGTCTACAAAATCTATTAATTTAACACTATTCATTAGATTATTCCTTCATATCCTTTTTTTTCAAGCTCAATTGCTAATTCAAAGTTTCCAGTCTTTTTTATTTTTCCATTAATTAAAACATGAACAAAGTCAGGTTTTATATAATTTAATAATCTTTGATAATGAGTTATTATTAAAAAAGAATTAAGATTATTTTTTAGAGAATTAACTCCATTAGAAACAATCTTTAAAGCATCTATATCTAAACCAGAATCAGTCTCATCTAAAATTGAGAGCTTGGGTTGTAAAATAGACATTTGTAAAATTTCATTTTTTTTCTTTTCTCCCCCAGAAAAGCCAACATTAAGCTGTCTATTAAGGTTTTTTTCATCAAATTTTAAATCTTTAGCTTTTTTTTTTATAATATTTAAAAATTCTAAAGCATCATACTCTTTTTCTCCATTTGCTTTTCTAATTGCATTAACAGATGTTTTTAAAAAGTTATTATTATTTACACCTGGTATTTCTAATGGGTATTGAAATGCTAAAAAAATACCCTTGTGAGCCCTTTGTTCAATTTCTAAATCAAATAAATTTTCTTTCTCATATAATATCTCTCCACTTGTTTCGTAACCTTTCTTTCCAGATAAAATATTAGATAACGTGCTTTTTCCAGATCCATTAGGACCCATTAAAGCATGAACCTCACCTGGATTAATTTTTAAATTTAATCCGTTAAGAATATTTTTGTTATCAATACTGGCTTTTAAGTTATTAATCTCTAACATTACCCAACGCTTCCCTCTAAACTAATACCAACAAGTTTTTGTGCCTCTACAGCAAATTCCATAGGCAATTGTTGTAAAACTTCTTTACAAAATCCATTAACAATTAAACTCACTGCCTCCTCTGGATTTAAACCTCTTTGTTGACAATAAAATAATTGATCTTCGCTTATTTTTGATGTTGTAGCCTCGTGAGCAATATTTGAGTCCGAATTTCTATTTTTTATGTAAGGAACTGTGTGAGCACCACATTTGTTACCCATCAACAAAGAGTCACACTGTGTAAAGTTTTGAGCATTTTTTGCTTTTGGAAATATATCAACTAAGCCTCTATAAGTATTGTCTGCAAATCCTGCTGAAATTCCTTTTGAAATTATTTTGCTTTTTGTATTCTTTCCTAAATGTATCATTTTCGTACCAGTATCAGCTTTTTGATGATTATTAGTTATAGCAATAGAATAAAATTCCCCTATTGAATTATCACCTTGCAGAATACAACTTGGGTACTTCCAAGTTATAGCAGATCCTGTTTCTACTTGTGTCCATGATATTTTAGAATTTCTTTCTTTACATAGTCCTCTTTTAGTCACAAAATTGTATATACCTCCATTTCCATGTTCATCACCCGGATACCAATTCTGAACTGTTGAATATTTAATTTCAGCACCCTCTAGAGCTATTAGTTCTACATTTGCAGCATGTAGTTGATTTTCATCTCTCATTGGTGCGGTACATCCTTCAAGATAACTAACATAACTATTTTTATCAGCTATTATCAACGTTCTTTCAAATTGACCAGTTTGAGATGCATTTATTCTGAAGTACGTGGATAGTTCCATAGGACATCTAACCCCCTCTGGTATGTAGACAAAAGATCCATCGGTGAATACAGCTGAATTAAGTGTTGCAAAATAATGGTCATTAACAGGTATTACAGAACCAAGGTATTTTTTTACTAGCTCTGGATGCTTCTGTATGGCTTCTGATATAGAACAGAAAATTACACCAACTTCAGTTAATTTATCCTTAAAAGTTGTTGCAACAGAAACAGAGTCAAAAACTGCGTCAACAGCAATCCCATTTAATCTTTTTTGCTCATCTAATGGAATACCAAGTTTTTTATATGTTTCTATCAATTTAGGATCAACTTCATTTAAGCTCTTTGGTTTATTTTGAGCGGTCTTTGGGGCTGAATAATAATACAAATCTTGATAATTAATTTTTGGATATTTTGGTTTTTGCCAATTTGGTTCTTTTATTTTTTGCAACCTATTAAATGCTTTCATTCTCCAATTTAACATCCATTCAGGCTCGTTTTTTATTTTTGATATAAATTCAATCGTTTTTTTTGACAAGCCTTTCGGAGACGTTATATTTTCAATATCAGTGGTAAAACCGTATTTGTAATCTTTAAGTTTATCAATTTCTTTTTCTCTCATTACAATCTTCTTTCAATATTATTTCGATAAGCTAATTCACTAAGATATTTTTTTTCTAAAAATGAATTTATATGATTATCTAATTCGTCCCATAATCTATGAGTGTTGCATTTAATTGATTTACCATTACATCCTTTTTTCAAATGTTTTATACATCTTACAGTTTTAATTTTTTCTTCAACAGCGTATAAAATTTCAGAAACTTTTATTTTTGAAGCGTCTTTTGTTAGTCTGTATCCTCCTTTTTTACCTCTTATACTTCTAACAATATCTTTATTTTTTAATTTTAAAAAAATTTGCTCTAAATAAAGTAAAGAAATATTTTGCCTTATTGATATATCTCTTAAAGATACCGGTCCTTTAAGATCGTATATTGCAAGATCTGTTAGAGCCATTACAGCATATCTTCCTTTAGTAGATAGTTTCATATTATCAATATATTTAGCGGTTTATTTATATATTCCCGACTGATTTAGTCAACTTTATCAATTTTTAAACTTGCAATTTGTCACTCTGTTTTGATAGATAAATAGATATTTTTTTGTGAGAGTGATAATCAATTTCATTTATGGAAAGTAAGATATCAGAAGTATTTATACCAGGACCCGCAGGTAGACTTGAGGCGAAATATTTTAAAAGTAAAAAAAATACATCACCAATTGCTTTAGTATTACATCCACATCCTCAGTATGGAGGGACAATGAATAACAAAGTTGTGGTTGATACGTTCAATACATTTATGGAAAATAATTTTTCAGTGTGTAGAGTAAATTTTAGAGGTGTTGGAAAAAGTGATGGAGAGTTTGATAATGGTCAAGGTGAATTAGCAGATGCTGCAGCAGCATTGGATTGGATTGAAAGAGAAAATTTTGATAATTCACAATGTTGGATCTCAGGTTTTTCATTCGGATCTTTAATTGCAATGCAATTATTAATGAGAAGACCCGAGATTAACAGATTTATTGCCATTTCCCCTCAACCAAATGTATATGATTTTTCTTTTTTATCTCCTTGTCCTACATCAGGTATTATAATTTACGGAAAAAATGATGAGCTAGTGCCTATTGAAAATTTAAATGAATTAAACAAAAGATTGAGTGCCCAAAAAGGAATAAATGTAGATTTTCAAAGTGTGAGTAACGCAAATCATTTTTTTTCAAAGGCAGATATAGATCTAATTAAAATTTTAAATAAATACATAAAAAAAGAAACAGCACTTTATTAATTTATTTAAAAATAATTTTGCCACCAGTTAGAGGTTTTAAACAATCTGTGGTATTCGGGAAAGATATTGGTAAACCTAATTTAGATCTAATAGCTAAGTATGCAAATGCTTGGGACTCTACAAAATCTCCATTTACATTATATTCATCAATTAATTTTATTATATTTTTAGGATTTTCTTTTGAAATAAATTTTTTGAGATTTGAACATATTCTTTTTACCAAATATTTATTTTTTCTACCGCCACCACAAAGAATTAATATTGGATTATAATTAGTTAATTTTGTAAATTTTTGAATATATATATAATAATCCACAATTATACTTGCTGTATACTCTACTAAGGTTGCTAAGCCATCTTCTAAGTTAAGTCCTCTTACAAAAGATAAGTCAAAATCATTAATATCAAAAGATTTAATATATTTTTTATTAGGATATTTTTTTTCGAAATGAAAGAAAGTATCTAAATAATAATTTAAATTTACACTTATCTTTCCTTTAGATGCAATTATTCCCTTATCATCAAATTTTAGTTTTGAATTTAATCTAATCCATTTATCTATTAAACACATACCTGGTCCAATATCTGTTGCTAAGAATTTATTTTTATCTTTAAATATGGTGGTATTCATTATGCCACCAATATTTAAAAAAATTGATGGATATAAATTTAAATTATTGGATAATAATTTGTGATATACAGGCGTTAAAGGTGCGCCTTGACCACCATTTGCAATATCGTTATCTCTAAAATTGTAAACAACGCTAGTATCACTTAATTGAGCTAAAAGAGAACCATTACCAAGTTGTTTTGAAATTTTGTCTTTAGGATTATGATAAATTGTTTGTCCATGAAAACCTATAAAATCAAATTTTCTTTTTGATTTTTCTATGATTTCCCTAACTATTTTTGCATTGAAAAAAGTTATATCTCTTTCAAACTTATCAAGTTCTAAAGCATATTTCTGAAGATCTATTTTTTCACTTATTTTATCTTTTAACTCAACTAAATTCTTATATATTTCTGGAGGATATTCGAAGTAATAATCCGAGATGAGATCAAATTTCTCTTTACCATCAGTAGTTATTAATGATGCATCAACACCATCGCCAGAAGTTCCACTCATTAAGCCTAAAGATGTAAATAACTTAGCCATTATTATTTTTTTTTACTAAAAAATGTATATTGTAGAAGTATAGATCATGGATAAATTTTTAAAAGAATTTAAAGATAGGGGATACTTTTATCAGTGTACAAACGAAAAAGAGTTGTCGGAATTAATGCAAAATCAAAGGATCAATGCTTACATAGGTTTTGACTCTACTGCTCCAAGCCTACATGTTGGAAGTTTACTTCAAATAATGTGTTTAAGAATGTTACAAAAACATGGACACAAACCTATAGTATTACTTGGAGGTGGTACCACTAGGATTGGAGATCCGTCTGGAAAAGAAGAAACAAGAAAAATTTTATCAGAAGGTCAAATCGAAAATAATATTAAGGGAATTAAAAGAGTCTTTAAAATATTTCTTAAGACTAATAACCCAAAATTAAAACCGGTGTTTGTTAATAATTACAAATGGTTAGGTAAACTTAATTATATAAATTTTTTAAGAGATATAGGTAAACATTTTACAATTAACAAAATGTTAAGTTTTGATAGTGTAAAACTTAGACTACAGAGAGAACAGTCATTAAGTTATATGGAATTTAATTATATGATTTTGCAAGCATATGATTTTCTTGAGTTAAACAGATCAAATAAGTGCTCTTTACAAATTGGAGGTTCTGATCAATGGGGAAATATAGTAAATGGAGTTGAATTAATAAAAAGATACTCTGGTAATCAAGCATTTGGTCTTACAACCCCTTTAATTACATTAGCGTCTGGAGCAAAAATGGGTAAAACAGAAAAAGGTGCAATTTGGTTAGACTCAAAATTATTGTCTGCATATGATTACTGGCAATTTTGGAGAAATACTGCAGATAGCGAAGTATTAGGTTTTTTAAAAATGTTCACAGAAATTGATTTGAAAATTATTGAAGAAATTAAAAATCAAGATATCAATAAACTAAAAATTATCTTAGCTAATGAAGCAACCAGTATGCTACATGGTAAGAACAAAGCTTTAGAAGCAGAAAAAACTGCAAAAGATACTTTCGAAGTAGGTGTTATTGGAAAAAATATACCTATTGTGAAAATTGATAAAAAAAAATTGTCGATAGGTATAAATATTTTAGATTTTGTAGTCATGTCTAATCTTCTCCTGTCAAAAAGTGAGGTAAGAAGAGCGATAAAAAATAAAGGAGTCAAAATAAATAATGATACTGTTAATGATGACAAAACTATAATTAACGAAAGTTTTTTTATAAATAATTTATGCAAATTATCATTTGGTAAAAAAAAACATGTAGTTATAAAAATGTGTTAATCTTTTAATTTTTCTAAAGTTCTAGTAATAAATCTTGGTGTCAATGTTTTTATTGGATTAACAGTAGTTTTTAAATCTTTCGGTGGACCTTTAATTTTAAAACTAACACCAAACACTCCCTCTCCAATTTTTTTTCCAACCAAAATATCCCCTAATATTGGAATTGAAGAAATTGTTCTATTGATTGTTGTAGCTGGAACTAAAGTACCTCTTAAACTTGTCAATTTTTTTCTCTCAATATAACCCTCCATTAAAATAGATATGGCTGGTCCAATAGCATAAATTTCCTCAATCTCTGTGAGATTTTGAGATTGTGTAAATTTCATTTCAAAATCAGTAAATCTAATGCCCTCCCCAGTTAATAAATCAGCTATACCCTGAAGGGATGCCAAAGTTAAAAGCTTTGCAAGTATAGGAACTTCTTGAACTTTAAAGTTGTCTATAATTAAAGTTGAATAATTTTTGTTTTTAATTCTAACTGAACGAAAATCTAAGTGACCTTCCTCAAAACCTTTTACAAAACTATACCTATTTATTAAAGGTTTTGGAAAATTTGTTGTTAGTGTTGTTATTTTGTGACCTTTATTATTTGTATAAATATTTAATCTTAACTCTTTATTGTCTGGAAACTTTGACTCTATATTTAATAGATTAATATGACTATTTTTAATTTTTATATTACCTTTGATAAAAGATAAGAAATTCTTGTTATCTATATATAAATTTTTAACATTAAGTAAGATTTTATTATTTGATATTTCAAAAATTGAATTTTTATCATCCACATCTAATAAACTATTTATTATTTCACTTGCATCAAATATACTACCTTGAATTAGATAGTTTTTTGTCTCTCTCGTAATCGTAAGCTTATTATTTATTTGTTTAATATTTTTAAAACTTAAAATTAATTTATCGAAACCAGTAATTTTTAATTTATTAGATATAATAAGATTGTCACATTCTATTTGATTTACATTTTCTTTAAAATCAATATTTTTTATATAAACTGACTTGTCCTCTTTAAAAGATATATTAACAAGGAGATTTGAAGAAGTTTTTTTTATCTTTTCATACTTGATTAATTTGAGATTAATTGGATGGTCATTTATATCAATGTTAAAAATTAAATTATTTTTTTTATCATTTTTAAAATACTCATAATTAATAGTATCTTTATAATTTTTACTTTTTAGATCACCTTTGCCTTTAATTATAATTTCAGAATTTTTAAAATTTTTAGTAGAATCGACATTAAAATTCACTTTAAATTTGTGATTTATTAATCTTACGTATTTATCTACATCGAATATATCCTGAATTTTCTTGTTTTGTACTTCATAGATTATCTCTTTAACCTCTAAGCTTGAATTTATTTTTATATTTGAAAGTTTGTAATTTTTATTAATATTGAATTCAAATTCATTATTTGATTTAAAAGCTATTTTTTCGTTCTCGATATAGTTTAATATACCCATAGAAAGTTTTATTAATTTTTTATCTAAATTTGTAAACTCATTTGAAAGATCACCTTTGATATTGAAATAATCTTTCTTTTTAAATATTTTTATTTTGTTAGAATTAAAATTTAAATTATCATATAAAATATTTGTGTCTTCAATGGTTGTTTCATTTTTTTTTATTTTAAACAAAAAACTGGACTCAATTTTTTCATTATTTAATAAATTCAATTTTGCTGATTTTATATTACCATTAATCAAAAAGTTTGGTTTTATATTTCCATTATCATCAAATTCTAATTTAATATTAAATATAATTTTTCCCTTGTTAATTAATTTATCTATTAGCAAAGTATTAAAATTATTTTGATATAATCTAACAAAAGAAACTAAACTCTTTAAACTATTTGTATCGCTTTGAATATTTAAATTATTAATTTTTTTATTTTTATTAAAAAGAAATTTTATCGGTATATCTGAACTTATATTTTTAAATAAAAGTCTTTTATTATTAAAAAAAATTTCTGGTTTTTGAGTATTTATTATTATTTTAAAATCAAATGGATACAACTTAATCTTAACTTCATTTAATTTATAAGAAATGTTCTTATCATATTTAGTAAGTTGATTTTCTATTATATTGTTAAATCTATCTGTTTTAATACCGAATGTACTTAAATAAATAGTAAATATAAATAAAAGAAATATTAGAAAAAAAATAATTTTGTTAATAGTTCTAATCATTCAGTTTATATAATGAGCTCTCTAAAAACGAATTAATTTCTCCATTTAAAACTTTATCTGGATCTGAATTCTCGTAATTAGTTCTATTGTCTTTTACTAATCTATATGGATGTAAAATATATGATCTTATTTGATGTCCCCATCCTATATCCGATTTAGATTTTTGCACATTTTCGTTTTCTCTTTCTTTTTTTTGTAGCTCATATTCATATAATCTTGCTCTAAGCATATTAATACAGGTTTCTTTATTTTTATGTTGGGATCTTTCGTTTTGACACTGCACTACAATTTTTGTTGGTAGATGAGTAACTCTTACAGCACTATCAGTTGTATTAACATGCTGACCACCAGCACCGCTCGACCTATAAGTATCTATCCTTAAATCTTTTTCGAGAATTTCAATTTCTATATTTTCATTAATCACTGGATAAACCCAAACACTTGCAAAACTAGTATGTCTTCTAGCACCAGAGTCAAATGGAGAAATCCTTACTAATCTGTGTATGCCAGACTCTGCTTTAAGCATTCCATAGGTATATTCACCTTGTATTTTAATAATCGAAGATTTAATTCCAGCTTCATCACCTTTATGTTCACTAATTAGTTGTATTTTATAATTTTTACTTGATGACCATTTCAAATACATTCTTCTTAACATCTCGGCCCAATCTTGACTTTCTGTTCCACCAGCGCCTGCATGAATTTCTAAATATGTGTCAAGAATATCAGTCTCCTTAGATAAAAAACATTTTATTTCATTTTGTTTTGAATTTCTCTTTATTTTTTCAATGTTTTTTTTTATTTCCTCTAATATTTCTTGATTTTTTTCACTAACAGCTAATTCATATAACTCTAAAATTTCTTTACAGTCAGATTTAGAATTTAAATAAGATTTAGTTAAATCATCTAGAGTTTTTTTCTCTTTCAATGTTTTTTCAACATTTGATTTATTAGCCCAAAAAGATGGATCTTCGATTTGTTTATTTATTTGTTCTAATTTATTAAATATGTTTTTTTTGTCAAAGATACTCCTTGACCTTATCATTAATTTTTTCGATTAATTTAATTTGATGTAAAATTGTATTGTCCATTAATAAAAATTATATATATTATTTTGATTTAATTTATAATTCAAAATTTCGTTTTCCTCAAAATTATTAACACTTTCATTATCTATTTTAAAAACCTCTATTAATGTATCAGTAGAACCATAATCAGCTTTTTTACCAGTATTTACATCAACAACCATCATTTCAATGTTTTTAGCAACCTTGAATGGTCTTGCATCATTTTTTGTTATTGCGTTTTTTATAAATGATTTAAAAATAGGCATTGCTGTTTTAGCACCGGTTTCATATTTTCCTAGGCTTTTTGGATCGTCATATCCAACATAAACTCCAACTACTAGATTAGAAGTGAAACCAATAAACCAAGTATCAGTATTTTTGTTAGTAGTACCAGTTTTACCAGCTAGATCGATTTTTAAATTTTTTAAACCTTTTCCTGTACCTCTTTGTATAACACCCTCTAACATTGAGGTCATTTGATAAGCGGTCTGAGGTGAAAAAATTTCATCAAAATTATTTTCAATTCTTGGCAATTTTTTTGATAAATATGAAATGTTTTCACATTCTTTACATGATCTTTTCTCAGAGTTAAAAATTGTATTCCCCTCACTATCTTGAATTCTATCAATCAAAATTGGATTGATTATCTTCCCTCCATTTACAAATGAAGAATAAGCTGAAGTTAATTTTATTAATGTTGTCTCTGCAGATCCTAAAGATATAGACATTAATTCCTCGGGATTTTCGTAAATATTTAATTTTTTTGTCAATTCTGTGATTTTTTTTAATCCAAGTTGCTGAGAAATTCTAACTGTCATAAGATTTCTAGACCTTTCAATACCTGTTCTTAAAGTAGAAAGTCCATAGAATTTTTTTCCATAATTCTCTGGTTTCCACATTTTTAAATCCTGACCTTGTTCAAGCACAATAGGTGCATCTAAAATTAAGGTATTTGGTTTAAAATTATTTTCTAAAGCTAAAGCATAAATAAAAGGTTTGAATGCAGATCCTGGCTGCCTTAAAGCTTGAGTTGCTCTGTTAAATTCACTTTTTTTGAAACTAAAACCTCCAGAAATTGCTTTGACTCTTCCGTTAAAAGGATCCATTACAACTATTCCTCCATTTGCATCAGGAATTTGTCTTAAACTGTAAAAGTTTTTTTCTAATTTCTCAACATAAATTAAATCACCCTCATTTAAAATTTCTATAAATTCTTTTCTTGTCCAATTAATTTCATTATACTTTATTTTTCCGTTAACATTATTTTCAGTTTCAATTTCAACGAAATGTTTGTTAATTTTTTTAACTATAGCAATATTCCATCCAATAGATTTTTCTAATTTATATTTGCTAATATTTTTAAGCCAATCTTTTGAGTAATTAATATTTTTAATTGGGCCTCTCCACCCTTTTCGTTGATCAAATTTAATTAGACCTTCTCTTAACGAGTTTGTTGCAATTTTTTGTAATCGTAAATCTAATGGTGTTTTTATATTGAAACCTTGTTTATAGACTTTTTCAAATCCATATTTATCTACAATATTTTTTCTGACATCTTCAACATAATACCTGGAATTCTCTAAAAATATTTTTTTTCTTTTACTCAAAATTATCTCTGAATTTTTAAAAATTTCTAATTCATTTTTTTTTATATACATATTTTCATAAAGATTATTTAATACCAAATCTCTTCTATATTTTGATAATTCTAGATTTTTGTAAGGGTTATATCTACTTGGCGCTTTTGGGAGCGCTGCTAAAAGTGCAGCCTCAGAATAATTTAATTCATTTATAGGTTTATCAAAATATTTTAAACTTGCTGATGCAATGCCGTAACTTCCTTCACCTAGATAAATTTGATTTAAGTATAACTCTAAGATTCTTTCTTTAGACAATGCTCTTTCTATCCTAAAAGCTAAAATAGCCTCTTTTATTTTACGATCTAGACTAACTTCGTTACTTAATAGAAAATTTTTAGCAACTTGTTGTGTTATTGTAGAAGCTCCCTCGAGTCTCTTAGATGAAATTAGATTAAATATATTATTATATACCGCTCTTAAAACACCTTTTGCATCAACCCCTGGATGTTTAAAAAAATTTTTATCCTCAGCAGATAAAAAAGCATGTATAACTAATTTAGGTATTGCATTATAAGGAATAAATATTCTTTTTTCTGAGGAGAAATCTATAACTAATTCCCCATTTCCAGAATACAATTTGCTGGATACAGACGGTTTATAGTTTTTAAGAAATTTATAATCAGGTAATTTATTAGAGTATATCCAAAGTATAGATATAAGACTTATAAAACAAATTAAAACAAGAAAACTTGAAGTTATTAATAATTTTTTTATAAAATTTTTCATAATAATAGTTTTAATTAATTCACGAATTTGTTAATGTTAAGGCACTGTATTTTATAAAAATGAGACAAATAAATCAAAAATTATGGCAAAGAATTTATATATTGATGCATCGCATCCTAATGAAACGAGAGTTGTACTTAAATCCGAAAATAATATTGAAGATTATGAATACGAAAGTATTAATAATACATTAATAAAAAATAATATTTATTTAGGTAAAGTAAGCAGAATTGAACCATCTTTACAAGCTGCATTTATTGATTTTGGAAGAGAAAGGCATGGATTTTTATCTTTTAATGATATTCAAAGTGACTACTATCAACTACCCAAAGATGACATAGAAAAAATTAAGAAAGAAGAACAAAAAGCCAGGGAGAATCTTCTTAAAGAAAGTGAAATTAATGAAAGTAATGAGTTAGAAAAAAATCAAATAAATCAAAACATTAGTTCTGAGGATAAACTAAGTGATAATGGCAATTATGAAATTAAAAAAGAAAAAATATTTCCCTCTAAAAGATATAAAATTCAAGAGGTCATAAAACCTAACCAGGTTATATTAGTTCAAGTTTTAAAAGATGAGAGAGGTCTTAAAGGAGCTGCTTTAAGTACTTTTATTTCAATCGCAGGAAAATATATTGTTTTAATGCCAAATACACCAAAAGGTGGGGGAATATCTAGAAAAATTTTTAATCCAGGAGACAGAAAAAAAATAAGATCTATTCTTAATGAAATAACAATACCCAAAGAAATGGGTATAATTGTAAGGACCGCAGGATCAAATAAAACCAAAAACGAAATAAATAGTGATTTAAATAGTTTGATAGAGGTTTGGGAAAAAATCAAACAAAATGCCTTAAATTCTATCGCACCATCTTTAATACATCAAGAGAGTGATATTATTAAAAGAAGTTTGAGAGACATGTTAGATGATGAAACACAAAGTATAATTGTTGAAGGAAATGATGGTTATCAAAAGACTAAATCATATGTGAAATCAATGTTACCTAAACATGTTAAAAAAGTTAAAAAATATAGAGATAAAGTGCCTTTATTTTTTAAAGAAAATATTGAATCAAAACTTTATGACATTTTTAAAACTGAGGTTAAATTATTATCTGGAGGATACCTAGTTATCAACCCTACGGAAGCTCTTGTATCTATAGACGTTAATTCAGGTAAATCGATTAAACAAAAAAATGTTGAAAATACCGCTTTAGATACCAACTTAGAGGCTGCTGAAGAAATCTCAAGGCAAATAAAAATTAGAGATCTTTCTGGTCTAATTATTATTGATTTTATAGATATGCTTAGTTTCAATAATAAAAAATTAGTCGAAAGAAAACTTAAAGAGAGATGTAGAAAAGATAGAGCTAGAATCCAGATTGGAAGAATTAGCAATTTTGGTTTATTAGAAATGTCTAGACAAAGATTGAGAGAAAGTAGCGTAAGATGGCAAATTAAACTAACAAAAGAATCTTTTTCTTTAAAAACTTTAAAATTATTAGAATTAAAAAAAGTAGATTTGTCCAAGGACGTTGAAACTGGAAAAATTATAAAATTTAAGAAGAAAAAATTTCATAAAAAAAGATTTTATAAAAAGAAAGCTAAATAATTCCTTTTTTTGGTGAGGAGGCACTTCCAGTATAATTGTATTTAATTCTTCCTGAGAGATAGGATTTTCTTCCTGAAATTACAGCATATTTCATGGCTTCTGCCATTAAAAGTGGTTTTTTTGCTTTTGCGATAGCTGTATTTATTAACACCCCATCACAACCTAATTGCATAGCCTCAGCTGCATCTGAAGCATCGCCTATTCCTGCGTCCACAATGACAGGAAGTTTCGTTTGTTTTCGTATAATTTTTAAATTTTCAATATTTATGATTCCTAAACCTGAACCAATAGGTGAAGCTAGTGGCATTATTGCTGAAGCTCCTACATCCTCAAGTTTTTTTGCCATTAATGGATCATCGCTACAATATACCATTACTTTAAAACCTTCTTTTACAAGTATCTCTGTTGATTTTAATGTCTCAATCATATCTGGAAACAAATTTTTTTTATCTCCTAAAACCTCTAGTTTTACAAGCTTCCATCCTCCTATTTCTCTCGCTAATCTTAATGTTCTCAATGCCTCAATAGAATTAAAACAACCAGCTGTATTCGGTAAGTAAGTAATTTTTTTTGGATTTATATAATCCATAAGTAATGGTTTTTTGGTGTCCACAATATTAACCCTTCTGACAGCAACTGTTACTATTTCAGCTCCAGATATTTTTACAGCATTTGCGCACTCTGAAAAGGATTTATATTTTCCTGTTCCAACGATTAATCTTGAATTATATTTCTTACCATCAATAATTAATTGATCTTTTTTCAATTATCCTCCTCCAATAAAATGAACTATTTCTACTTTATCTTTTTCATTAAGATATATATTATTAATTTTAGACTTATTTACGATTTTATTATTTAATTCAATTGCAACTTTATTAATTGGTATTTTCTTAGTTAAAAGTAGATCTTTCAATGTTGTCGAAATTTTAATGTTAATTAATCTACCATTTACCTTTATTTTTATTTTATTTTTTTTCCTCATATAATATAAAACTTAGGTGAATAAAAAAATTTTAATTATTAATGGTCCAAATATTAATCTATTAGGTGAAAGAGAACAATCACAATATGGTTCTAAAGCAATAGATGAAATAAAGAAAGAATGTTTAGATTATTCTAAAAAATTGAAATTATCAGTTCATTTTGAACAGTCAAATATTGAAGGTGAAATAGTAAATTTAATTCAGAATTGTCGCAATTCATATAATGGATTAATAATTAACGCTGCTGGATTTACCCATACATCAGTATCTATTAGAGATGCGATTAATATTTTGAAAATTCCGTCAATAGAGGTACATATATCGAACATTTATAAAAGAGAAGAATTTAGACACAAATCACTTTTAAGTGATGTTGTGACTGGAGGTATTTTTGGTGTAGGAACAGGATGTTATATTTTAGCCATAAAGGCCTTAGATAATATTATTTAAAATGGAAATTGATAAAAAAATTATTTTAAAACTTATAAAAAATTTAGAAGAGCTTAAGTCTTCTATTAAAAATTTAGGAGAAATTAGTACAGATCATAGTTCAGAAAATATTGAGAGTATTTCAGAATATAATTTAGTTAAAAGTCCAATAGTAGGAACAGCTTATTTAGCTCCTGAGCCAGGAGCAAAAAAATTTGTCGACATAGGTAAAAAAATTAAAAAAGGAGACACAATTATGATTGTTGAAGCTATGAAAACAATGAATCACGTCCCCTCAAATTTTAATGGAGTAGTAAAAAAAGTGTGTGTAGAAGATGGTGAACCTGTTGAATTTGGTCAAATATTAGTAGAAATAGAATAATGTTTAAAAAAATTCTAATCGCAAATCGTGGTGAGATAGCAGTAAGAGTAATAAGAGCATGCAAAGAGTGGGGAATTTCTACTGTTGCTGTACATTCTGATGTTGATAAAGAAAGTATGCATGTTAAGCTTGCAGATGAGAGTGTATGTATTGGGTCCCACAAACCTATTAATAGTTATTTAAATATTCCCTCAATTATGTCTGCGATAGAATTAACTAATGCTGATGCCGTGCACCCAGGCTATGGTTTTTTGTCGGAAAATTATAACTTTGCAAAAATTTTAGAGGATTATAAAATAAAATTTATTGGTCCATCATCAAAATTAATTAAAATGATGGGTGATAAGATAGAAGCAAAAAAAATTGCAAAAAAATTTGGATTACCTGTTATTGAGGGATCTGATGGAGGTATATCGGATATAATTGAAGCTAAAAAATTATGTAAAGAAATTGGTTTCCCAATTTTAATTAAAGCTTCTGGTGGAGGTGGTGGAAAAGGTATAAAAATTGTAAAAAATGAAAGTGAATTTGATAAAAGTTTTAAGAATGCAAAATTAGAAGCCTCAAAATATTTTGCAAATGATGAAGTTTATATAGAAAAATTTTTTCAAAATCCTAGACATATAGAAGTACAAATTTTAGCTGGATCTAATAGGACAGTTCATTTATATGAAAGGGATTGTTCTGTTCAAAGAAGGCACCAAAAATTAATAGAAGAAACCCCAAGTCCTGTTTTAAGTAACGAAGTTAGAAAGGATTTATTAGATAGAACAGTTAAAATGGTTGAACAAATTAAATATGAGGGTGCTGGAACAGTAGAATATATATATGAGGATGGTAAATATTATTTTCTAGAAATGAATACAAGAGTGCAAGTAGAACATCCTGTTACAGAGGTTGTGACTGGTATTGATATAATTAAAGAGCAGATTAGAATAGCATTTCACGGCGAGACATCTCTAAAACAAGACGAAATTCGTCCTAGAGGACATGCTATTGAATGTAGAATAAACGCTGAGGATGCAAGTAAAGACTTCCAGCCCTCTCCTGGCACAATAAGTATGTGTCACCAACCATCAGGATTTAGGACAAGAGTTGATAGTTCAATTTATCAAGGCTATAAAGTAACTCCCTATTACGATAGTATGATTTGCAAACTTATATGTCATGGTCGAGATAGATATGAAGCAATTCAAAGAACTAAAAGATCTTTAGACGAGTTTGTAATTGAAGGTATAACTACAACAATCGATCTACACAAAAAGCTACTAATACACAAAAAATTCATTGACTCAGATTTTAGTGTTAATTGGTTAGATAGTGAAAAAATAATTTAGATTATACATTTTGACAACCAAATATCATAAACGGGGTGATCAAATGGCTTAATTGTTGGGCTCGAGGCAAATGTCCAGTCATTAAAAACGAAAACCTTATCTTTATTTTTTATTGTAATATCTTTAACTTGTAAATAAGCTGTTACCTCAGGCTCATCATCAAATTTTGAATTTTGACATTTGAGTGCTTTTATAATCAGATTTTTATATTTTTTTTCTTTACCTATCTCTAATTTTAAGGTTGAGTTTTGCGAGTAGACTTTATCAAGAATTTTAATCTCAACATAACCTTTATTTATTTTATCAGATGGTTCAAGTGAACTTATTGGTTGTAAAATTAAAATAAATAAAATTAAGTTTAAAATTTTAACCCTTCCAAGTCGAATATTTTTTTTTGATAACATTTTTATTTTTATTTGGTTTATATGCGTCAGAGGTACCTGTAGCATTAGGTTTGTGATCAACTTGCCAATTGTACTTATTTAATTTGTGAGAGTTTTCAATTTTATTTTTTGTATAATGTATCCATGAGAACCACTCTTGAGGTATTTTAGTGGCGTCTATTTCATCTTTATAAATTACCCACCTCTTACCATTTTTGTCCTCATAATATTTATTTCCAAAACTATCCTCTCCTTTTAATCTCCCAAATATAATTGTATTAATTCTTGTTCCAAGTGTTTGTCGATTCCACCACGTGAATATTTCTTTAAGTATTGTCAACATAATTAAAAATATTTTTATTCAATTAAAAATTGTACAAAATAAATTAGACTAAATATTTTTTTTGTATATATAATTTTAAATCAGAATCATTATAAATTAAAAATAAGGAAATAAAATGGCTAAATATCTTGTTGAAACATATTACACATGTAGTTTTAAAGTTAATCATTATCTTGATGATCTAAATGAAAATGAACTTAGTAAATTAGAGCAAAGAGAAGATGGTAAATTTGAGATTATAGATGTCAAACTTGATAACAGAAAAACAAAGAATCTTGATAAAATTAATGAAAAAGCATCTGATAATAATAGTCAGATGGCTGAAAATTTAAAAAACGATTTAATAAATAAGAAAAGTAATAAGTTTAATAAACAAAATTTAATTAATAAAATGAGTGATGGTATAGGTAAAAGATTTAGTATGCCGGATCGTAGAAAAGGCTATATTCAAAAAGCTAGTGTTGGAGATCATAAGGTATATTTACATACTGGTGAATACGAAGATGGAAAAATTGGAGAAATATTCATAGATACCAGTAAAGAAGGAGAATTGGTTAAGGCTCTTATGAACAATTTTGCAATAGCTATTTCCCTGGGTTTACAATATGGTGTTCCTCTTGATGAATTTGTAAACGCATTTGTTGATACGAAATTCGAACCATCTGGTAAAGTGTATGGAAACGATAGAATTTTAAGCGCCACATCAATTCTTGATTATATATTTAGAGAATTAGCTATTTCATACCTAAACAGGGAAGATCTTGCTCATACACCTTCAATTGGAACACAAGACAAAAATTTGGAGAAAATAAATGAGGAAACAGATAGTGAAGATCAGAAACAAATTCTTAAAATTGTTAAAGATATAACTAGTAAAGGTTTTGTAAGAAGTAATTACAAAAAAAAACTTGTGGACTTATCAGATATAAGAATAAATTTGAAAGGTAAAAAATAACTAACTAATTTTTTTTAATTATTTTTAAACATAATTCTTTTAATTGATCATTGCTTACCTCGGAAGGGGCATTCATCAACAAGTCCTGGGCATTTTGGTTCATCGGAAACATAGTAATTTCTCTTATATTTTTTTCACCTGCTAATAACATTACTATTCTGTCTATCCCGGGTGCAATACCTCCATGTGGTGGAGCGCCATATTTTAATGCATTAATCATTCCGCTAAATTTAATATCGACTTGTTCACTCGTATAGCCAGCAATAGAAAATAATTTATACATTAAATTTGGCAAGTGATTACGGATTGCGCCAGATGATAACTCTATACCATTGCAAACAATATCATATTGATTTGCAATAATTTCTAATGGTTTATTAAAGTTTAATTGATTTATGTCTCCCTTAGGCATTGAAAATGGGTTATGACTAAATTTTATCTTATTAGTATTTTCATCAATTTCAAACATTGGGTAATCAACTATCCAACAAAATTCAAAAATATTTTGATCAATAAGATTTAAATCCTCACCTATTTTATCTCTAGCTTGTGAAAGTAATTTTTCGACTTCTTTTAATTTTCCGCATGCGAAAAATATGCTATCTCCCGGTTTTGCCTCTGATACAATTGATAAAGCTTCTAGAGCTTTATTGGTTAAAAATTTACCTATTGGTCCTTTTGCTTCTAAATTTTTGTTTTTTTCAAGAGTTATGTAAGCTAAACCAGATGATCCTTGTAATTTAGCCCATTTATCGATCGAGTCAAAAAAATTTCTTGATTTATTACCTGTATTTTTGGTTACAATACATTTAGCTGCGGTCCCATCCTGATTTAAAATCTTTTTAAAAATTTCAAAACTAACATCTTCTCTTTTAAATATATCTGAGACATCTTTTATGATTAGAGGATTTCTCAAATCAGGCTTATCAGTACCGTACATGGACATTGCGTCTTTGTACTTTATTTGAGGAAATTTAATTTTCTTTACTTTTTTTTTTGAGAAATTTGTAAATACGCTTACAAGTAAATCTTCTACAATTTTAAATATGTCCTGTTCCTCTACAAATGACATTTCTAAATCTAATTGATAAAACTCTCCTGGGCTTCTATCTGCACGTGCATCCTCATCTCTGAAACATGGAGCTATTTGAAAATATTTATCAAAACCAGAAATCATTATTAGTTGCTTAAATTGTTGTGGAGCTTGAGGCAAAGCATAAAATCTTCCTGGATTTAATCTGCTTGGAACTAAAAAATCGCGTGCTCCCTCTGGGCTTGATGATGTTAAAATAGGAGTTTGATACTCTAAAAAACCATACTCGCTCATTTTTTTTCTTATGTATGAAATAACTTTTGATCTAAGATTAATATTTTCATGAATTTTTTTTCTTCTTAAATCTAAAAACCTGTATTTTAATCTAATTTCCTCTGAATAGTTTTGATCACTAAAAACGGGCAATGGTAATTCGGCACATTCACTCAATATTTCATAAGACGATACCTGTATTTCAATTTGCCCGGTCAAAATATCAGAATTTATGGTTTCTTTCGTTCTTTCTATTACTTTACCCTTTATACGAACAACACTTTCTAACTGTGTTTTTTCAACAGAAAAAAAATATTTATTTTTTTTATCAATTACACATTGTGTTATTCCATAATTATCTCTTAAGTCAAAAAATAATAAGTTTCCATGATCTCTTTTTTTGTTAATCCAGCCAGATAATAAAATTTCTTGACCTTTATTTTTAAGAGATAGCTCCCCGCAATTATGTGTTCTATATTTATTCAATTTTACCTGCTAACAAATTATTTATAGTTTTTAAATTTATTGGTTTTTTTTTTTTTAAAGTTAACTCATCAAGTTTATATATAAATTCAGATATTTTTCTATATGATCTATCTATTCTTTTTACAATATAATCAATAATTTTTTTATCTATACTTATTTGTTTGTCAGAAAAGTTTTTTAAAATCAAAGCAAAAATAAGTTCATCATCGGGTACCTTAATTTCAGCAAGTAGACAATTATTTACTCTTGATTTAAGATCATTAAGTAAAAAATTTTTATCTATTATAGGTTTTTTTGAGTTAATTATTAAAAATTTATTGTCTTGCTCAACTAGATTGAAAAGAGAGTAAAGCAACTTTTCATCAGTTCTATTTTCAAATTCATCAAGTATTAAGTTTTCGTATAGTTTCAGTTTTAATAATAAATCGTTATTAAGTTGATTTTCTTTAAATAATTTTGCCTTGTGCTTGCTTATAAAAATTTGAGATAAATGAGATTTACCACATCCTGTTTCACCGTAAATGTTCAAAATTTTTTTTTCCCATTTCGGCCAAGTATCTATTAATTTAAATGCATAGAAATTACTTTCACTTACATAGAAATCATTATAATTAAAATTTTGTTTTTGATTAAAATTGAGTAGCAATTGATTTAAGTTACTCATTTTAGTTCCCAGACCTCTTTAGATATATCTAATTGAAACTTTTCACTAAAATTGCTTATAAATTTATCTGGAGTGCCATTATATAAGATTTTATAAATTGTAATTAAATTAGACATTTGTTCAACTCTATAATCATAGACCAAATCTGAAAACTCTAATTCTTTTTCAAACATATTAATTTTATTCAAATTTTTTGAGTTTAATGAGATGGTTATGCTTAACTTAATAGACGTATTTATTTGATTGATGGATTTCCAATAGTCATCATAAATTATTTTTAATTTTTCAATTATCTCATCCTCAAAATTTTTATTTATATACTCAATATTGTTTATTTCAGTTCTTACTATCGATAAATTTTGATTTAATTTTATTTTTGAAAGGATATTAAAATTATTTTTTTCTTTAAAAAAAATACAAATAATATATTCTTGGGCATTGTACTTTTTTAAAATTTGATCGAAATTAAAATTTTCGATAGTCAAAATATTTTTTTGAATTAATTGTAAATCCTCTAAGTCCTCAGCGGGGATTGAGTAATTGAGTAAAAATTTCTTATTTATTACAGTATTCCATTTGTTATAAAATAAATTATCTTTATACATAAATAGCTCATTAGTATTTAAATCTATTAAAACTGGAAAAAATATTATTTTATTTCTTATCGGTGATGAGGAAATTATATTTTGTAAATTTAAAAAATTAATTATTTTTTTTTTATCAAATAATACTCTAAAATTTGCAATATAGTTATTATTAATAAATTTTTCATCTTTTATGGAAAATGAGTCAACCATAGTTTTAATTTCATTCGAGTTAGTTATTTTAACTCTATATAAATCTTTAGAAGACAATATATTTTTTAAGAGCATTTCGAATGCTGACAAAAAAGCTTTATCTATAACTTTATTTTTTTAAAATCTAAATTATATGGCTCTATAATTTCGATATCATCAACACTATAAGTTTTGCCATAAACATTTATTGTTAAAAAAAATATTAAATAAATGAGTAATAAAGTAAAAACAATGTATATTATCTTATTTATAATGAATTTGAATATATAAAAATTGAAAATCATGAAAAATAATTACTTAACATACAAAAAAAGTGGCGTTGACATAAAAGCTGCAGATAATTTTGTAAAATACATTGCAAATAAAGTTAAAGAAACAAAAAAAAGTGGTAATTTTAAGAACATTGGGGGATTTGGTTCAATTTCAAAAATACCTAATAAAAAAAACCTTAATATTGTCATTAGCACGGACGGAGTTGGAACTAAATTAGAAATAGCGAATGATTTGAATAAGTTTAATACTATAGGCATTGATCTTGTTGCAATGTCTGTTAACGATCTCATAGTACAAGGCGCAAAACCGTATTTTTTTTTAGATTATATATCTATTGATCGTTTAAATTTAGTAAAAGTAAAATCTATAATAAATGGAATAGTCAAAGGTTGTAAAATAGCTGGATGTGAATTAGTAGGTGGTGAAACAGCAGAAATGCCGGGTACGTATTCAAAAGATAAGTTTGACCTAGCCGGATTTGCGGTTGGTTTTGTTGAAAAAAAAAAAATTATTTTCAAAAATAAAATTAAAAATGGTAATGTAATATTAGCTATTCCCTCAAGTGGTTTGCATTCAAATGGATATTCATTAGTTAGAAAAATTTTAAAAACTAAAAAAATTAACTTAAAAAAAAATAAATTTTTGAGAGATGAGTTAATTAGACCAACTAAAATTTATGTTGAAGAGATATTAAGATTAAATGAAAGAAGTTTTCTAAATGGTTGTGCAAATATAACTGGTGGTGGTATAAAAGATAACATAAAAAGAATTATACCTAATGGAATGTGTGCTGAAATTGATTTAAAAAAGATAAAACCAAATAAAATATTTAAATGGATTAAAATGAATGGAGTAACAAATAAGGAAATGTATAAAACATTTAACTGTGGTCTAGGTTTTTGTATTATTATTAATCATAAAAATATTAATCAGATAAAAAAATACTTTGATAAAAAATTTGAGCCCTATTTAATAGGAAAGATTATTAATGGTAGTACAAAAGTAAAATTAAAAAATAATATATCTTGGTAAAAAAAAAAATTAATATAGCAATATTTATATCCGGAAGAGGCTCAAATCTTAATAATTTAATAAAATTTTCAAGAAAAAAATATTCTCCTATAGTAATTAAATTGGTTTTATCAGATAATAGAAATGCTAAAGGTTTAAATTATGCACGTAAAAACAAAATTAAATTTAAAATAGTAAAATATAATAACAGGAATTCTTCCGAAAAAAAAATAATTAAATATTTGAATAAGGAAAATATAAAATTAATTTGTTTAGCAGGTTATATGAAAATATTATCAGGCCAATTTATAAATGATTTTAAATATAAAATATTAAATATTCACCCCTCTCTATTACCAAAATATAAAGGATTAAATACCCATGAAAGAGTTTTATTAAATAAAGATAAGTATTCAGGTTGTACAGTTCATTACGTTTCAAAGAGTCTAGATTCAGGTAAAATTATTTTACAAAAAAAAATCAAAATTTCAAAAAATGATACAGTTGACATTTTGTCTAGAAAAATTTTAAAAATCGAGCATGAAATTTACCCAAAAGCAATTATAAAAGTTTTATCTGTTAAGTCTAATTTTTGAAGAAAAAATTAATTTCTGTCTTTGCATTATCCTTGCTGTCTGATCCATGAACTGAATTTTTATCAATAGAAATACCATATTTTTTCCTAATTGTGCCTTCTCTCGCCTCATGAGGATTTGTGCTACCCATAAGTTCTCTGTTAGCTAATATTGCATTTTCTTTCTCCAAAATCATAACAACTATTGGACCTGAGGACAAATATTTACAAAGTTCATCATAAAATGGTTTTGTTTGGTGAACTATATAAAATTGCTCCGCTTCAGCTTTTGATATTTGGATTTTTTTTTCATTTATAATTTTAAAACCATTATTTAAAAACATATTTTTTATTTCAACAGATAAGTTTCTTTCGACTGCATCAGGTTTAATTATTGATAATGTTTGTTCCATCTTATTCGTAATTATCTTCTATAAATTTATTAAGAATTCTTACTCCATAACCAGTTGCACCACCCGAATTTAATGCACCTCCATATTTTGAAAATGCCATTCCTGCAATATCTAAATGTGCCCATGGAATTTTACTACTTACAAACCTCTGCAGAAATTGTGCAGCTGTTGTTGACCCTGCACCACCTACATAATTTATATTTTGCATATCAGCGTTTTTAGAGTCAATTAATTTATCATAATTTTTATGAAGTGGCATTCTCCATACTTTTTCTTCAACTTTGTTTCCAGCCTCGAAAAGTTGTTTTGCAAGCTTATCATTATTAGAAAATAATCCAGAATACTCAGATCCAAGTGAAACAATTATTGCTCCGGTTAACGTCGCAAGATCTATCATTAGAGAAGGTTTAAATTTTTTTTGAGTGAATGACATAGCATCTGCTAGAACTAATCTTCCTTCTGCATCTGTATTTAGAATCTCTATAGTCTTGCCTGAAAATGATTTAACAATATCCCCAGGTCTTTGGGCGTTTCCACCTGGCATATTTTCAACAAGTCCCACAACTCCAACTGCATTTATTTTTGCTTTTCTTAGTGCTAAATTTTTCATCAATCCCACTACCACAGCTGAACCTGCCATATCATAAGTCATATCTTCCATAAACTTTGCTGGCTTTAAAGATATACCTCCTGTATCAAAACAAACTCCTTTGCCAACAAAGCTAAGAGGTTTATTTTTAGATTTTACACCTCTCCATTCAATAGTAACTATATATGAGCCTCTTACACTTCCTTGTCCAACACCTAGTAAAGCTCTACATCCTAATTTTTTTAATTTTTTTTCATCATAC
>CACNFY010000007.1 GCA_902619925.1 uncultured Pelagibacteraceae bacterium
TGCTGAAAAATACGGCTATGATTTGGTAGATCACAAACTAGAACTTTACGGAGTTAAAAAAAAATAACTATTAATGACAAGAAAAGTTTTTATTAAGACATTTGGTTGTCAAATGAATGAATATGACTCAAATAGAATTTATGATTCTTTAAAAAATATCAACTTTGAAAAAACAGATAATCAATATGAAGCGGATTGTTTTATATTAAATACTTGTCATATAAGAGATAAAGCTAAAGAAAAAGTTTATCATGAGGTTGGAAGGGTTAAAAAAATATATTCACATAAAAAAAAACCAATTATGGTAATAGCAGGTTGTGTAGCTCAAGCAGAAAATGAGGAAATGTTTAAAAGAGAACCCTACATTGACGTCGTAATAGGACCTCAGTCTTACCATAAAATTAATAACTTATTAAAAAACCGTTTAGAAATTAAAAAAACAGAGGTAACAGAAATAGATACAATAGATAAGTTTAAACATTTTGATAATATTAAAAATGATAGTAATAAAATTTCATCTTTCCTAACCATTCAAGAGGGATGTGATAAATTTTGTCATTTTTGCGTTGTACCTTTTACCCGGGGCCCAGAATATTCTAGGTCCTTTAAAAAAATCATATCGGAAGCTGAACAACTGATATCAAATGGGGTTAAAGAAATTACTTTATTGGGACAAAATGTTAACGCTTATTCTTATAATGAAAATTCAAAAAATTATAGATTATCTAATTTAATAATGGAGTTAGAGAAAATTTCTGAACTAAAGAGAATACGCTATACAACCTCACATCCAGTTGATATGACAGACGATTTAATAGATTGTTATTCTTCATCAAAAAAATTAATGCCATTCTTGCATCTTCCAATTCAGAGTGGTTCAAATAAAGTCTTAAAACTTATGAATAGAAAGCATAATGTTGAGCAGTATATTGATGTTTATGATAAGCTAATTAAGATTAATCCAAATATTAAATTTTCAAGTGATTTTATTGTTTCATATCCAGGAGAGGAAAGAAAAGATTTTGAAGATACTTTAAATTTGATAAAGAAAATCAAGTTTATCAATTCTTTTTCTTTTATTTTCAGCCCAAGGCCAGGAACAAAAGCTGGTGATTTTGAAATTATAAACAAAGAATTATCAAAACAAAAACTTATAGAAATTCAAAAACTATTGTTTGGATATCAGCTAGAAACAAATAAGTCCTTTGTAGGAAAAAAAGTAAAAGTATTGATCGAGAATACTATGAAAGATCAAAAAAAACTTTTTGGAAGAAACAAATACCTAAATTCTGTTATAACAGAAGGTGCCGAAAATTATGTAGGTCATTTAGTTGATGTACTGATTGAGAGTTGTAATCAAAATACTTTATTTGGAAAAATTAACAATTATAATTCAGAAGCAGCTTAATTGAAAAATATACAAAAAAAAAATATTAGTAATTTATTAAAATTTGTTTATTCGGAAAATGATGTTTTAAGTATAATATTTCAAGATAACGAATTATTGTCTAATATAGTCGGAGAGTTTAATAATAATATAAAAGAGTTAGAGTTAATTACTAAAACAAATATTTATACAAGAGGTAATTCAATATCAGTAAAATCAGACCCCAAAAATAATGAAAAAATAAAAAAAGCAATAATTTTTTTATCAGAAAGATTTTTAAGTAATGGATCACTTGAAAAAAAAGATATACACTCTTCAGTAGATGAATTTATGATAGATGAGAAAGCTAATAGTAAAGCTAAAGTACAGTATTTAATTAAAACACCTAAAAAATCTGTGATTCCTAGGTCTGAAAAACAAAAAAGCTATGTTAGAGCCTTACATGAAAAAGACATAATAATATCTGCTGGCCCTGCTGGAACTGGAAAAACCTTTCTTGCCGTTGCAGTAGCTTTAACAATGCTGCTAGAGAAGAAAATAGAGAGAATTATTTTGTCTCGTCCAGCAGTTGAAGCTGGAGAAAGATTAGGTTTTTTGCCTGGTGATATGAGAGAGAAAGTTGACCCCTATCTTAGACCTTTATATGACTCACTTTATGATTTATTAGATTATGAGAAAATTCAAAAAAAAATCGAAATTGGCGATATAGAAATCGCACCTCTTGCATTTATGAGAGGTAGAACTTTAAAAAATTCTTTTGCAATTTTAGATGAGGCTCAAAATGCTACAGATACTCAAATTAAAATGTTTTTAACTAGAATAGGTGAAAACTCAAAAATTGTAATAAATGGTGATCCTTCGCAAATCGATTTGCCAACAAAAACCAACTCTGGGCTAAATAGGTCGAAAGAAATACTCGGGCACATTAAAGAAATTTCAACCATTGATTTTGATCATAATGATGTTGTGAGACATCACCTAGTATCTAAGATCGTTAAAGCATATTCAGATAAAAAAAATGATAAATGATAAGAGTAAACGTAATTATTGATAACCCAAAATGGAAAAAAAAATCTATCAATTTAAATAAATATATAAAAAAAAACATTAGTATTCTGTCGAAAATACCTAAATTTAAAAAAAAAAATTATAATTTTTCAATTCTATTTACCGATAATAAAAAGATGAAAACACTTAACTATAAGTTTAGAGGAAAAAATAAAAAAACCGATGTTTTATCATTTCCATTAAATAAAAAAAAAAAACCTAATCAAAACTATTTAGGTGATATAGCTATTAGTTATGAATTTGTTTACAATAGATCCAAGAAAACAAATTTATTTTTTGAAATTGATAAAATGTGGGTACATGGTTACTTACATTTATTAGGTTATGATCATAAGCTTAGTAGTGAGTACAAATTAATGAATAATAGAGAAATAAAAATATTAAAATATTTTGATCACAAATTTGTTTAATAAAAAACCTTCTTATTTGGTAATTATTTTTTCTAGCATACTAGGATCTATAACCTCTTTAAGCCTTCCTCCAAATAATATAATTTTTTTCAATTTTTTTACATTTCCTCTAATATTTTTATTATTAGAAAAAAATCAAACAGAAAAAAAAATTACATTCTTAATAGGTTGGTCCTTTGGGTTTGGTTATTTTGTTTCTAACCTTTATTGGATAACTAATTCGCTTACTTTCATTGAGGAATTTAAATTTCTTATTCCTATGGCAATTATTTTAATTCCTACAATCCTATCAATATTCTACGGAATTATTGCAATAGTAATATCATTTTTAAAAATTGAGAGAAATCTTTCTTCGTTGTTACTTTTTGCTGCTATTTTTTCAATCTTTGAATATTTTAGGGGAATTTTATTCTCAGGATTTCCTTGGAATTTACATGTTTTTAGCTTAACAGAATTTCTTCATCAAATACAAATTCTATCGATAATAGGAACATATAGTTTAAATTTATTATGTATTACATTTTTTTTATTTCCACTAATTTTAAAATTTCAATCTAGTGCAAGATTAAAAATTTTAATTACAGTTTTATTTGGAATAATTGTTTGTAAGAATTTCGTTTATGGCAAATTAAGAATAGATAGCTTTGAAAATATAATCGAAACAAAATTAAAAACAAAGTTTAAAATTATCTCTCCAAATATTAATCTAAAAAGATTTCTTGATAATGAGGATCCAATAATTCGAATTAGTGATGTCATAAAATTAAGTGGTCCTGAAAAAGATAATAATACAGTGTTTATATTTCCAGAAGGCATGTTGTCAGGATTTGATCTTGAAAACCTTAAAAATATTAATTTTATCTTTAAAGAAAATTTTTCTAAAAAACATAATTTAATTTTTGGAGTAAACTTAGTTGAAGACGAAAATGTATTTAACACATTAATCGTTTTTGATAGTGACTTTAAACCTTTAGATATTTATAGAAAAAATAAACTTGTACCTTTTGGAGAATACTTACCATTAGAAACTATATTGTCTAAACTTGGATTTAAAAAAATTACCCAAGGATATAAATCTTTCACAAACTCAAAAGAAAGAAAAATAATCAAAATAGGGGATTTATCTTTACTACCTTTAATATGCTATGAAATAATTTATACAGGTTCGCTGAGAAAAAATAATAAAGATTATGATGTCATCGTTAATATTTCTGAGGATGGTTGGTTTGGCGATACTATAGGGCCGGAGCAACATTTTAAACACTCAATTTTTAGATCAATAGAAGAAGGTAAAAATCTTTTAAGATCATCTAATAATGGTATTTCTGCACATATAGATCCTACTGGTATAGTAGTAGAAAAAGTTGAATCAACCAAGAGTGGTGTAATTGAAATTAATAGTCTTAAATTCATCGAAAAAACAATTTTTTCTAAGTATGGTAATAAGATCTTCTTTTATTTTATCATTATATATATTACTTTAATCTTTTTCTTAAAAAAGAAAGGCCAATAAAATGAAGAAAAATTTCCTATTCACAAGTGAGTCTGTTTCCGAAGGTCACCCGGATAAAGTATGCGATAGAATTTCAGATATGGTGGTAGATACTTATTTGACAAACGAACCCCAAGCTAGAGTTGCTTGCGAAACTCTTACAACTACAAATAAAGTAGTTTTAGCAGGAGAAGTAAGAGGACCAGAAATTAAAAAAGATGAACTCATTAGCAAAGTACGAGCTTGTATAAAGGACATTGGTTATGACCAAGATGGATTTAGTTGGAGGGATGCTACTAAAATTGAAAGTCACTTACACTCACAATCTGCCGATATTGCAATGGGTGTCGATTCCTCAGGAAACAAAGATGAGGGAGCCGGAGATCAAGGTATAATGTTTGGATATGCTTGCAATGAAACAGATGTGCTGATGCCTGCTCCGATACATTATTCACACAAAATTCTAAGATTAATGGCTGAAGATCGAAAGACAGGAAAATTGAAAAATATCGAACCGGATTCTAAAAGCCAAATTACAATAGAATATAAAGATGGTAAACCAGCTGACGTAAAATCAGTTGTAATATCAACTCAACATTCAGCGGATGTTAGCCAGTCACAAGTAAGAGAGTTGGTTAAACCTTATATTGAGAGATCAATTCCAAAAAATTTATTATCTAACCTAGATGAAAAAGAAATATATGTTAATCCAACTGGAAATTTTGTTATAGGTGGACCCGATGGTGATAGTGGTCTAACAGGAAGAAAGATAATAGTTGACACATATGGAGGAGCTGCTCCACATGGAGGTGGAGCCTTCTCAGGCAAAGACCCGACCAAAGTAGATAGATCTGCTGCATATGCATCTAGATATTTAGCAAAAAATGTGGTTGCATCCGGGGTGGCAGATAAATGTCTAATCCAGTTAGCTTACGCTATAGGTGTATCAAAACCATTATCTATTTATGTAGATCTATTTGATAATGATGAGGAAAAAAATAGGCATGTAGAAAAACTTATTAACGAAAATTTTGATTTAAGCCCTAGAGGAATAAGAGAGATGTTAGGACTTAATAAACCAATTTATGAAAAAACTTCAGCATACGGTCATTTCGGAAGAGACCCTGGATCTGATGGTTCATTTTCATGGGAAAAGACAGATAAATCAGGGATATTTAGTAAGTAAATATTGTTGAAAAACTAATAAAAATACCTATATTTCATAACATTGTTGAAATTTCAAAATGGGCCTCGGCCCATTTTTTTTTACGCGATTTAAAATGTTAAATAGAAGAGCTGATAAATTGGAACTATTGAGAATAGCTGAAGCTGTAGCTTTGGAAAAATCTATTGATAAGGAACTTATAATAAATTCAATGGAAAGCGGTATTGCTAAAGCTGCAAAATCAAAATTTGGAACAGAAAATGAGATAGAAGTTAAAATAAATAGAGAGAATGGTGACATAGGTATATACAGAAAACTTCTGATAGTAGAAAATCCAGTTAATACCAATTTGGAAATAACTTTAGAATTTGCAAAAAACTTAAGTCAGGATTTTAAAGATAAAAAATTAGGTGATGAGATTTTACAACCTCTACCATCTTTCGATTTTGGAAGAATAGCAGCACAAACAGCCAAACAAGTTATTACTTACAGTGTAAGAGAAGCAGAAAGAGAAAGACAATTTAACGATTTTAAAGATAAAAAAGATACTATTTTAAGTGGTATAGTTAAAAGATTAGAATTTGGAAATGTTATAGTAGATTTAGGTGGTACAGAGGCAATCATTCAAAAAAATGAATTAATTCCAAGAGAAAATATAAAAGCTGGAGACAGAATTAAAGCATATTGTTTAGATGTAAGAAGAGAACCTCGGGGGCAACAAATTTTCTTATCAAGAGCTCATAACAAATTTATGGAAAAACTTTTTATTCAGGAAGTTCCTGAAATCTACGATGGTCTCATAGAGATTAAATCTTCATCCAGAGATCCAGGCAGTAGAGCAAAAATTTGTGTAAAGGCTATTGATACCTCTTTAGATCCAGTTGGAGCTTGTGTTGGTATGAGAGGTAGCAGAGTCCAAGCTGTAGTAAATGAACTTCAAGGTGAAAAAATTGATATTGTTAACTGGTCAGAAGATCCAGCAATCATAGTGTCTAATGCTTTGTCACCAGCTGAAGTTCAAAGAGTTAATGTAGATAATCAAAATAAAAAACTAGATGTTATATTAACGGAAGAAAATTTGAGCAAAGCAATTGGAAGAAGAGGTCAAAATGTAAGACTTGCAACAAAGTTACTTAATTATGAAATTAATATAATGACTGACCAAGAGGACTCGGAAAAAAGACAAAATGAATTTAAAGAAAAAACAGAAAACCTGATAAAAAATTTAGAACTAGATGAAACACTTGGACAATTATTAGTTGCCGAGGGTTTCTCTACAATTGATGAAATTAAAGACTCTAGTATTGAAGATCTTTCAAAAATAGAGGGTATTGAGCAAGATACTGCTAAAGAGTTAATAGAAAGAGCCAATGAGTTTCATTTAAAAGATCAAGAGGAAATCTCGAAAAAAATAAAAGATCTAGGTTTAGATGCTGATCTTATCGGACACGAGGGATTAACACCTGGAATGCTAGTGACTTTAGGAGAACAAAAAATATTAACACTAACAGATTTTGCCGATTTGGCCTCTGATGAATTAACTGGTAGTTTTGATATGGTTAAAGGCGAAAGAGTTAAAATAAAGGGTTATTTAGAGGAATTTGCTCTATCTAAAAATGAGGCAGACAATTTGATAATGTCTGCTAGAAGCAAAGTTTACAAAGATTAGGATATGTTTAATGGAAAAAAAGAGACTAAAGTTATCAATCACAGGAAATACAAAAAGAACACTTAGCAGTATAGAGCAAGCAAAGTCAAAATCAAAAAATTCTGTTATAATTGAAAAGAAATCCGGAAGAATAAATAGGAAACAGCCAAATTCACGATTTAATAAACCTTTTAATTCAGGAAGATCTATAGTCTCAACTGAGAAAAGTAATGTACCAAAAGAAATTAACCTTGGAAAGTCAGATTACGAAAAAAGAAAACTTGCTGAACAGAGAGCAACAAGACGATTAAAAGACGAATTGCTACTTAAAGATACTAAATCAAAACACAGTACAAAAAAAAGAGAGCTTAAACTTACTTTATCTAGGGCTCTTAGCGAAGAGGACATAGGCTCAAGAGCAAGAAGTCTTGCCTCATTAAGACGAGCAAAAATGAAGGAGAATAGGGAGTTAGAAAAGCTAACTTATAAAGATGAAATAAAACCGGTCAAAAGAGACGTTAATATACCAAAAACAATTACCATTAGAGAACTAGCCAACAGAATGGCGGAGCAATCTAGTAATATTATAAAACATTTAATGGGAATTGGTTTAACAGTAACCATTAACCATACTATTGACGAAGATACAGCAGAATATTTAGTAAAAGAATTTGGGCATAATCCACTAAAAGAAAAAAAAGTTGAAGAGATAATTGGAAAAACAAACGAAAGTTCAACTGAAAACCTTAAAAATAGACCTCCTATTGTAACTGTTATGGGTCACGTTGATCACGGCAAAACTTCAGTACTTGATGTATTAAGAAAAACTAATGTCATAAGTAGTGAGTTTGGAGGAATAACACAGCATATTGGCGCTTACCAAATAGATTATAAAGATAAAAAAATTACTTTTATTGATACGCCAGGGCACGCTGCCTTTACAGAAATGCGAGCAAGAGGATCAAAATTAACAGACATTGTTATATTAGTTGTAGCAGCGGACGATGGGGTAAAACCTCAAACTATAGAGTCTATAAAACATGCTAAAGCCGCAAATGTTCCAATAGTAGTAGCGATTAATAAATGTGATCTTCCTGAGGCAGACCCCCAAAAAGTTAAAAATCAACTACTAGAATTCGAATTAATTTCTGAAGAAATGTCAGGGGATACATTGATGGTAGAAATTTCCACAAAAAAAAATGTAAATATCGATAAATTAATTGAAGCCGTACAGCTTCAATCAGACATACTAGATCTTAAAACTGATTTTGAAAATAATGCAAAAGGGGTTGTACTAGAGTCTAAAATTGACATCGGTAGAGGTCCAATAGTAAATATTATTGTAACATCGGGAAATCTTAATAAAGGAGATTTTTTTGTTAGTGGTACTAAATGGGGAAAAGTTAGAGCTATTATTAATGATCAAGGTAAAAATATTGATAGTTGCGATCCCTCGGCTCCAGTTGAGATTTTAGGAATTAATGGACCATCAAAGTCAGGAGATGATTTTTTAGTCTTAAAAAATGAAAAAGAGGCTAAGCTACTATGTGAGCAAAGAATACAAGAGGTTAAAGAAGGAAAAAGTCCTATAAATTTGATTAATCAAGATTTCACCTTTAAAGATAAAGCTACCGAAGAATTAAACATCATAATTAAAACTGATGTTCATGGATCTTCTGAGGCAATTAAGGGTGCTATTTCTTTGATAAAACATGAAGAGGTAAAACCGAAAATAATTTTGTCAGATGTTGGAATGATTACCGAGACAGATGTCTCACTGGCAAAAGCCTCAAATGCTATTTTAATAGCTTTCAATGTTAAGCCGACAAAAGAAGCTAAAAAACTTGCTGAACAGGAAAAGATAAATATTTCAAATTATAATATAATCTATGAGGTGTTAGACTTTGTTAAGAAAAAAATGTCAGGATTGTTATCACCAAACATTGAGGAAGACATTGTTGGTTCTGCAGAAATATTGGAAATATTTAAAGTTTCAAAAGTTGGAAAAGTTGCAGGTTCAAAAGTAATAGATGGTGAAATTTCTCAGAATTCAAATGCAAGAGTTATCAGAGATGGAGCAATTGTATTTAACGGTAAAATAAGTTCTATTTTTAGAGAAAAAAATCAAACTAAACAAGTCTCTGCTGGATTAGAGTGTGGTATAACACTAAAAGACTTTAGCGACTTCCAAATTAAAGACATTATAGAGGTTTATAACTCAAAAGTTCTAGAAAGGTCCATATAAGATGAAGTTAAGCAAACCTTTATCACAAAGACAATTAAGGGTAGGTGAAATGATAAAACAAGCTCTAAGTATGATATTTATTAAAGATGAGGCTAAAATACCAAATCTTGATACAAAAGAAATAACCGTAACTGAGGTTAGAATGAGCCCTGATTTAAAAACAGCCAAAGCTTTTGTTTTACCTCTAGGGGGTAAAAATGCAACGGATGTTATAGAAACTCTAAAGAGTTTTTCTTTTGTTGTAAGAAAGGTATTGTCGAAAAAAATTACGATGAAATTCTTACCAAAAATACTATTTGTAAAAGACGAGTCTTTCGACTACGCAGAAAAAATAGAAAATTTGATTAAACAAACAAATAAATGAAAAGGGAAATATGAAAGATAAAATCAAAAATATTGCTAATCATGAAAAAGATACTGGTTCCTCAGAAGTTCAGATAGCGTTACTTACTGATAAAATTTTAAATTTGTCAGGACATATTAATAAGAATAAAAAAGATAAACATTCATCAGTTGGTTTACTTAGAGCTGTAAATAAGAGAAAGAAATTATTAGAGTATTTAAAGAAAAATAAAATTGAGTCTTATAAAAAACTAATATCAGAATTAAATTTAAGAAAATAAAAATATAAAGGGAAATAGAATAAATGTTTAAAATATATAAAAAAGAAATAGAGATTGCTGGAAAAAAAATTATTTTAGAGACAGGTAAAATAGCTAGACAAGCAGATGGAGCGATAATTGCCACTTGTGGAGAAACAGTTGTGCTGGCAACTGCGGTTGGTGCTAAAAAAATTAATCCCGATGTAGATTATTTTCCACTTTCAGTAAATTACCAAGAAAAGTATTATGCAGCTGGAAAAATTCCTGGAGGATATTTTAAAAGAGAAGCAAGACCAACTGACAACGAGACATTAATTTCAAGATTAATTGATAGACCAATTAGACCATTATTTCCTGAAGAGTTTAAAAATGAAGTTCAAGTTCTACCAACAGTTATCTCTTACGATAAAGAGAATGAGTCTGATATTTTATCGATAATTGCATCTTCTGCAGCGCTTGCAATATCTGGAATGCCTTTTCTAGGACCAGTTGGAGCGTCTAGAGTGGGGTACATTAAAGGTAAATATGTTCTTAATCCATCAAAAGAGGAACTAAAAAATTCAAAATTAGATCTTGTAGTTGCTGGAACTAAGGATGCAGTTTTAATGGTTGAGTCAGAGGCGAGCGGTTTATCAGAGGAAGAAATGTTAAATGCTGTAAAATTTGGTCACGAGGGTTTTGTACCCATTATAGCGATGATAGAAGAACTTGCTAAAGAGTGTAAAAAGCCTGATTGGATAGTAGAAAAAAAAGATCTATCTGAAGTTAAGAGAAAGCTTGAAAAAGAGTTTACTAATGATTTAAAGAAAGCCTTTTCTACTAGGGACAAACAGGAAAGATCTAATATGATTTCTGAAATCACAGATAAATCAAAAAAAATCTTTGAGGATGACGAAAATTATACAGATTTAGATGTAAATTCACAGCTGAAAAATTTAGAAAAAAATATAGTTAGATCTGATATTCTAAAAAATAAAAACAGAATTGATGGAAGAGGACTTGCTGATGTGAGACCAATAAAATGTGAGGTAGGTGTCCTTCCAAGAGTACACGGATCAGCACTTTTTACAAGAGGAGAAACTCAAGCTATTGTGACAACTACTCTAGGAACATCTGATGATGAACAAAAAATTGAAAGCTTAGATGGATTACAAAAAGAAAGATTTATGCTTCATTACAATTTCCCCCCGTTTTCAGTTGGTGAAACAGGTAGAATTGGGACTGGAAGAAGAGAGATAGGTCACGGTAAACTTGCTTGGAGAGCGATAAATTCCTCTTTACCTCCTAAAGAAACATTTCCTTATACATTTAGAATAGTATCCGAAATAACAGAGTCTAACGGATCTTCATCTATGGCTACTGTATGTGGTTCGTCACTTGCATTGATGGACGCTGGAGTGCCTATTAAAGAACCTGTTGCAGGAATAGCAATGGGTTTAATTAAAGAAGGTGATGAATTTAGTGTATTATCGGATATCTTGGGTGATGAAGATCATCTTGGTGATATGGATTTTAAAGTTGCCGGAACAAAAGATGGTATAACATCCCTTCAAATGGACATTAAAATAACAGGAATAACTTTCGAGATAATGGAACAAGCATTGAAACAAGCTAAAGATGGAAGAATTCATATTCTTGGAGAAATGAATAAAGCTTTGTCTAAATCTAGAGATGATGTAGGAAAACATACACCAAAAATGGAAAAAATAACTGTTGATAAGAAAGATATAGCAACGGTTATAGGCAAAGGAGGAGCAACTATAAGAGAAATAGTTGAAAAATCTGGAGCTAAAGTTGATGTTAATGACGAGGGAGTGGTTACAGTAGCTGCACCTGATGAAGACTCAAGGAATAAAGCAATGCAGATGATTAAAGATTTAACAGCAAAGGCAGAATTGAATAAAATTTACAATGGTAAAGTTATGAAGATTATGGAGTTTGGAGCATTCGTAAACTTTTTAGGGAAACAGGACGGTCTAGTCCATATTTCAGAGCTTGCAGATAAAAGAGTTGCCAAAGTAACAGATGTTGTCAAAGAAGGTGATGAAGTTAAAGTTAAAGTCATAGGATTTGATAGAGGAAAAGTAAAACTTTCAATTAAACAAGCTGCCATATAGAAAATAACGTGCAAAATCAGGAAATTATAAAAATTATTGAAAATTTAAAAGGTAGAAAAAACTATGAACAAAAAAAAGCAGCTAAATTGGGTTTTCCATCTCTTTACAAATATTTCGAATATAAAATTTTAAAAGAAAGAGAAGCAAAAGAACCAAAAATTGAGGTATTTGAAGAGAATGTAGAACCTCAAAATACAGAAAAAAAAAAGAAGAAAAAATGCACTTGTTGCTAAAGTAAGATTTTATTATCCAAGTATCTTTTAGTTTTAACTAAATTTTATTTTTTTTTTCTTTTTTAGGCGTCTTTTTTCTTTAAGAGAAAGTTTCGATTTTTTCATTACACTTGAGTCTTTAAATGATTTTCCACTATATCTTTTAGACATTCTTAAGTAATATTCTTAGGATCTGGCATCCCAACTTTATTATAACCAGCGTCTACATAATGAATTTCACCCGTTACACCACCAGCCATATCACTTAATAAATATAATGCTGAATTTCCAACGTCTATGTTATCAACGTTTCTCCTCAGAAATGAGTGATCCGCATTCCACTTATATAAAAATTTAGCATCTCCGATTGCTGAAGCTGCAAGGGTTTTTATTGGTCCAGCACTAATTGCATTTACTCTTATTCCTTTTGATCCTAAATCTCTAGCTAAATATTTAACACTTGCTTCCAAAGCAGCCTTACAAACACCCATTACATTGTAGTTAGGAATCGCTTTACTCGCTTCGTAACTTAGTGTTACCATACTTCCATTTTCTCTCATTACTTTAGATGCTTCTTTAGCGACTTCGGTAAATGAAAAACAGGAAATTAACATGCTTCTTAAAAAATTTTCACGTGAAGTATTTAAATATTCTCCTGATAATTCTGATTTATCTGAGAACGCTATTGCATGAACTACAAAATCAATTTCCCCCCATTCAGATTTTAAATCTTCAAATAATTTTATTACTTCCTCTTTCTTTTCAACATCACAGCTAAAAGTCACTTTTGAATTTAACTTTTCAGCTAAAGGAATAACTCTTTTTTTTAAAGCATCTCCAAGATAAGTAAATGCTAACTCAGCCCCAGCCTCTGAAAGTTTTTGTGCAATCCCCCAAGCTATTGATCTCTCATTAGCAACGCCCATGATAAGACCTTTTTTTCCTTTCATTAAACTCATAAATTATACTTTCTCAAACACTAAAGTTGCGTTCGTTCCACCAAATCCGAAGCTATTGGACATAACAGAATTTAAATTAACATTATTCTCAACTTTGGTAACAATTGGATATTTTTTTGCTTCATCATCCATATCAATAATGTTCGCTGATGCTGCTATAAAATTATTTTTCATCATAATTAAACTATAAACCGCCTCATGAACTGAGGTAGCACCAAGAGAATGACCAGCGAGTGATTTAGTTGAACTAATTTTTGGTTTATAATCTTTAAATACTTCTCCTACTGCTTTTAACTCTGTAATATCTCCAACAGGCGTAGATGTTCCATGCGTATTAATGTAATCAATTTTATTTTTTGCAGTGCTTAAAGCCATTTGCATACACCTTACCGCACCTTCTCCTGAAGGAGCTACCATATCAAAACCATCTGAAGTTGCACCATATCCAGTAATCTCTGCATAAATTTTAGCACCTCTTGCTTTTGCATGTTCATATTCTTCTAAAACTAATACACCTCCACCTCCGGAAATTACGAAACCATCTCTTGTTTTATCGTAAGGTCTTGAGGCTTTTTCTGGAGTATCATTATACTTTGAAGATAGTGCGGTCATAGCATCAAACATCGCAGTCATTGCAAAATGGACCTCATCACTACCTCCAGCAAATATTATATTTTGTTTACCTAACTGAATTAATTCCATTGCATTCCCAATACAATGACCACTTGTTGCACATGCTGAGCTAATTGTGTAATTAACTCCTTTAATTTTAAATGGCACTGCTAAAGTTGCTGATGCTGTACTAGACATTGTTCTCGGAACAACAAAAGGGCCCATTCTTTTCGGACTTTTTTCCCTTGTTTTATCTGCTGCAAGAATAACATTTTCAATAGATGGACCACCTGAACCCATTATCATACCAGTTGAAATATTACTCACTTCTTTTTCCTCTAAACCAGAATCTTTCACAGCCTCAGCCATAGATATAAAATTATAAGCTGATCCAGGCCCCATAAATCTTATAAATTTTCTATCAACATGATCTTCAAGTTTAATATTTGGTTTTCCGTGTATATTACTCTTTAAATTGTATTCTTTATATTCTTCTGAAAATGTTATTCCAGACTTGGAGTTCACCAGAGATTGATAAACCTCATCTTGATTGTTTCCTAAACAAGATACGACTCCAATTCCAGTAATTACAACCCTTTTCATTATTTGAATAATCCCACTTTTAAGTTTTCAGCACTATAAATTTTTTTACCGTCAGCAAGCAAAATTCCATTTGCTAGACCAACAGTTGTCCCCTCTTTGACCAGTATCCTTTTCATATCTATTTGATAGAATGCAGTTTTGCATTTTTTTAGAACTTCGCCAGTAAATTTGACACTGTTTACACCTAATGCTCTTCCTCTTCCAGGATTTCCAAGCCATCCTAAATAAAAACCAACTAGTTGCCACATTGCATCTAAACCTAAACATCCTGGCATTACTGGATCCTCCTTAAAATGACAATCAAAAAACCAAAGTTCATCTTTAATATCTAATTCAGCTTTAATAATACCCTTTTTAAATTCTCCAGTATTTTCACTAATTTCTGTTATTCTGTCAAACATCAGCATTGGTGGAGAAGGTAGTTTTGCGTTTCCAGGGCCAAAAAGTTCGCCATTTGCGCAGTGAATTAACTCTTCATAATCAAAGGAATTTTTTTTCATTACCAAATTCTTAGTACTTGATTATGGCATAATTTAATATAAATTTCTCCAATATAAGTGTATTTATAATGAGCAATAACCTAGATTTTGTTGCAAAACTAAGAAATTCCGGCTTAAGACCGACAAAGCAAAGAATAAAAATTTGTCAAATTTTGTTTGGAGGAAGAGAAACATTTCATTTTTCTATAAATGAACTTTCAAAAATTATTGATCGGAACACTAATGAAAAAATATCTTTAGCAACAATATATAATACAGTGCATGCATTTTTAGGTAAAGGATATTTAAAACAAATCGCTGTAAATTCTGAACAAAGTTATTATGATACAAACACTTCAGATCATCATCATTTTTATGATGAAGACAAAAATCAACTAATTGATATTCACGATAGTGAAGTTGAGCCTGTAAAGATAAATAAAAAAATTCCTGGCAAAAGGATCAAATCTATAGAAGTTTTAGTGAAAGTTCAGAATAACTAACTGTTAAATTTAAGTTAAATTTTGCCGCAACTCTCTTGATTATTAGTTTAGAATAGTTATAATCTATGAATGAGTAAGGAAATACTTAAAGAGAAATCAAAATGTCCATTCACTGGTGCCGGAACACCTGCCAAACATCCTACAGGAAAAGGTACGTCGAATAGAGATTGGTGGCCAAATAGCCTAAATTTAAAAATATTAAGCCAACATTCGAGTCTAGTTAATCCAATGGATGAAAAATTTAAATATGCAAAAGAATTTAAAAAACTAAATTATAAAAAACTAAAAAAAGATTTAAAGAAATTAATGACCGACTCACAAGACTGGTGGCCTGCTGACTATGGGCACTATGGTCCATTATTTATCAGATTAGCATGGCACGCTGCTGGCACTTATAGAACTGCTGATGGTAGAGGTGGTGCTGGTACAGGAAACCAAAGATTTGCACCTTTGAATAGTTGGCCGGACAACGTTAATTTGGATAAAGCAAGGTTGTTATTATGGCCAATAAAAAAAAAATATGGAAATAAAATTTCTTGGGCTGACTTGTTCATTTTAGTTGGAAATGTTGCTTTAGACTCGATGGGGTTCAAAACTTTTGGATTTGGCGCCGGAAGAGAAGACATTTGGGAACCGGAGGAAGATATATATTGGGGATCAGAGAAGGAGTGGCTTGGTGTAAATAGATACAGTGGAAAAAGAGACTTAGAACAACCACTTGGGGCTTCGCACATGGGATTGATATATGTAAATCCTCAAGGACCTGATGCAAATCCAGATCCATTATTAGCAGCTCACGATATAAGAGAAACTTTTGGAAGAATGGCAATGAATGATTATGAGACTGCTGCCTTGGTTGCAGGTGGACACACCTTTGGTAAATCTCATGGGGCGGCACCAGAGTCTCATAAAGGGCCTGAACCTGAAGGTTCAAAAATTCATGAACAATCTACAGGATGGAATAGTAATTATAGAACCGGAAAAGGAGTTGACACTATAAGTAGCGGTATAGAGGGAGCTTGGACACAGAACCCAATTAAATGGGACATGGGTTATCTAGATTGTTTATATGATCATGAATGGGAATTAACAAAAAGTCCAGCGGGTGCACATCAATGGACACCAAAGAAAAATGGACAGTATATAAAAATGGTTCCAGATGCTCATATAAAAAATAAATTTCATCCACCAATGATGCAAACAACAGATATTTCCCTAAAAGTTGATCCAAGTTATGGGCCAATTACTAAACATTTTCACAAAAATCCTAAAGAATTCCATGATGCATTTGCTAGAGCTTGGTTTAAATTAACTCATAGAGATATGGGACCCAAAGTATGCTATTTAGGTCCCGAAGTACCAAAAGAAAATTTAATTTGGCAAGACCCCATTCCAAAACAAAAATATAGATTAAAAAATAAAGATATTAAAATTCTTGAAAATAAGATCTTAAAATCTGGTCTAACAATTTCCCAAATGGTATTAACAGCTTGGGCATCGGCTTCAACTTTTAGAGGATCTGACAAAAGAGGTGGAGCTAATGGTGCTAGAATAAGATTACAACCCCAAAAAGATTGGAATATAAATAAAATTGCTAAAGTTGAAAAAGTTATTAAAGTTTTAGAAAAAATAAAAAGAGGTTTCGATAATAAGAATAAAAATGTCTCTATTGCGGATTTGATAATTTTATCGGGAAATATTGCTATAGAAAAAGCCGCTAAAAAAGCTGGTCACAACATAAAAGTTCCTTTCATGCAAGGAAGGGGAGACGCAAATCAAGCGCAAACTGATGTAAATTCATTTAATTTATTAGAACCCAAAGCAGATGGTTTCGTAAATTACCAAAGTCAAAATTTAAGTTCTTCACCAGAGGAGATGTTAATTGATAAAGCACAGTTGATGGGGTTAACAATCCCGGAAATGACAGTTTTATTTGGAGGAATGAGATCACTTAATACAAATTTTGATGGGTCAAAATATGGTGTATTTACAAAAAATCCTGGAACATTAACTAACGATTATTTTAAAAATCTATTAGATATGAACATTACCTGGAGTGAAAAAGATATAAATGAACAATATTTTCAGGGAAAAAATAGAAAAAATAATAAAGTTGTTTGGGAAGGGTCAAGAGTAGACCTCATTTTTGGTTCTAACTCTCAACTTAGAGCAATTTCAGAAGTATACGCATCTGACGACGCTAATCAAAAATTTGTAAAAGATTTCGCTAGAGTCTGGTCAAAAGTGATGAACCTTGATAGATTTGATAAAAAAATTAATTAAATAATTTATGGTTGAACTAACACAAGGTATATTTCAAACAAGCAAAGCCGTTTTTAAAAATAACAAAGGCTCACTTTTAAGAACTTTAATTTATACAATTGGGCACTTTGCGATTGCTATTATATGTTTGATGTTGATCGCAGATGTTTCATTCATGATAGCATTGACAGACGCAATTGTTGAGCCTTTAGCTAATTCAATTTGGTATTTCGTTCTAGATAAAATTTGGACTGCTAAGTTTTCTAAAAAATCCTAATTTTTCCTACCCCATAGATCTTTATTCTCTATCCAACCAGAGTATTCATCAGTTTGAATCTTGCACCATTTTTTTTCACATTTTTTAATTATTAACAATCTACCGCCTTTTATTTTTGCAATTGGCTTTGAAAATTTAGATGCTTTTTTGAACATATTAGTATCTTTTAATGTCACTAAAGATTTTGATTTTTGTAATTGAGATATGTGTATCCAACCACTATTCTTTTTATGATCGATTATACGTCTAAAGTTTTCTTTTTTATCAATAATTTCTACAGGGAGAAATTTTTTTTTGTAAATAAATTTTATTGGATAATCAAAACTTGGTCCATATCTTACATTTACTTTATCATTTTTTAACATTAAAAAAAAATTTTCAAATGAAAAAGAGTAATCGTTAGTAAAAAAAACAAAATACAAAATAGTTATAATTCTTTTAAAATATTTCATTTAAATATTTTTAATTTTGCTAAATTTGACTTTCCTAAAATTTAAATTCAATAAGTCCAAAATTAATATCTGACCATTTAGATTTTTACCTATATTTAAAATTTTTTTTAGAATTTCATTGGATTGAATGCTTCCAATTATTCCGGCTACTGATCCTAAAACCCCCTCATATTCACAATTTAATATATCATCAGAAACCTTCTTTTCTTGAAAAAAACTTCTTATACATGGAGTATTTTTTTTTTTAAAATCAAATGTGAAAATATGTCCTTCAAACTTTCTTATAGCACCAGTGACAAGAAACTTCTCTGATTTTTTGCAGAAATCATTTGTCAGAAATTTTGTTTCAAAATTATCAGAACCGTCTACAATATATTCATAGTTTTTAAAAATACTTTTACAATTTTTTTGATTTAATTTTAAATCATAACAATCAATTTTTGTATTTGAATTAATCCTTTTCAATTTAATTTTTGCAGATAACACTTTTGATTTATTTAAATCTTCATTATCATAAAGACTCTGACGATGAATATTAGATAAATCAACTTTATCAAAATCTACCAAACCAATTTTTCCAACACCAGCTCTTGTTAAAAATTCTGCCGCAGGACAACCCAAACCTCCCATTCCAATTATTAATACTTTTGATTGGATTATTTTTTTTTGACCTAAAACACCTATATTTTTTAATACAATTTGTCTTGAAAATCTTTTTAATTGGTTTTTATTTAATTTTAAATTCATTTGCCTGTTGAACCAAATCCACCAGACCCTCTAATTGTATCATCCAATTTACTAACTTCTTCAAACTTAAATTTTAAAACTGGCATTAATACCATTTGAGCTATCCTATCTCCATTTTTGACATCAAATTTTTCATTACCATGATTAATTAATATAATCTTAATTTCACCCCTATAATCGCTATCAATAGTTCCTGGTGTATTTAAAACGCTTACATTAGATTTAGCTGCCAACCCTGATCTTGGCCTTATTTGAATCTCTAGATCGTCTGGAATCGCAATTGATAAGCCAGTAGGAATTATCTTAGACTCTCCTGGGTCTAAAGTAATTTTATTCTCTAATAAAGCCATAATATCAACACCGGAAGCTCCTTCAGTTTTATATTCTGGGATTTTAGCTTTTGGATCAAGTTTTTTGATTTGAACTTTGATCATAAATTCAATTTAATTCAGAATTAACTCTTTTCACTATTTCGTTCGCTATCAATGATTTTTTCATCTTTGAAATTTTTTCCATATCTTTTTTTCTATAGAATATTGAAATTTCGTTATAGTCTGAATTAAAACCAATATGTTCGTTACTAACATCATTTGCTATAATCCAATCACAATTTTTTTGGTTAAGTTTTAACAATGAATTTGACTCAATATTCTCAGTTTCAGCTGAAAAACCTATTACTAATTTAGGTCTTAAAGAATTATGTTTTGATACATGATCTAAAATATCTTTATTTTTAATCATATTCAAATTTATAGAGTCTGTTTTTTTTATTTTATTGTTACTAATTTTATCAACTTTAAAATCTGATACTGCTGCTGAAAAAATAGCGACATCTACAGGTAGGTTATTAATTGTTTGTTCAAACATTTGATCGGCAGAATTTATTTTGATTAATTTTACATTCATAGGTGGTTTTAAATTAGTAGGTCCTGAAATAAGTGTTGTATCATATCCATTATTGACAAAAGCTTTTGCAATTTCATATCCCTGTTTACCACTAGATCTATTTGATATAAATCTTACAGGGTCTATTGTTTCTATTGTAGGTCCAGCAGTGACTAAAACCTTTAATTTTTTATTTTTACTTAAAACTTCAAAGTATTGATTTATAATTTTTAAAATTTCAGCTGGTTCAGTCATTTTTCCTTCACCATATTCTCCACAAGCCATATCTCCGGTTTCAGGACCAATTATCATATAGCCGTATTCTTTTAATTTTTTAATATTTTCTTTGTTTGACTTATGCTCCCACATTCTGACATTCATAGCTGGAACCATTAAAATTTGTTTATTTGATGCCAAAGTCACAGTCGATGCTAGATCGTCAGCCATTCCGTTACTTAATTTTGAAATAGTATTGGCTGTAGCCGGAGCAATTAAAATTACATCAGCCCATCTAGATAAAGAAATATGATCCATTTCCTTTTCATTTTCTGGATCAAATAAGTCTGTATAAACCTTCTCTTGAGACAAAGATGCCACTGAAAGAGGAGTTACAAATTTTGTAGCAGATTCTGTTAAAATTGTTTTTACCTCTATGCCACTTTTTTTGAATAACCTAATTAATTCTAAACTTTTATAAGCGGCAATACCTCCACAGATTATAAGAAGAATTTTTTTATTATTTAAATTATTCATTGCTAAATTAAAATACTATTAAACCTAAAAAGACAACAGCTATTAAGCCAATAATACTTTGATTTCTAAAAGATTTCAATTCTAGTTGTTTCTCTTTAAAAGCAGAATATGAGTTTGATTTTTCTGGTATCTGACCTCCAGCTAAATACGTTAGAGCTTGATTAGCCTTATCCATTAATTCAGGTAATTCCGGCATACGTTTTAAAGCCTCAGCTGTATCTTTTATTGTATCACTAAAATTTGTAATTGGATCTTTTGTTTCCTTAAGCCATTTTTCAAGAACTGGTCTTGATGTTTCCCAAATATTAGTATCAGGATTTAACTTTCTTGCAACACCCTCAACTACCACCATTGTTTTTTGAAGCATCAATAATTGTGGTTGAGTTTGCATATTGAATTTATCAGTAATTTCAAATAGCTGTTTTAAGAGTTTTCCACCTGATATATCTTTTACTTTTTGACCAAATATAGGCTCCCCAATAGATCTTAAAGCTTGAGATAAAGACTCTACTTGTGTATTTTTAGGCACAAGTCCTGCTAATATGTGTACTTCAGCAACTTTTTTGTAATCTCTTTTGATAAATCCATAAAGAATTTCAGCCAAAAATTTTCTATTTATTTTATCTATTCTTCCCATTATACCAAAATCTACTGGAACAATTTGGCCGTTTTCATTCACAAATAAATTTCCTTGGTGCATATCAGCATGAAAAAAACCGTCTCTTACTGCATGCCTTAAAAAATGCTGTATTACTTCAGATGCTATTGCTTTTATATCAATATTTTTTTCGATTAATTTATCTTTTTCTCTTATTGATACACCATCAATCCAATCAAGAGTCATTACTTCTTCACTTGTAAAGTTCCAATATATTTTTGGAACTTTAAATCCACTATCATTTTTTGTGTTTTCTAAATATTCATTTGCCGCAGCCGCCTCAAACCTTAAATCCATTTCGTGATTTGTTATTTGTTTTAACAAAAATACAACTTCAACAAGTCTTAATCTCTTTGAATTTTTTACTAACGATTCTATTATGTAAGCAAATAGCATTAAAGCTTCAATCTGTTCATTAAATATTTTTTTTATATTTGGTCTTAATATTTTTATTGCAACATCTTTTATTACTCCATTATCGTTAATTTGAGCTTTATGTACCTGAGCAATAGAAGCTGCAGCAACTGGGTCACCAAAGTTAATTACAAGATTATAATTATCTATACCTATGTTATTTTTCAGAGTTTCTATTGCTTGTTCTTTAGAAAATGGTGGAACTCTGTCTTGCAGTTTTTCTAATTGAGAAGATAATTTGTCCCCTATTATATCTGGTCTTGTTGACAAAAATTGACCTAATTTTATAAAACTTGTTCCCATTTGTTGTATTGAATTGCATAATTTTTCCTCGTCACTTAACTTACTGTTATCTACTTTTTTTTTAGAAAACCTTATAGAGAGTAAATTAAAAATAAATCTTATAAAAGCTGGCGGTTTATGCACTTTATATATAACTCCAAGGGCATCTGACAAAGCTAAAGTTCTTCCAATTTTGAATAGAGTTATAATTTTTTTTATCATTAAATTTTCCATCCAGAGTGAATTGCTACAATTCCACCACTTAAATTAATATAATTGCTATCAACAAATCCCTCTCCTTTTAACATATCTAATAATTCATTTTGATTCATAAACTTATCAATACTTTTGACAAGATACTCATAGGGCTCCTTTTCTCCTACAACAAACTTTCCAAATATAGGAATTAAATTTGAATATTTTTTATAAATATATTCTAAGCTTGGATTTTCAATTTTTGAAAATTCCAAACATAAAAAACGTCCTCCATTTTTTAAAACCCTGTATGCTTCTGCAATTGATTTTTTCTTGTTTGAGGTGTTTCTCAACCCAAAACTAATAGTATAAAAATCAAATGTCTGATCCTTTACGGACAGGTTCTCAGCTGCACAAACCTTCCATTCTATATTTTTAAATTTTTTAAGTCTTTTTTTTCCTTCATCAATCATTTTTGAGTTTGGATCAACCGATAAAATTTTCGATTTATAATTTGTTGCTAGAGAAAACAATTTGCCAATATCTCCAGTTCCACAACCTACATCAATTAAGCTTTGATTTTTACCAGGGTTCATAGTGGTAACTAGTTGCTTCTTCCAATTTCTATGTATACCAAATGACATTAAATCGTTCATTAAATCATATTTACTATAAACTTTATTGAATACATCTTGAATGAACTTTTGGTCTTGTTGTAAATTTTCTGTCATAATATAATTTTGTTAAAGTAATATAGTAATAAATGCCAGAATTGCCAGAAGTAGAAATAGTCAAACTATCATTAAAAAAAACAATAAAATCAAAAAAAATACTTAAAGTAAAAGTAAACAATAGAAATTTAAGGTTTAAAATACAAAAAGACTTTGAGGCACTACTCAAAAGAAGAAAAATAATAGATGTAAATAGAAAAGCAAAATATTTAATCATCATTTTAGATGATAATAAATATTTAATAATGCATTTCGGAATGTCGGGCACTTTACATTTATTAAAAAAGGAATTTGATTTTAAAAATACTAATTTAAGTTTTTATAAAGGACAGAATTTTCCATCTAAACATAATCACATAGAATTATTTTTTGATAAATTTAAGATTGTATACAATGATCCAAGAAGATTTGGCTTTGTAAAATTTTTAAATTCAAAAAAAGAGTTGGTAAAATTCCTTAAAAACTTTGGGATAGAACCTTTAGAAAAAAAATTTAATATAAAATATCTTAAAAAAATTCTAAATAATAAGAATAAAAATATTAAAAATATTCTTTTAGATCAAAAGTATATATCAGGTATAGGGAATATTTACGCAAATGAGATACTTTTTTTTTCTAAGATTAATCCCAATAAACTCGGTAAAAAAATAAATATTAGTGAAATGAAAAAATTATTGGTCTTTTCAAAAAAAGTTTTAAGAAAAGCAATCAAAAAAGGTGGATCAACTATTAGAGATTTTAAAAACGCTGAGGGTACAAAAGGATCTTTTCAAGATGAATTCAAAGTTTACAACAAAGATGGTTTTAGATGCCCAAATTCTCTTTGTGCTAAATTTATTAAAAAAATAACAATTTCAAATAGATCTAGTTTTTACTGTCCTGATTGCCAAAAATAGTAGATAAATATGTTGACCCTATAAACTTTGCAATATATATAAACTGCTTTTATGGCTAACACAAAATCTGCAATTAAACGAGTAAGAAGAATATCTAGACAAACTATAGTCAATAAATCTAGAAAAAATAGGTTTAGAAAAGCTATAAAGAAAATGAATGTTTTGTTAGAAAAAGGCAATAAAAAAGAGGCACTTGGTTTTTTGCCTAAACTAAATTCAGAATTAATGAAAATTGCTAAAACCGGTATTATAAAAAGACAAAACGCGTCAAGAAATATTTCAAGGATAACAAAAAAAATAAACAACCTTTAGTTATAAAAAGCTTTTTGAAGATTAATATTTTTTATTAAAATTCTAAATCTATAATTGTAAATCAATAATTCAACTTGTGATCTACGACTTTTTAGTATTTGACACTAAATGCAATTTAATTTCTTAGATGCTAACAACATATAGTTAATTTTTATTTTAATTTAAGTAAATAAATATTTACTAAACATTATTTTTTTAAAATTAATCAAACTTTAAGTTGTATTCTAGTAATAATTTTACAAGCATAGATTACAAATTTTTTTATGTTTAATAAAATTTTTATTGAAGAAAAACTTATTAATGTCTTAATTAGTTTATCTAATGGAAAATAACTTACACGAAGATTCAGCTCATCTTTTTACAAAAAAAATTTTTTGGACAGAAATACAAAAAAATTTCAAGGATAAATTTGGTTTAGAAATTTACGAAAGTTGGTTAAAAAAAATAGAATTTGTAGAGGAGCAAAATAATTACATTACACTTTCAGTTACTACAAGATTCATTCGAGATTGGATTACCTCAAGATATCTTGATCAAATATTACAAATTTTAAAAAAACAAAAAAAAGAACTAATTCGTATAGAGTTTGTAATTGCAAATAATTTAGAAAAAAAAAATAATAACATAGCTAAAGTTAATTTAAGAAATGGTCAGGAACAGAATGTATCTTTTATCAAAGATTCATATCTTCAATACAACAGAATAGATCCTAACAAAAATTTTGATAATTTTATAACAGGAGAGAGCAATAAACTTGCATTTGAAGCTTCAAAAAAAGTTTCTCAAGATATTTCCCACTATAATCCTCTTTATTTATATGGTGGTGTCGGAATGGGGAAAACACACCTACTTAATTCAATCGGATTAAAAATTAAAGAAACTAACAAAGTGATGTTCATATCAGCTGAAAGATTCATGTACCAGTTTGTGAAATCAATTAAATCAAATGAAATGGTTAAATTTAAAGATTTTTTTAGAAATACTGATGTTTTATTGATAGATGACATACAATTTATGAACGGAAAAGAGGCAATGCAAGAGGAGTTTTTTCACACTTTTAATGCTTTGTTGGATAAGGGTTCACAAATAGTAGTATCCGCAGACAGACCACCAAGTAAATTACAACGAATTCAAGAAAGAATAAGATCAAGATTTTCAGGTGGACTTGTAGTCGATATACAAGATCCAGATTATGAACTCAGATATAAAATAATTAATAAGAAATCTGATGAATTAAAATTAATTAGCGCAAATACTTTGAATATACCTGATGATATTAAAAAATTTATAAGTTCTGAAATTAGAACAAGCATAAGAGAATTGATTGGATCTTTAAATAGAATTGCATCTTTTTCAAAAATTTATAATAAAATACCTAATTTGGTTGAGACAAAAATTATTTTAAAAGATTTAATAAATATACATGAAAATAAAGTTTCTATAGATTTTATACAAACAGAAGTTTGTAAGTTTTTTAAAATTAGTAAAAATGAAATGTTATCAGCTAGAAGATCAAGGTATCTCGTAAGGCCTAGACAAACTGCAATTTATTTAGCCAAATCCCTCACAACAAAATCACTTCCTGAAATAGGAAGAGCTTTTTCGAATAGAGATCATACAACGGTAATACATTCAGTTAAAACGATTGATAGATTAAGGAAAAATGATAATGAATTATGTGGAAATATTGAAAGCTTAAAAAATAAAATCTTATTTAAAAAAGAAAATGAAATTTAGCGTAAATCAACAAGATATACAAAAATCTCTTAATTATTGCCAAGGAGTTATAGAAAAAAGAAGTACGCTGCCCATTTTATCAAATGTTTTATTAAATGTATCCAATTCTGAGTTAACACTTACAGCAACCGATTTAGATTTGATCTTTATTCATAAAATAAAAAACATAAAAATTGAAGAGGAGGGAAAAACCACAACATCATCATCTATTATGTATGATATTGTAAGGAAAATATCTACAGGAAAAAATATTACATTTTCAGATGTTGGAGAAGCTAAACTGAATTTAGAATCAGAAAATTCAGTATTCAATCTAAACTGTATTAATCCGTCAGAATTTCCTTTGACAGATGAAAATTTCAACCAAAACGAATTTTTAATAAATTCCAAAAGCCTGCTTAAGTTATTGAACAAATGTAAATTCTCTGTCTCAAATGACGATACAAGGCATTATTTAACGGGTATTTTTTTTCATACCACTTCTATAAATGATAAATCTTATTTAACAGCAGCTGCTACTGATAGCCATAGAATGTCTGTTTCAAAAGTTAAGTTAAAAAATAATATTGAATTTGAACCAATTATCTTGCCCAAAAAAACAATCTTTCAACTTTGTTCCCTTTTGGAGGACTATGAGGGTGATGTTAAAGTTTCCAATATAAAAACTAAAATCAAATTTGAATTAAACAATAGTATATTAATATCAAAATTAATTGATGGAAAATTTCCTAATTATGTTCAAGTTATTCCAAAAGAAAATCAAAAAAAACTAGAAGTTGATTTAAAATTATTTATGAATTCTGTAGATAGAGTTGCGTCAGTATCATTGGATAAAAAAGATGGGGTAAAATTTAAATTATCAAAGGATAATTTGGATTTGTCAGTAAATAATACAAATAGTGGTGATGGAAACGAAAATTTAAGTGTTAAATTTGATCATGATCTAGACATTAGTTTTAACTCAAGATACCTAATTGACATTGGTTCTCAGCTTGAGGGCGATAACATTGAAATATTCTTAAAAGATACTGGATCTCCTGCACTTATAAAGGATCCCTCAGATTTTGATAGTATTTATGTAGTCATGCCAATGAAAGGCTAACTTAATTTATCAAGTTCTAAATACATAGATTTTTCTAGTTCTTCCAGAAAAAATGTTTCATCTAACTTTTGATTAAATGGTTTTAATATCGAAATATTTAAATTTTTATTTGATAAAACTCTGCCATTTTTAGGCCAAACATCTCCAGAGTTCATTACTATAGGTAGGCATTTTAATCCTAAGTTATATATTCTTGAAACCCCCTTTTTAAATTTAGGTCTTTCTTTAGTACTATACCTTTTGCCCTGTGGAAAAATTACTAATGGATTATTTGAATTTTCCACAGATTTTTCAATTTTTTCAAAAAAATTAATGTTGTCTTTGCTTATCTTGTCTCTATCAATCCAAATACAACCAATTTTTTTTAAATAGTTTCCAAATATTGGAATTTTTGTGAGCTCTTTTTTAATTATAAAATAGGGAGAATTTAAGATTACTTGTAAATAAAAAGTTTCAAAAGCGGATTGATGAGTGCATGCTACAAAAAATTTTTCATTTTTAATTATATTTTCTAATCCACTAACGTTTATTTTTGTACCTAAGAATATCTTTAGGCAAATGATTGACCAATAACCACTTAATCTACCTGCAAATACTGCTATTTTTTTCGGGAAAATTAATGAAGGTAAAAAAATTATACAAAGTAAAATTAGCCCAATATAAAAAAAAAATTTAAATAAAAAACTTCTAATCATTAATGCTTTCAAACAATGTCATTAATTCTTTGTCTTTTTTTAATAATTATATTTTTTGATCCCCTAATTAATACCTCTGCTGGTTTTGGTCTCAAATTATAATTAGATGATAAAACCATACCATAAGCACCAACATCATGAATTATAAGTATATCTCCTTGTTCGATTTTTTGATATTTTTTTGTTAATAAGAATTTATCTGAAGTTTCACAAATAGGTCCAACAAATTCATGTAATTTATTAATAAACGAATTTTTTTTTTCAGATGGAGATATCCTATGTTTTGCGTCATATAAAGCTGGACGAATTAAGTCATTCATTGCTGCATCTAATATGATAAAATTTTTTTGTTTTGTTTGTTTAATATATATTATTTTTGATAATAAAATTCCAGCATCACCAATTATAAATCGACCTGGTTCAAAAATAACTTTTAAATTAGTTTTTTTTAAAAAACTTTTAATTTGGGACGAGTAACTATTTAAATCTAGTTTTTTTTGATTTAAGTTATATTTTATGCCCATTCCTCCACCTAAATCAACGTATTCAAAATTGTAATTATTATTCCTTATTGTATTTTTAATTACTCTAAGCATTTTTTCATAAGGTCTATTAGAGGTAATTTGGCTACCAATATGAACACTTAAACATTTAATCTTCAAATATTTCGAGTTTTTAAAATTTTTAATAATCCTCTTAAAAATTTTTTGACTTACACCAAATTTGTCTTCTTTCTTTCCTGTTGATATTTTACTTAATGTCTGAGCATTAGTATCAGGATTTAGTCTTAAGCCAATATTGACCAAAGTTTTTTTTCTTTTTGCAATTTTTTCAATCTCAATTATTTCATTTTCTGACTCAGCATTTATAAGCAATATTCTTTTATTTATTGCAAAATCTAACTCTTCAATGGTTTTCCCTACACCGGAAAAAACTATTTTTTTTGGATTTATCCCTGCTTTTAAAGCAATCATTAGTTCACCCATCGATACAACATCAGCACCTAAACCTTGGTTTTTGATAATTCTCAAAATATTTATATTACAATTTGATTTTACAGAAAAACAAATTAAAGGATTAATAGATTTAAAACTTTTCTTAAAATTATTTATATTTTGTTCTATCTTTTTTAAAGAATAAACATATACAGGTGTACCAAATTTTTTAGCAATTTTATTTACACTAGTTTTTTCAACAAAAAATCTTTTATTTATATAATTCATTAAATGATTTTTTTATTTTCAGTTATAAAAGTTTCTTGTTTAAACTCTGGATCACTTTTTTTTCCACAAGTTACTAATAAGTTAAAAATAATTAAACAAAATATTAATATTTTCATTTCAATTCCTTTTTATAGTTTTTTAGCATTTTTTTTATATTATCAAAAGATGTCCCTCCAAGGGATTTTTTTGAGTCTACAGATCTCTTTAAATCAAATATCTCTAGGACATCTTCATTTAATTTTGGCTCTATCTTTTTAATCTCTTTAATTTTGAGATCCTTAAACGATTTCTTATTTTGGTCACAGTAATTAACCAGTTTTGCTGTAATGTTATAAGATTTTCTAAAAGGATAATTAAGTTTTCTAACAATATAATCTGCTAAATCAGTTGCTGTTAGAAATCCTGTTTCTGCTAGCTCAGCCATTTTTTTTTTGTTAAATTTAATATTTCTTAATATTTCGTTTAATAACAAAATACACGTTTTTAAATTATCAAAAGTTTCAAAAATTATTTTCTTATCATCTTGAAGGTCTTTAAAATATGTAAGGGGAAGTCCTTTTAATATAGTGAGCATTGATACTAAGTTTCCATATATTATTCCTGTTTGCCCTCTTAAGTACTCTAAAGAGTCTGGATTCTTTTTTTGTGGCATAATCGACGAACCAGTGACCAATTTGTCATTAAGTTCGATAAGTTCAAATGCATCTGAATTCCAAATAATTAATTCTTCAGATAGTCTTGAAATATGCATAGAACACATAGATGCAGCATAAATAAAATCTACAACAAAGTCTCTATCAGATACGGTATCTATTGAATTTCTAGTAGGTTTTAAAAAATTTAATTTTTTAGTTGTGAAATTTCTGTCCAAGTTAAAACTTGTACCACTAAGTGCTGCTACACCTAGAGGATTTTCGTTTAAACTTCTTAAATTATCTTTAAATTTTTTTTTATCTCTCTCAAATACCTCTATGTATGCCGTAAGATAATGGCTAAGAGAAATTGGTTGGGCATTTTTTAAATGAGTAAATCCTGGCATAATACTATAAACATTTTTTTCTGCTAATTTTAAAAATGTTTTTTGTAAAGATTTAAGACTATCAATTATCTCATTTGTACTTTTTTTCATCCAAACTTTTAAATCAGTAACTACCTGGTCATTTCTAGATCTGCCAGTATGAATATAACCCGCATCATCTCCAATTATTTCGTGTAGCCTTTTCTCAATACTCATGTGTATATCTTCATCTTCAGCTTTGAATATGTATTTTTTTTTTATTATTTCATTTTTAATTTTGTTCAAACCAAAGAAAATTTTGTTTTTAACTTTAAATGATATTATTTTTTGTTTGAAAAGCATATCTACATGAACTAACGAACAATTTATATCCTCTTTGTATAATCTTTTATCCACATTTATAGAGGATCCAATTTTATCAAAAAATGAGTTTTTCTTTTTTTTAATTCTAGACGACCAAACTGACTGATTGTTTTTATTTTTTGCCATGATAAATAAACAGTTTATATGAAGCTATCTTTTTTTAAAATTATTTTTATATTTTATTTAATATCACCAACATATACATATTCAATAGAACAACCTGTTTTTAAAAATTTAGTAATACATAAAAAAGCTAAAAAACTTGATTTTATAGAGTTTAAAAACATCGAAAATAAAGAACATACTTTATCAAAATTTGAAAATAAATTAGTAATCCTGAACTTTTGGGCAACATGGTGTGCTCCATGTAGAGATGAAATGCCGTCTTTAGATCGGCTTAAATCTAGAAAGGATTTTAATAATTTACATGTAATACCCATAAATATTGGTCGTGAAGAATTATTGAAATCAATAGAATTTTTTAAACAAATTAATATAAAGAATCTTGATATTTACTATGATGATAAAATGATATTACCAAAAAAACTTATGTTAAGAGGAGTACCTACGTCAATAATCGTAAACAAAAAAGGAGAAGAAGTAGCAAGAATTATTGGATCAGCTAATTTTGATGACAAAAAATTTATAAATTGGTTGAAAAAGTTCGACTAAAAATATGAAAAAATTTATATTAGATAGCACCGTGATTAGCCCAGAAAAAAATTTTGAAATAAAAAATGCTATAATATTACTTCACGGATATGGAGGTGATGGAAGTGACATAAGTATGTTAGCATACAATTGGAAAAGACATTTGAGCAATACAATATTTATATGCCCTAATGGTCATGAAACTTGTGGAATAAATCCTGGTGGTTATCAATGGTTTGATCTCTCAATAGATGAGGAGGGTTATATTTTAGAACAATCGTTAAAAGCTGAAAATATTTTAAACGAATTTATTAAAGAAGTAAAAAATGAGTTTAATTTGAAAAATAATCAAATTTGCCTATCCGGATTTAGTCAAGGATGTATGATGTCGATAAATTTAGGCTTAGTGTCTGAAAGTGAATATAATTGTATTGTTGGTTTTTCAGGAAAAATTATTAATAAAAAAAATCTCGAACATAGAATTAAAACAAGACCTAAAATTTTACTCATACATGGTGATATGGATACTATTGTCCCACCCAATAACCTACTTGAATCAAAAGATTTTCTTTTAAGACAAAAAATTGATGTTAATACAAAAATTATACAAAATTGTGAACATAATATACCTGCACAAGCCTCAAGTTTAGCTTTAGATTTTATCTCTAAAAATTTAAATTAAAAATTTCTGATCTTTTTTTATAATTTGTTTCATTGAAAAATATTTTTTAATAGGTTAATCTAACGAATGTTTGAAACATCAGATACTAATCTTTCTTTAGAAAAATGCCCCGCTCTTGTTCTTAATGCCGATTACCGACCATTAAGTTATTATCCTTTATCTATTTGGTGCTGGCAAGATTCGATCAAGTCTGTATTTTTAAATAGAGTATCTATTGTAAGTTATTATGATAGAGTAATAAGAAGTCCTTCATTTAGCATGAAGCTTCCGAGTGTCATTGCTTTAAAATCTTTTGTTAAGCCGCTCTCAAATCCAAATTTTACAAGATTTAATGTTTTTTTAAGAGACAAATTTTCTTGCCAGTATTGTGGAAGTGGAAAAGAATTAACCTTTGATCATTTGCTTCCAAGATCTAAAGGGGGGAAAACAGATTGGGATAATGTTGTAACTGCATGTTCTAGTTGTAATGTTAAAAAAGGAGGTAGGTTATTTGAAAACTCTGGTATGACATTAAATCAAAGACCTTATAGACCGAGCACTGAGGATCTACAAAGAAATGGAAAAAATTTTCCTCCTAATTTTTTACATAAAAGCTGGATGGATTATTTATATTGGGATGTAGAACTTGAGCCTTAATTATATCTTCTCTGAAATCCTAATTGCTATTTTTGAACCAGTTTTAATAACTTTATCTAATATAGAGTATATTCCTTTTTTTGAAGCACCTTCTTCATAGGCAATGTCTTTATGATGGATTTCATCCTCTCTAAATTTAATAATTTTTTTTCTAAGCTCTTTTTCGTCTTCCTGTAGCTGATCTATTTGATCTTGGTAATGTTTATCTATTACCTCCTCTACCGATGCAGTACAAAGCATTGCTGCTTTTTTTCCTAAAAGAGTTGTTCCAAAACCAAGCCCTACTCCCAATAGATCCCATAGAGGTAGAAATTTTGTAGGTTTAATCTCTCTTTTTTTAATTTCACTCTCAAAGAATTCACAATGCTCCTTTTCATGTTCTCTCATCTCTAAAATAGTTTTTTTTAGACTTTCGTCTTTATAAATAGTATTTAGAGCAAGTAATTGACCCTCATAAATTTTGATTGCTCCTCTTTCACCAGCGTGGTCAACTCTTATAAATTCCTCTAGTTTTTTTTTATTTGTTTTTTGCATATTTTAAAAAAACAATAGTTACCACAACCACCGTTAATGAAAGTATAAGATTAATGGTCGCAAGTGAGAGACCAAATAATTTAATTGGAACCTCTTTACAAGGAATATTTTGATTTTTTAGTGAATTTAATAAATCCTCTTTACTTAAAATATCTAAATTATTCTTACATACTTTTAACTCTTCAAAAATACCATTTTCAATGCCCACATGATAACCAGAAATAATTATACTTAAAAAAAAGACTAATAATGATAAATAAATCCATAGTGGTCTTTTGATATACATGTATCCTAAAAATGATATTAATAATGAAATCAAGTAAGGTATACGTTGGTATAAACAAAGTTTGCATGGTTTTATACCCATTACATATTCAATATAAAGAGCAATTATCAGTGATAATAAACTTATTAAAAATATTCCTAAAAAATAAAATTTTTTATTTATACCTAAATACATCAATTGCTAAATTTTAATAAAAAATTGTATGCCAAATATGCTAAAACGACTAAAAAAACTCCTAAAACTAATGATGCCGTTAATAACTTTTTCTCAATAATTTTTTTCATAGCTGGACCAAAATTACCTATTAAAAATGATATTAAAAAAAATCTAGATCCTCTTGTTATTCCTGCTACAATTACGAAGTATAATAAGTTAAAACCTACAAACCCACTTGTAATTGTTAATAATTTAAACGGTACAGGGGTGAAGCCAGCTATTGCAAGAAGTGTCATCCAAGCTATCACACCTCCCTCGCTTGAAACTTTATCTTTTAAAAATGAAACATTATCTACACCATATAACTCAAAAATTTTTACTCCGATTTCGCTAAAAAAAATATACCCAATAAAATATCCTAATAAAGCTCCCATTACAGAACCAACTGTTGCTGTCAAACCAATTCTGAACCAATCATTTTTTTTTGCAATAGTCATAGGGATAATAAGTACATCTGGAGGTATAGGAAAAATAAAGCTTTCAATGAAAGAAACAAAACCGAGAATTGATTTAGAGCTTTTATGTCCCGCGAGTATTATAGTTTTTTCATATAAATTTTTAAACATATTTGCTTTTAATATAAATATACTTCTTATACTATTTAAAATAAATTTGAGAAGTTTATAATCTGGGCGAATGGCGGAATTGGTAGACGCGTTGGACTCAAAATCCAATAGTAGCAATACTGTGAGAGTTCGATTCTCTCTTTGCCCACCAAAATATTATGAATTTAAAAAATATTAATAATTTAGTTCAACTATTTTTTGAAAAATATAAACAATTAAAAAATAAAAACACTTTATTTCTCTCGTCTCTAAAAGAGCCAAAGAAAACTTATACATGGGAACAAACATTTAATTTTATTAATATAGTATCTCAAGAATTAAAAAAGATAGTTAATAAAGGGGATAGATGTTTATTGATTTCAGAAAATAGACCTGAATGGTTTATTTCTGATTTATCAATTATGTTTTCTGAAGCAATTACAGTTCCTGCTTACACCACATATGCCGAAAAAGATTATGAATACATTATAAATGATTGTAAACCATCAGTTATATTTGTGTCTAATGATGAACAATTTAATAAAATTAAAAAAATTATAAGTGAAAAAAGTTATATTAAACAAATTTTTTCATTTGAAAATTTAAATGATAGTGATGAAAACAATTTTATAAATATAAATGATTTGTTACAAAACAATCTTCAAAACGATTTAAACAATTTTAATATAAAACGAAATGATATAGCCTGTATTATTTACACTTCAGGCACTCAAGGAAATCCTAAAGGAGTAATGTTAAGTCACGGAGGAATTTTGAATAATTGTGAAGGTGCAATAGAACTTTTGAAACCATTAATTAACAATAGACAAGTCAATTTTCTAACTTGGTTGCCATTATCACACTCATATGAGCATACAGTCCAATTTGTTCAAATTTCTGTATTAGCAAAAATATTTTATGCTGAGGGAATTGATAAGTTAATCAAAAATATGGGTGAATGTAGTCCACATATAATGACTGCTGTTCCAAGATTTTATCAAAACCTCTATCAAAAGATAAATTCAAATTTTAAGAAAACAAAAGGATTAAAAAAAATTTTAATTAATAGAACAATAAGCTTAGGGTTAAAAAAAATTAAGAAAATACCGCTAAATTTATTTGAAAAAATAGAAGATACTATTTTGGAAAAATTGGTGAGAGATAAAATTAGACAACAATTTGGAGGTTCACTTAAAACTTTTGTATCCGGCGGTGGCGCATTAGATAAAGATGTTGGATATTTTTTGAATTCAGTTGGATTACCTACACTTCAGGGTTATGGTCTTACAGAAACATCTCCAGTTGTAAGCTGCAATCCTATTAACGATATAAGAGTCGAAACTGTTGGTCCCCCATTTAGTGGTAATCAAGTAAAATTAGCCGAGGATGGAGAAATATTAGTTAAAGGAGAAAATGTAATGATAGGATATTGGAACAATCCCGAAGAAACAAAAAAAGTTTTAAAGGATGGATGGTTATATACAGGAGATATTGGTGAATTTGAGAATAATTACTTAAAAATAACAGATCGAAAAAAAGATATTATTATTACTCCTGGAGGAGATAATATTAGTCCTTTAAAAATCGAGAATGAGATAACAAATTCAGAATATTTTGATCAAGCAATTGTTTATGGTGATAATAAACCATATTTGGTTGCACTATTAATTCTTCAAGACGAAAAAAAAGATTCAAATAAAGATGAAATTAATAACGAAATAGAAAAAATAAATAATAATTTGTTAAAAATAGAAAAAATTAAAAAATTTTTTCTTATTAAAGAAAAATTTTCAATTGAAAATGGAATGTTAACACCAACTCTTAAATTAAAAAGATTTAAAATTATTAACAAATACAAAAATTCTTTTGAAAACCTTTATTAAAATATTAAAAAAAAATTGTTTATAAGTCGCAATTTATCTTACTTTTTTTTATATCTTAAAAAATAAATTTAAAATGAAATTTATATTTTTTTTAAAAAAATTAAAGAATTGACATAACTATTTAAAAAAAATAAAAATTAATAATAAACGAATCAAATAAGATTCGTTAAAAAAAGGGAGCTAAAAATGGCTAAAAGAAGAAAAAAAGCTAAAAAGAAAAAGAAAGCTAAAAAAGCTAAAAAAAGAAGAAGAAGATAGTTTAGTATTCTTTTTCTTAGTAAAATACGCTTCTCATGGCGATTGCGTGGGAAGCGTTTTTTTTTACTCTGGATTAGCTGGTATATTATCTTCTTGAGAAGCCTCTTCTTGGGAAGGTGTAATATTCTCAGCTACTTTAGTAACTTGAGAGTAAATATTTCTTTTTAAAGCTTTGTCTAATTTTTTTTGAGTATTTTCTGTACCTATACCAAGAACAATTTGAAATTCAGTTAGAATTCTCTCGTAAGCTTTTTCAAATAATTGTCTCTCACTATATGATTGATCTATCATCAGGTCATCACCCTTATTTAAATCTCTAACAACCTCTGCTAATTCATAAATTTTTCCTGAGGATATTTTTGCTTCATATTCTTGTGCTCTTCTGCTCCACATAGATCTTTTTATTTTTGGCTTACCTTTTAAAATACTCATACATTTATTAACTTGATTGATAGAAGCTAATGGACGCAAATGGGACTGTTTGTTTACCGGGATCATCCCATTAGCTTTATCTTTCTCAAATTTTAAGATGTATGTTTCTACATCTATCCCACCAATATTTATTTTCTTAAATTCTAAAATCTGACCCACGCCATGTTTTGGATAAACAACAAAATCTTTAATTTTGTATTCTCTCTTTTCTGTTGTTTGTTTCTTAATTTTTTTTATCTCTGGTTTTTGCTCTGCTGCAGTTTTTGTTATTCTTAAATTACTGGAGGTATTTTCAACATTCTTTATTTTATCTTTTTTTTCTAGTTTTAGTTCTTTTTTTTCGGTTTTAATTTTATTTTTTATTTTTTTTTTTGTTAGGATTTTATTTTTAACTTTAGGTTTATTTGATACTTTTTTGGATACTTTCTTTTTTTTTTTAAATGTTTTCTTTAAAATATTTTTTAAATTTATCTTTTTCATCTTTTAATTTATCTCCATAAGGACTTTCTTTTTTTTCTTTGATATTCGGCCAAATTTCTGAGTATTCTTTGTTTATTTTTACCCATTTATCAGTTCCCTCGTTAGTATCTGGCTCTATAGCATCAATCGGACACTCAGGCTCGCAAACGCCACAATCTATACACTCATCAGGTTTAATTACAAGCATATTTTTTCCCTCGTAAAAGCAATCTACAGGACAAACTTCAACGCAATCCATCAATTTACATTTAATACATTTATCATTTACAATATATGTCATTTGATTATTTTACTTTGACCTCTTCTTTTATATCACCAACTTCCTTTGGGTCTAAGTAAAGAAGACCTGTAAGTCGTCTCATTAAATTTGCCTCATACATATCTGACTTAGTATCTGAGTATATAATTTCCCAAAGTGATTTTATAATTATTAGTTTTTTTTCCTTATCTACATCTTTTATTTTTCGAGTAAAGTCTAATATTTGGTTAGAATTTTTCTCGATATCTTCAGCTTTAGAGATGATATTGGAAATATCACTTACTTTAGCACCAAACTTTAAAAGAGTTTTTTCAATTATTTTTTTTTCTTGATCTGTATATTGTTCGTCAATTTTAGATGCATGGACTAATAAGCAAGCAATCTCTATAAATGATTCTTCTTTTTCTAAAGAAACATCAGACTCTTTTTTAAAAAAATTGAACATTATTTAATATTTAACTGATTTAAAACACTAAAAGGATTGTCTAGAATGTTTTTTCTTTTATTTTTTTTTTGGGTTTTCCTTGGAACATACTTAATAAATACCTCATTTTCTTTAATAAAAGATTGATAATTCATACATTTCACAAGTTTAATAAAGTTTTCTTTACTGCATCCTAATAAATTTAGCATCTCAGGCACGATTTTTACCTCTTTAATTTTTTCAGTATTAGATTTTATTATATGAATAAAGAGTCTTTCTAGAATGTCAATTCTCACAAAAAACCTATCAAATTTTTCAAAACCACATAAAAGCATAAAATTTTGGTTATTATATTTTTTATTCTCTAAAAAATTAAGTCCAAATTTAGGAGGTTTTAAACTACTGAACTTTTGATAAAAATTTTTCCATAAAAGTATCCTCAATGAGACAGCAGCAGGTTTGAAGAGTTTGTAAAGAAAAATATGATATCTTCCAAATTTCACACCTATATCTCTTAAAATTTTTCTTTCTTCTTGCTTTAAGTCTTTTACAACTTTTAAGATTTTATCTCTTTTTATAACTCCGTTATTCTCGTAAAGCTGATAAGCAAGTGCTCTAATATTTGGGTCTGTTGTATTTATTGATTTAAGTTTAAATAATGAGTCTAAATCATTAATAATTTTTGTCTTTAGCCATTTATTCAAATAGCCAAATAATTTTTTTTGATCTGAAAAATCTACCATATCGTCTATGATTAAATCTATTTCTGGATTTAAATAATCCTTACCAGGCTTAATTCTTGCAATTGGATTTTTTTCCCAATAAATTTTAAAATCTTCTAATAGTTCTAATGAGGCACCTGAAGTTATCATATTTATTCTGTCTAAAATTTCTGGAGTAACATTTTGCCTTGCAGCTTTTTTTAGAGATTTAATGTCCGTATCTAGTGCTCCAATTTTTAAATCTAGTTCCAACTTTAAACCTTTTAACTTACCAATAAATTGCTCATTTATCATTACGTCTTCACCATCCTTAATTTTAGTTTCTAGTATGATATCTTGTTTTAGTCCTCTAGCTAGAACGCTAGCTCTTTTATCAATAAAACTTTTTGTTAATTCCTCATGAAGTCTATCAGATAATTGGTCTTCTAAATATTTTGTTCTTTCTATCCAATAATCTTGATTTTCAACCCAACTAGATTTGTTTGATACATACGACCAGGTTCTAACATTGGCTATTCTATTTGATAATGAATCTACATTACCGTCCAATTTATCTAGACTTGATAATTGTTTTTTCATGTAACTATTGGATATTTTGGAGCCTTTATTTCTAAGAAAAGAAAACACTTTCTGTACCACATCTAGATGATGACCGTATGTTTTTTTTACAAAATCAGGTATTTGACAACATTCCCATAATAGTTTTATGTTTTCTTTATCAAGATTTTTATCAAAATCTTTATCTTTTATAATATATTTAAGAACTTTTTCATCTTCACATTCATGAATTTTTCTTAACCAATCCTTATTTGGTTTTACTTCTAGAGAATTTAAAAGATCATTTAAACTACTAAAATTTAGATCAGAATTTCTCCAAAAAATTGTTTTTATCTCATCAAATTTATGCTGTTCAAGAAGTTCAACCTCGTCTGCATTTATCTCTTTACAATCGCCAGTAGTACCAAAGTATCCATCATTAAGATGCCGTCCAGCTCGTCCAGAAATCTGACCAAGTTCGGCTAAATTTAGCCTTCTTAACTTTTTTCCATCAAATTTTTTTAAATTTGAGAAGTATACATGATCAAGGTCCATGTTTATTCCCATTCCTATAGCGTCTGTTGCAACAAGATAATCAACATCACCTGATTGATACAAAGAAACTTGAGAGTTTCGTGTTTTAGGACTTAGTGAGCCCATCACTATAGCCGCTCCACCTTTTTGTCTTCTTAATAATTCTGCAATTGCATAAACTTCTTCTGCGGAGAAAGCAATTATTGCACTCTTTCTCTCTATTCTAGAAATTTTTTTATAACCACTAAAAGATAGTTTTGATAGTCTCTCCTTATTTATAAACTCAACATCTTCTCTTAATTTTGAAAATATATTTTTAATTGTATTTGAACCCATGAACATGGTTAATTTTTCTCCTCTTAAATTTAACAATCTATCAGTAAATATGTGACCTCGTTCATGGTCTGAACACATTTGTATCTCGTCTATTCCAACAAAATCTAGAATTTTATCTACTGGCATAGACTCTACAGTACATAAATAATACTTTGCATTTGCAGGAATAATTTTTTCTTCACCAGTAATTAATGCTACTTTATCTGAGCTAACCTTATTTATTATTTTGTCGTAAACTTCTCTAGCTAATAATCTTAAAGGGAAACCAATCATCCCACTTTCGAATGAAAGCATTGTCTCAATTGCTAGAAAGGTTTTACCCGTATTTGTGGGGCCTAAGACTGCTGTAATTTTTTTTTTCATATTTTCAACTTTTTGTGTATCCTAAAATTAGATAACTATATCTTGTTATCTAAAAAGAACAAACATAGGATAAAACTAGTCCGAATCGGACTGAAAAAAGTTCTCATTTTTAAATTTTAAATTTAAGCATAACATAATTTATAATAATTCAATATAACAAATTATGAAAACTATTTTATGGAAGCCTTCAAAAGATATCATAAAAAATTCCAATTTGAGGAAATATGAAATTCATTTAAAAAATGCTCACAATATATATTTAAAAAATAATTTTTTTAAAATTCATGCGTGGAGTGTAAAAAATCCTGAATTATTTTGGAACTCTATTTGGGATTTTTTTAAAATAAAAGGTGTAAAAAATAAAAAATGTAAAATTTCAAAAGAGATTTATAGATCCAGATTTTTATTAAACTCAAAATTAAATTTTGGTCAAAATCTATTACCAAAAAAAGATGCCTCTAAAGCAGTCACTTTTATTAGTGAAAATGGCTATAGAAAAGAAAAATCATGGAAAGAATTAAATATTTCAGTTTATCAATTAGTAAAATTTTTAAAAAAAAATGAAATAAAAAAAAGAGATAGGGTAGCTGCTTATCTTCCAAACTTAATAGAAACAGTAGAATTTTTTTTAGCATCATCTACAATTGGCGCAATATGGTCATCTTGCTCACCAGATTTTGGAAGTAATGGTGTAGTTGAAAGATTTTCACAAATAAAACCAAAAATTCTAATAATTGCAGATAGATATTATTATAACGGTAAAGAAATTAACATATTAAACAGGCTACCATACATTTTAAAAAAAATAAAAAGTATAAAAAAAGTAGTGGTTATTAACTATCCTGGAAAAAAATTATTAAAAATTAAAAAAATAAAAAAAATAAAAATATTTACTAAAAAGGATATATACAGGGTTACAACAAACAAAATAAAATTTGAAAAATTTAATTTTGATCATGAATTAGCTATTTTATATTCTAGCGGTACAACTGGAAAACCAAAATGTATATGTCATAGAAGCGGTGGAGTATTACTACAACATATTAAGGAACACCAATTACATTGTGATATTAAACCAGGAGATAATATTTTTTATTTTACAACATGTGGTTGGATGATGTGGAATTGGCTCATCAGTGCACTTGCATCTAGGGCATCTATAGTTTTATTTGACGGTTTTCCAATGTTTAAAAAAAATGATTTACTATTTAGGATTGCAGATAAAGAAAAAATTACATTATTTGGTGTCAGTGCTAAATATATAGATACTTTGAATAAATTTCGGGTGAATATTAAATCAAAATTTAAATTAAAAAAATTAAGAACAATTTGCTCTACAGGATCACCTTTATCTGGTGATAGTTTTGATTACGTATACAAAAAAATTAAATCTAATGTTCATTTAGCCTCTATTTCTGGTGGAACAGACATTATTTCGTGTTTTGTTTTAGGTAATGTTTATGAGCCTGTAATAAAAGGTGAAATACAAAATTCAGGCTTAGGAATGAAAGTTGATGTATTTAATGATAAAGGTAAATCAATAAAAAATAAAAAAGGAGAATTAGTATGCAGAAACTCATTCCCCACAGTCCCTGTAAAATTTTGGAATGATAAAAAAAATATCAAGTTTAAATCTGCCTACTTTAAAAAATTCAAAGGAATTTGGTATCATGGAGATTTTGCAAAAAAAACGGATAAAAATAGTTTTTTAATTTATGGCAGATCAGATGCAACTTTAAATCCTGGCGGAGTTAGGTTAGGAACTGCAGAAATATATTCAGCTGTTGAGAAGCTTCCACAGATAATTGAAAGTTTAGCTGTAGGTCAATCCTGGGATAATGACACAAGGATAGTTTTATTTATTATTTTAAAAAAGAATTTAATTTTAAACGATAAAATTAAAGATTTGATAAAATCAAAAATCCGAAAATTCGCTTCTCCAAGACATGTTCCATCAAAAATTATTCAAGTAAACAACATTCCCAAAACTAAAAATGGAAAAATTGTAGAGCTTGCTGTTAAAAATGCAATTGAAGGAAATAAAATCAATAATATTCAAGCACTCGCAAACCCTGAAGCACTTCGAGAGTTTAAAAATCTAAATGAATTAAAATACTAATCCTCATAGGTTAAATTAAACTTATGCCATTTTTATAAAAATAAATTGCCATAATCAAAATAAGAATGATGTATAAAAGGATATACACAAAAAATTTAAATTTTTTTTTCATTAATTAAGTAAATGATTTTTTAGTTTTTTTCCAAACACCTGTTCCAATAGCTATGATTAATTTATTACAAGATAATTTACATCTCATAAATACTAATGAATTTGTTACCTTTTGAATTTCTACATCTCCTACTATTTCATCTCCTATACCACTGGATCCAATAAATTTAATATCTAAAGAGATTGTAACGCATACTTGTTTACCCGCTGCTCTATGGACTGCTGTACCAGATCCAGCATCGATTATACCAGCTAAGAAACCTCCGTGTGTAATACCAGCTCTATTTAAATGAATTTTTTTAACCCTTGTCTTAAATTGATATTTATTTTTATTGATAACTCGAAACAATAAACCACCGTTGTGTTTCATAAAGCCAGGTTTTGTGCTTATATTCTCAAATTTTTTCATTATATAAGTAATGTAATTAAAAATAATACAATTCCAATGATTATAAAAAAATAAATAACAGAAGATTGTAAGGATATTTTCATCAGTTCCTTTCTTGGTGCGCCTGCTAGGAGTTGAACCCAGAACCTCCTGGTCCGTAGCCAAGCGCTCTATCCAATTGAGCTACAGGCGCAAATTTAATATTATTTTTATATTTTTAATGTAATTTATTAATTTAGCAATTATTGTATTTTTATGGGAAAAAATTTAGATGATATAGTAATAACCAATGCCTTGAGAACGCCAATAGGCAGATATAAAGGCAAATTGAGCCTTTATCAAGCTCACGATCTTGGTTGTGAAGTTATCAAAAATTTATTGGAACAATCTAAACTATCTTCAGAAGATGTGGATGAGGTAGTTATGGGTCAAGTGCTGACTGGAAATACAGGTCAAAATCCTGCAAGACAAGCATCTTTAAATGCAGGTATTCCAAATTCAAAAACAGCTTACCTAGTTAATCAAGTTTGCGGTTCAGGTTTAAGAAGTATTGCATTAGCATACCAATCAATATTATCTAAAGATTCTAAGGTAGTAATTGCAGGCGGACAAGAAAGTATGTCAAATTGTGATAAAGATATAATGCTAAAAGACGGATTGATTGATGTATATAATAAATATCACATGGGTGTTACTGCTGAAAATGTTGCAAATAAATGGAATATATCAAGAACTGAACAAGATAAGTTTGCTTACGAATCTCAAATCAAGGCTCAAGATGCAATAAAGAAAAACAAGTTTAGTGATGAATTAATTACTAATTTAATCGATAAAGATGAACATCCAAGATCTGATGTGACCCTAGAAAGCCTATCCACGTTAAAAACTGTTTTTAAAGAAGAGGGTACAGTAACTGCTGGAAATTCCTCAGGAATAAATGATGGTGCTGCTGGTATAATACTAATGTCAAGAAAAGAGGCAGAAAAAAGGAATTTGAAACCTTTAGCAAAAATTGTGTCATGGGCAACATGCGGAGTAGACCCATCATTAATGGGATCAGGTCCAATTCCATCTACAAAAAAAGCTCTTGAAAAAGCCTCATGGAATATAAATCAATTAGATCTTGTTGAGTCCAACGAAGCATTTGCAGCTCAAAGTTTGGCAGTTATAAAAGAATTAAATATTCCAAAGGAAATAGTTAATGTAAATGGTGGCGCTATAGCTTTAGGTCATCCTATTGGAGCATCTGGCTCAAGAATTATAGTTACTTTGATACATGAAATGAATAAAAGAGAGGTGAAAAAAGGATTAGGCACTTTATGTATAGGCGGTGGGATGGGAATAGCTATGTGTATAGAAAGAGATTAGTCTCTAAAATATTTAAATTTTTTTTTTAATAAAGACAATTGCATCCAATTTTTAGCATCATTATTAAATCTTAACTTTTTGTTGAAAATACTATTTAAAATCAAATTAAACATGAACAAAATATTGAAATAAAATTTGACAAAAAAAAGATCCAAATACGGTAAAAATATATTATAATTCATAAAATGATTAAAAATATTAAAGTTTTACCAAAAAAGTTAAAGATTTTATTCTCAAATAATAAGGAAGACAATTTTCTTAATTTATGGCTTAGGGACCATGCTAGAGATGAAGCAAGCTGGGACTCAAGAAGCAACCAAAGAAAAATTCATACAGCTAAACTAGATCCAAATTTGTACATTAAAAAGGCAACAATAAAAGAAAATGGAAAATCGGTAGACATACTATGGTCTGATTTAGTAAATCCTATAAATTATTCTGCGATTTTCTTTGAGGAGAATTCAAAATTAAAAAAAAAAAAGATCTCAAAAATAAAAATCTGGAAAAAAAAGGAAATCACAGATGAAATATATGTAAATTTTGAAGATACTCTATCAGACACAGGTTTTGTAAATTTTTTAAACAAACTACACAGATACGGATTTGCAGTTATACAAAATTGTAAAACTGAGATGAGTTCAGTTGATAAAATAGCTAAAAAGATAGGTTATGTTCGAGAGTCAATATTTGGAGGACTTTGGAGTTTTGAGTCTAATCAAGATATGGCAGATAGCGCTTATACCCAGGATGAGCTTAGACCTCACACAGATTCAACTTACAGCAATGATGCTCCAGGTTTACAATTGTTGCTTTGCTGTCATTACAAAGCCTCGGGTGGTGAATCTATTATGGTTGATGGATATAAAATTGCTCAAAAAATCAAACTACACAGAAAAGATTTGTACAAAATACTATGTGATATGGAGGTGAAAGGCCAATACATCGGAGATGGAGTTTTCTTAGAGGCAAACAGACCTATTTTTAGATTGAATTCTGAAAAAGAACTAATTCAAGTAAGCTTTAATAACTATGATCGAGCCACATTTAGGACAGATGACAAAAAAACATTAAAATTTTACGAGGCTATTAGAGAATTTGATTTAATTGCAAATAATCAAGACTATCAATGGAGACGAATTTTAAAACCGGGTGAACTATTAATTTTCAATAATTGGAGAATTTTACATGGCAGAGGATCTTTCAAAGGAGAGAGAAAAATGTCAGGTTGCTATATAAATAAAGAGGACTTTGATAGTGCATGTAGAATGAACAAAATTATTTAATCAATTTGGATGTCTAAAACAACTTCCCTTGTTTGTGCTCTAGTCACAACATTTATATGGGGAACAGCATTTATTGCTCAAGATACTGGTATGGATAATATTGGTCCTCTCTCTTTTAATGCAGCTAGATTTTTTGTAGGATTTATCACAATTTTACCTATAGCCTTTATATTTGAAAGAAAAAAAATTTTTCAGAATATAAATTCAAATAAACATCTTTTTTTTAAATATTTAATTTTAATGAGCATCTCACTTTTTCTTGGTACATATCTTCAACAAACATCTTTATTATATACTAATGTTGCTAATGCAGCATTTTTTACAGTTTTTTACGTCCCTTTAGTACCAATAATTTTATATATAATTTATAAGTCTACTGTTCACTGGAGCATATGGCCCTCTATTTTACTTTGTATACTTGGAGTGTATTTTTTAAGTGACTTTTCGGACTCTCAAATATTATTGGGTGATGGTTTAGTAATTTTATGCTCCTTTTTTTGGGCTTTGCATATAATTTTTGCAGGTAAATTTATGGAAAAATTCAATATCCCAATTTTTTTTGCATCTTTACAAGCTGTTTTGGTTGGATCATATTCGCTAATATTTGCATATTCTTTTGAGGAAATACATTTTTCTAAAGTACTATTAGAACATTACTCGATAATATATGCAGGTGTATTTTCTGGGGGTATAGCATTTACCTTACAAATGTATGCTCAAAAAAATATAGATGAAGCACCAGCCGCAATAATATACTCTTTAGAAGGTGTATTTGCAGCAGTTGCTGGATGGATAATTTTAAATCAGGTATTAAATATGAACAATATTATAGGATGTTTTTTAATTCTTATCGCAGTAATTTTATCACAATTAGCACCAAGTTTAAAATCATCTATAAGCAATTAAAAATAATGCTAAGCCTAATAATATCCTATAATAAACAAATACATTTAATGAGAAACTTTTTAAATAAAAAATCAAAAATTTAATTGTTAAATATGAAAATATGAATGAAAAAAACGTTGATAAAATAATTGGTAAATTAATTTCTATATTTTCTTCTAAAGCATTATTTAAACCTAATACACTTGCCCCAGTTAGTGCTGGTATAGATAAATAGAAAGAAATTTTTGCGGCATCAATTCTATTAAACTTATAAATTCTACAAGCTGTAATAACTATTCCAGATCGACTGACACCAGGTATTAATGAAAGTATCTGAAAAATACCAAAAGCAATAATATTTTTAAAATTTAAATTTTGACTTATATTATTTGAGATAGGTCTTTTATCAACATAATATAATAATATCCCGAAAATTAATGTTGTCGAGGCAATTAATTTCAAATTTCTTAATTGATAAATTAGTTCAAAATTATACAAAATGAAGCCAACAATCATAATTGGCATTGATCCAAAAAATATTAAATTAAGTATCTTCTTATTTTTAAAAATATTAATTAACTCATTCCTAAAATAAATTAAAATTGCTAAAAGTGAACCGAGATGTAGGCTAATGTCTATCTCTAATGATTGAATACTAAATTTACCGATATTTGATATTAGGAATAAGTGAGCAGATGAGCTAACAGGTATAAACTCAGATACTCCTTGGATTAGAGCCAAAAAAATAATTTGAAAATAATAAGTGATCATTATGAATTTTTTCTTCCTAAACTAAATAGCTTTAAAATAAAGCAATTACATGAATGCATAATAGGTATGCGTAAAATAAAAAAAAAGCTTAAAATAAAGGGTTTTTTTAAAATTTAGGTAATAATTATTGTCCTTTTAAAACTTTTATACAACCAATTTTTAGTATAGGAGTCCAGCTCTATGACTGAAAAAATGCTAAAATTCGTTAATTTAGGTCAACAAACACCACCTAAAAGAAAAATAGACGAAAGAAAAGAGGATTTTAACGAAATTTACAAAGAATTTATTAATGAAAAAGCTAAAGAGCAATCAAGTAGGTGCTCGCAATGCGGAGTGCCATTTTGTCAAGTACATTGTCCGTTGAGCAATAATATTCCAGACTGGTTAAAATTAACGGCTGAAGGAAGATTAGAAGAAGCTTATCAATTGTCACAAAGTACAAATAATATGCCTGAAGTTTGTGGAAGGATATGTCCTCAAGATAGATTATGTGAGGGCAATTGCGTAATCGAACAATCTGGGCATGGAACAGTTACGATAGGTTCTGTTGAAAAATTCATTACAGAAAATGCTTGGGAAAATGGATGGGTTAAGGCTATTGAAGTTAAAAATGAAAGAGATGAAAGCGTGGGAATTATAGGAGCTGGTCCTGCAGGACTTGCTTGTGCTGAGGAATTAAGAAAGCAAGGTATTAAAGTTACCGTATATGACAGATACGATAGATCCGGGGGGCTTTTAATCTATGGAATACCAAATTTTAAACTTGAAAAACATGTGGTTCAAAGAAGAACAAATCTTCTAGAGAAGAGTGGAATAGAATTTGTTCATAACTTTGAGGTGGGTAAAGACGCAACATTAAAAGATTTAAGGGAAAAACATGATGCAATTTTAATCGCCACTGGAGTTTATAAAGCTAGAGAAGTAGATTTACCTGGGAATGATTTAGCAAATATTTTTCCAGCAATGGATTTTTTGACAGCTTCAAATAAAAAAGGTTTAGGAGATAAAGTTGAATTATTTGATAATGGAACCCTAAATGCTAAAGGAAAAAATGTTGTAGTAATTGGTGGTGGAGATACAGCGATGGATTGTGTGAGAACAGCAATAAGACAAGAGGCAAGTTCTGTTAAATGTTTATATAGAAGAGATAAAGAAAATATGCCAGGTTCGGCAAGAGAGGTAAAAAATGCTGAGGAAGAAGGCATAGAGTTTGTTTGGTTAAGCAGTCCTTCAAAGTTTAATGGTAACAACAAAGTTGAGAGTGTTGAGGTGAATAAGATGCAGCTTGGTGAACCAGACGAAAGTGGAAGAAGACGACCTGAAATAGTAAAAGACTCAAATTTTGAAATAAAAGCAGACTTAGTTATAAAATCATTGGGTTTTGATCCTGAAGATTTACCTAATCTATTTAATGAGGAAAAACTAAGAGTTACAAGATGGGGGACTATTAAAATAGACTACAAAACTATGGAAACTTCAGTGCCAGGAGTTTTTGCTGCCGGAGATATAGTAAGAGGAGCATCACTAGTGGTTTGGGCGATAAAAGATGGAAGAGATGTATCTGAACAAATATCAAAATATATAAATTTAAAGAAAAAACAAAAAGTAGCGTAATGAGACAAAGAAATAAAAATTTAAAAATTTTAAAAGAAGCAAACGTGTATAATGAAAAAATGGAACACGATGCTTGTGGAGTTGGATTAGTAGCATCAACTGAGGGCAAAAAAACTCGGCAAGTCGTAGAATTTGGTATTCAAGCTCTCAAAGCCGTTTGGCACAGAGGTGCTGTAGATGCAGATGGGAAAACTGGAGATGGTGCGGGAATTCACATTGAAATACCTCATGATTTTTTTATAGAAAAAATTGAGGCAACTGGACATAAACACGACTTGAAAGACGACGTTTGCGTAGGAATGATATTTTTGCCTCGCAATGATTTTTTATCACAAGAGTCATGCAGAACTATTGTTGAAAGTGAACTAACCAAGAGTAATTTTTACATATATGGTTGGAGACAAGTACCTGTTAATCCAAAAGTTTTAGGCGAAAAGGCAGAATTAACAAGACCTGAGATTACCCAAGTCCTGTTTAAGGTTAATGATACTAATGTTTTGGGAAAGAATCTGGAAAGAAAATTATATGAAACGAGAAGAAAGATTGAGAATAAATGTAGATCAAAACATCTAAATAATTTTTACATATGCTCTTTTAGTTCAAAGTCTATAATTTATAAGGGTATGTTTTTGGCTGAGGCTCTTTCTGATTTTTTTGTGGATTTAAAAGACGAGAGATTTAAATCAAGATATGCAATTTTTCATCAAAGATTTTCAACTAACACAGCGCCTAGTTGGGACTTAGCGCAACCATTTAGATCAATCGCTCACAACGGGGAAATTAACACTTTAAAAGGAAATATTAATTGGATGAAAGTGCATGAGGAGGAAATGTTTAGTTCAAATTATGAGGATATGGAAAATTTAAAGCCTGTTATACCTGAGGGAAACTCAGATTCTGCTTCTTTAGATAATGTTTTTGAATTACTTACGATGTCAGGACATTCAGCTCCTCTTTCAAAGCTAATGCTTATTCCAGATGCGTGGTCAAAAAAAAGTAAAATTTTACCAGTAAATCAATTGAAATTATTTAATTTCTTAAATAGCACGATGGAGCCTTGGGACGGCCCAGCCGCTATAGCTGGAACCGACAACGATTGGGTAGTAGTGGCCTCTGATAGAAATGGACTAAGACCATTAAGATATACTATCACTAGAGATAGATTATTGTTTGCTGGATCTGAAACAGGGATGGTTGATTTAAATGAGAAAAAGATTGTAACTAAGGGAAGATTAGGACCTGGAGAAATATTGGGTGTAAGAATTGACAAAGGTAAAGTTTATACTAATAGTCAGATTAAAGATTATCTAGCAAAAGAATACAAACACTTTAATAATCAAATAATTGATCTCGATAAAAAATTTCCTATCGACAAAGAGAAAAATATATTCGAAAATTTAGAACTTAAAAGAAGACAACACGTATTTGGGTATAGCTTGGAGGATTTAGAGTTAATACTCCATCCTATGGCAGAAGATGCCAAAGAGGCAACAGGTTCAATGGGTGACGATACTCCCTTAGCAGTACTTTCAGATAAATATAGACCACTTTACCATTTTTTCAGACAAAATTTTAGCCAAGTTACAAACCCGCCGATAGATTCTTTAAGAGAAAATAAAGTAATGAGCTTAAAAACCAGATTTGGAAATTTAGGAAATATTTTAGATTTTAACAACTTAACAGAGGAAAATATTTATGTGTTAGACTCTCCAATATTAACAAACTCACAATTTGAAAAATTTATAAACTATTTTGGAAAAAGTAATAAAATTTTTGATTGCACTTTTGAGGATAACGAAACTCTTGAGCAAGGCATTAATAAATTAAAAAAGAGCACAGAAGAGGCCGTAAGACAAGGAATAACTCAGATTATACTATCGGATAAAAATATTTCTGATAAAAAATATCCTATACCAACTTTATTAAGCGTTGGTGCAGTTCATACAAATTTAGTTAAATTAGGATTAAGAGGTTATGTTTCAATAAACGTCCAATCTGGAGAATGTTTAGACACACATTCTTTTGCAACAGTGCTTGGAGTTGGAGCGACTACAATTAACCCGTATTTAGCATTTGATAGTTTGTTTCAAAGACATAAAAGAAAACTATTTTCAAATCTTACTTATGAGGATTGTGTAAAAAGATATATTAAATCAGTAAATCTTGGCCTTTTAAAAATAATGTCAAAAATGGGTATATCAGTTTTAAGTTCATATAGAGGTGGATGTAATTTTGAAACAGTCGGTCTTAGTCGAACAGTGGTAAATGAATTTTTTCCAGGAGTTACCTCAAAAATTTCTGGAATTGGACTATATGGGATTGAAAAAAAAATTAGAGAGATACACAAAGACTCATTTAAAAATGATAACAATATTCTACCAATAGGTGGTCTGTATAGGTATAGGAAGAATGGCGAAAATCATCAGTATCAAGGAAAATTAATTCATCTATTACAGACTGCAGTTACAAATAATTCTTATGAGATATACAAAAAATACTCAAAAGGTATATACGATCTACCTCCAATAAATCTTAGAGATTTAGTAGATTTTAAGAAAAAAGAAAAAATAAATATTCAAGAAGTAGAGCCTTTGGAAAGTATTTTAAAAAGATTCGGTAGCGGAAGTATGTCTCACGGTGCCTTATCAAAGGAAGCGCATGAAACTTTAGCGGTTGCCATGAACAGAATTAAAGGTGCTTCGTGCAGTGGTGAAGGTGGAGAGGATGCTGTTCGATTTAAATTAATGAAAAATGGTGACTCCGCAAATTCAAGGGTAAAACAAATAGCCTCCGCTAGATTTGGTGTTACTGTGGATTATTTGAATAATTGCAACGAGATTGAAATCAAAATTGCTCAAGGTGCAAAACCAGGAGAGGGTGGACAATTACCTGGTTTTAAAGTTACCGATGAAATAGCAAAATTAAGACATTCTACTCCCGGAGTTACTTTAATATCGCCACCACCACATCATGATATTTATTCTATAGAGGATCTAGCTCAATTAATTTATGATCTAAAACAAATAAATCCTGGGGCAAGAGTAAGCGTCAAATTAGTTGCTTCTTCTGGAGTAGGAACAATTGCGGCTGGAGTTGCAAAGGCTAAAGCAGATATTATTTTAATATCTGGTCACAATGGGGGTACAGGTGCCTCTCCGCAAACAAGTGTTAAATATGTTGGAATTCCTTGGGAGATGGGACTAACTGAAGCTAATCAAGTTCTTACCTTAAATAATTTAAGACATACAGTGACTTTAAAAACTGATGGAGGGATAAAGACTGGGAGAGATGTTGTAATAGCAGCAATGATGGGAGCAGAGGAATATGGAGTGGCCACAACATCTCTGGTAGCAATGGGCTGCATAATGGTTAGACAATGTCATTCAAACACTTGCCCAGTGGGAGTATGCACTCAAGATGAAAAATTGAGAGAAAAATTTACAGGTACACCTGATAAAGTAGTTAATTTATTTAAATTTATTGCTACTGAGGTAAGAGAAATTTTAGCTGATTTAGGATTTAAAAAACTTAATGAAATAATTGGTAGAACTGACCTTTTAAAACAAATAAGCAAAGGTTCACCTAACTTAGATGATTTAGATTTAAACCCACTTTTTGTTCAGGCGGATCCTGGAAATAATAAAACATATTGTGAAAAACCAATCATAAATAAGGTTCCTGATACTCTAGATCAAATTATTTGGCCAGAAATTGAAAATGCTATAGATAAAAAAGAAAAAATAAAAAAAACTTATGAAATTCATAATACTCATAGAGCGGTAGGTACTAGAATTTCATATCAACTTTATAAAAAATTTGGAAACAATAAATTAGAGGATAATGAAGTCGAAATTAGTTTTAAAGGTTCCGCTGGACAATCCTTCGGTGCATTTGGAACTAAAGGTCTTAAATTAAATTTACTTGGTGACGCAAATGACTATGTTGCAAAAGGTTTATCTGGAGCTACTATATCAATAAAATTGCAGGATGAAAGTAACTTGGTATCGAAAGATAATACTATAATTGGAAATACAGTATTATATGGAGCAACATCGGGTAAGCTTTATGCATCAGGTCAAGCAGGTGAAAGATTTGCAGTCAGAAACTCAGGAGCTACTTCAGTAGTGGAGGGTTGTGGTTCTAATGGATGTGAATATATGACTGGAGGAAGTATTGTAATTTTGGGGGATGTAGGCGACAATTTTGGTGCGGGTATGACTGGAGGAATGTCTTTTGTTTATGATATTCATAATAATTTTGAAAAAAGAGTTAACCCTGAAACTGTGATTTGGCAAAGAGTTGAGACAAATTATTGGAAAAGATTTTTGAAAGATTTGATACTAGATCATTTCAAAGAGACAAATTCAAAATTATCAGACATTATAATAAAAAATTTTGAAACCGAATTAAATAATTTCTACCAAATTTGTCCAAAAGAAATGATTGATAAATTAGAGAACCCAATTACAGAAAGAAATGTAAAGGGTTTAGCAGTTTAAATATTCTGAGAAACAATTATTTTTAATTCTTTTAAAATTTTTTTTTGATACTTTTTTACAAACAAACTATGGTCTCCATTTTTAATAACTATCAATTTTTTATTTGCATTCACAAAAGTTTTTATAAGTTGCCTTGAATATGTTGTGGGGACAGCTTCGTCCTTTGAACCATGAAATAAAGTCACAGATAAATTTGTATATATTTTTTTGTTTAAAACTTTATTATTTTTTGAGTCCTTTATTAATTGATATGTAATAGGATATTCATATCCACCATGTTTAAGATTATATATTCCGTTTTTAATAGTCTCTCTTTTCATTTTTGCGTTAAATTTTCTCCACATAACTTTTTCTAAAAACTCTGGAGCAGAACCTATTCCAATAAAGCCCTTAATTTGATCGCTAAAAAATTGAAATTGTTTGGCAGATAACCACGATCCCATACTAGATCCAACTAAAATAAATTTCCTCTTCTTTAGTATTTTTTTAATGGCTATTTTAACCTGGTTGCTCCATTTAGTGATATTTCCATTAGTGAATTTGCCTGATGATTTTCCGTGTCCTGAATATTCTATGGCTAAAAATCCAATCTTTTGTCTTGAACAAAACTTACTTAATACTTTTGGTTTTTCACCATCAATGTCAGACATAAAACCATGAAGAAAAACTATATTAATATTCTTCTTTAAGTTGTTAGTAAGGTATCTTATCTTGATATTTTTTGATATTTTTAAGTATTTAATTTTGTTCATATAAGTTTATTAGAATTCTTACTTAATATATAAATAATCAAAATGTCATCAAAAAAAAAAGTTTTACAAGTGATCCCGAAACTTGGCTATGGTGGAGCAGAAACAGGTTGTTTTGATTTAGCACACTATTTACACGAAAATAAATTCGGTTCATATATAGCCACAAGTGGAGGTCCACTAATTAAATATATTAACAAAAAGAAAGTAAAGGTATTAAGACTACCAGTACAAAGTAAAAATCCTATTATGATATTGATCAATTCTCTAATTTTATCATTAATAATTGTTTTTCTTAATATCGATATTGTACATGCAAGAAGTAGAGCACCAGCTTGGTCATGCTTCATTGCTACAAAAATAACAAGAAGAAAATTCGTAACTACATTCCACGGAACATACAATTTTAAAAGTTCACTAAAAAAGTGGTACAATTCAGTAATGGTAAGATCTGATTTAGTAATTGCAGGTTCAAATTTTATATTTTCACATATTAAAGAAAATTATTCAAAATACTTATATACAAAAAAAAAATTTTTAGTAATTTTTAGGGGAATAAATACTGATTACTTTGATCCAAAAAAAATTAAAGATACAGATAAAAAATTATTAAAAAAAAAATGGAATATAGAAGAAAGCAAAAAAATTATTTTATTACCAGGCAGGCTTACCGAATGGAAAGGACAGGAAATATTTATTGAGGCGATAAATATTCTAAAGAAATCTTTACCAGATTTAGACTTTGTTGCAATAATATTAGGTAGTGATCAAGGAAGAAAAATTTATAAAAAAAAACTTTTTAGACTTGTGGAACAATACAGATTAAATAATGAAATTATTTTTGTTGATCATTTAGAGTTGATGCCAATAGCTTATGAAATATCAGATGTTGTAGTCTCATCGTCTGTTGAACCTGAGGCTTTTGGAAGAATTTCTGTTGAAGCGCAATCAATGGAAAAACCAATTATTGCGAGTAATATTGGCGGTTCAAATGAAACAATAATAAATAATAAAACAGGCTTTTTATTTGAGGCTGGTAACTCAAAAAATTTAGGAGCAAAATTAAGCGAAATACTTAATTTAAGCGAGGTTACACTTAATGGTATAGGTACTGAGGGAAGAAAAAACGTTATCAAAAAATTTAATGTTGAAAAAATGTGTAATAGTACTTATTCAGAGTACAAAAAACTTTTAGATTAATGCCAAATATAAAATTACCAGATGGAAATCAGCTCAGCTTTTCAAAAGCTGTTAATGGATCCCAGATCGCTGAAAAAATAAGTAGCTCATTATCAAAACAGGCACTTATAATGGAGGTAAATGGGCAGCTTAAAGATTTAAGCTTTTTAATAGAAAAAGATTCTACAGTAAAAATTTTTACTTCAAAAAATATAGAGGGCGTTGAGACTATTAGACACGATACAGCACATATTCTTGCAATGGCTGTCCAAGAATTATTTCCTGGAACTCAAGTTACGATTGGACCAGTAATTGAAAATGGATTTTATTATGATTTTGCAAGAAAAGATCCTTTTACTCAAGATGACTTAAGAAAAATTGAAAAAAAAATGGAAGAAATTGTTGATAGAGATGAAGTTACTAAAAGAGAGGTTTGGGATAGAGAAAAAGCAATTAAACATTTTCAAAAAAAAGGAGAAATTTATAAAGCTAAAATCATTGAAAGCATCCCTGATAAAGAGGAGATATCCATATACTTTCATGGGGATTGGCATGATCTTTGCAGAGGTCCACATTTATCCTCTACAGGAAAAATAGGAAAACATTTTAAATTGATGAAAGTCGCTGGAGCTTATTGGAGAGGAGACTCTAATAATGAAATGTTACAAAGAATCTATGGTACTGCATGGCCATCAAAAAAGGAACTTGATCAATATTTAAAAAATTTAGAAGAGGCAGAAAAAAGAGACCATAGAAAATTGGGTAAAGAAATGGATTTATTTCATTTCAGAGAAGAAAGCCCTGGATCAGTTTTCTGGCATCAGAAAGGATGGAAATTATTTCAAAAACTAGTTTCTTATATGAGAGAAAAGCAAAATTATGCAGGCTATGATGAAATTAATACTCCAGAAATTTTGGATAGATCCTTGTGGGAAAAATCAGGTCATTGGGAAAAATTTGGTGACAACATGTATACATCAACTACTCCTGATGAAAAAGTTTTTGCAATTAAACCTATGAATTGCCCAGGATGTGTACAGGTTTTTAATCAAGGTCTAAAAAGTTATAGAGACTTACCACTAAAAATGTCAGAATTTGGAAAAGTTCACAGATATGAACCATCCGGCGCATTACATGGGTTATTAAGGGTAAGAGCTTTTACTCAAGATGATGCACATATTTTCTGTACAGAAGAACAGATAACGGAAGAATGTTTATCTGTAACTAAGCTTATATTGGATATTTATAAAGATTTAGGCTTTGAAAATATTATTCTAAAATATTCAGATAGACCAGAGGTGAGAGTTGGGGAGGATGAGGTTTGGGACAAATCAGAGGAAGCCTTACAGAAAGCTATAAAAAAAACAGGTTTAGAATACTCTATTAATAAAGGAGAAGGGGCTTTTTACGGTCCAAAAATAGAATTTGTACTTAGAGATGCAATAGGAAGAGACTGGCAATGTGGAACATTACAAGTAGATTTAAATCTTCCTGGAAGACTTGGTGCAAGTTATGTGGATAAAGATGGAGGTAAAAAAGTTCCCGTGATGTTGCATAGAGCTTTATTTGGATCACTAGAGAGATTTATCGGAATTTTAATTGAACATTATTCAGGTAAATTACCTTTTTGGATATCACCTTTACAAACAATGGTTATACCTGTATCAGATGAATTTGATAATTATGCTCAAAGTGTTAATAAAGAACTTAGAGCAGTTGGTATATCAAGTGAAGTAGATCTTAAAAATCATAACTTAAATTATAAAATTAGAGAACATTCTTTGAAAAAAATCCCATTATTATTGATTTGTGGAAAAAAAGAAGTTGACTCTAATACCGTAACTATTAGAAGGTTAGATTCTAATAAACAAGAAAATATGCAACTAAAAGAATTTAAAAATAAATTTTCTCTTTTAAGCAAAGCTCCTATTTAATAAGTGCCATTTCCTAAACAAAATTATTTTCAAAGAAGAACAAAGCCAAAGGGTCCAAGAGCTAACAGCAGAATAACTTCACCAGAAGTTCAAGTCATAAATTCAGATGGAATGAACTTAGGTATATTAAATTTACAAGAAGCAATTTCAAAAGCAAAAAATGAAAATTTAGATTTAATTGAAATCGCTCCAAATGCAAAACCACCTGTATGTAAAATTATGGATATGGGTAAATACAAATACGATCAGCAAAAAAAAATTAATAAGGCAAAAAAAAAACAAAAGAAAATTGAATTAAAAGAAATTAAATTACGACCAGTTACAGAGGTGCATGATTATACTTTTAAAATTAAAAATGCTCAGAAGTTTCTGTCAAAAGGGGATAAAGTTAAATTTACTATTAGATTTAAAGGTAGAGAAATGCAACATGCTAACTTAGGAAACGATCTCATGGAAAAAATTAAAGAGGATATGAAGAATATTGGCAAAGTTGAGCTTCATCCGAAATTTGATGGCAAACAAATGATAATGGTTATCCAGCCTTTATAAGCAATAATTGCTGTTGTAAATTTTAATTTTACTTAGTATAAACCCTGAAATTATGCCAAAATTAAAAACAAAAAGCTCAGCAAAAAAAAGGTTTAAAATTTCAGCAAGAGGTAAAGTAATAATGGCACAGGCTGGAAAAAGGCATGGAATGATAAAAAGAACAAACTCACAGATTAGAAAGCAAAGAGGCACAACTGTAATGTCAAAGCAAGATGGAAAAATCGTTAAGTCTTACATGCCTTACAGTTTAAGAGGATAATATGGCAAGGGTAAAAAGAGGAGTTACAAGCAAAGCTAAACATAAAAAAGTTCTTAAAGCTGTAAAAGGTCAGTGGGGAAGAAGAAAAAATACCATTAGAGTTGCAAGGCAAGCTATGGAAAAAGCTATGCAATATGCTTATAGAGATAGAAGAAACAAGAAAAGAGAATTTAAATCACTTTGGATACAGAGAATCAATGCAGGTGTAAGACAAGAAGGCTTAACATATTCCAAATTTATTAATGGATTGAACAAATCAGGAATAAAAATTGATAGAAAGATTTTGGCTGAAATCGCATATGACAATCCAGAGGCCTTTAAAACCATTGTAAAAAAAGCTCAAGCTGCACTTAATTAACAATCATTGGCTATTGTTTTTATTTGTTTAAGAAATAATCTGTAATAATGACAGAATTTGAAAAAAAAATATTTGAGGTTAAAGAAAAAATAAAAAATTCAAAAAATCTATCTGAATTAACCAAAATAAGTTCTGAAATATTTAGTAAAAATGGAATAATAAATTTAGAATTTAAAAAGCTTGGATCTTTGCCTCCAGATGAAAGAAAAAATTTTGCTGCTAATATAAACAGTGTAAAGAAAGATCTTTCAGAAATTTTCTCAAAAAAATCAAATGAAGTTTTAGATAAAGAAATTATTGATAAAGTTAATAATGAAAAAATCGATATTACTTTGCCTGAAAAAGATTTTAAAATAGGAAAAGTTCACCCAGTTTCTCAAGTAATTGACGAAATATCATCAATCTTCTCAGAAATAGGATTTACAGTTGAAGAGGGGCCAGATGTTGAAAATGACTATAATAATTTTACAGCACTTAATACACCTGAAAATCATCCAGCAAAAGATATGCACGATACCTTTTATCTAGATCAAGATATGAAAACATTGCTAAGAACTCATACTTCTCCAGTACAGGTACGAACTATGCTTAAAGACAAACCACCCTTTAAAATTATAGCCCCAGGAAGAACGTATAGAAGTGACAGTGACCAAACTCATACTCCAATGTTTCATCAGTTAGAGGGTCTTCACATTGATAAAAATATAAACATGGGTCACTTAAAGGGTTGTCTCAATTATTTTATAAAAGAATTTTTTGAGGTTGATAAAATAAAGATGAGATTTCGTCCTAGTCATTTCCCTTTCACTGAACCTTCAGCAGAAGTAGATATAGGTTACAGACTTGAAAACAACAAAATAATAATTGGAGAGGGAAACAAATGGCTTGAAATATTAGGATGTGGAATGGTCCACCCAAATGTTTTAAAAAACTGCAAGGTTGATCATAAAAAATTTCAAGGTTTCGCTTTTGGTATAGGTATAGACAGACTCGCAATGTTAAAATATGGAATTAATGATTTAAGATCTTTTTTTGAATGCGATTATAGATGGTTAAATCATTATGGTTTTGATCCATTAGATGTTCCAACTAATTATAGAGGATTAAGCAGATGAAATTTACAAAGGATTGGTTAAGTGATCACTTACATACAAATAAAAGTGAGGAGCAAATAATTGAGAAACTCAACGGAATTGGTCTAGAAGTTGAAAAGGTGGAACAATCAAAAAACGAATTAAGCAGTTTTATAGTCGCAAAAATTGTTAAAGCTAGTAAGCATCCTAATGCAGATAGATTGAAGTTATGTGATGTGGATATAGGTGATAAAAAAATAATTAAAGTAGTTTGTGGGGCTTCAAATGCTCAAGATGGGTTATTAACTATATATGCTCCGCCAGGTTCGACAATACCAAAAAATGGAATGAAATTAGAAGTTTCAAAAATAAGAGGAGAGACTTCTTATGGCATGCTTTGTTCTGAGGCTGAACTAAAACTCTCCGACGAATCCGAGGGTATTATTTCATTGAGTAGCAAATATAATAATAGTGTTGGAAAACCTTATTTTAAGAGTAAAAGTAATAACAATGTTATAGAATTATCTATTACACCAAATAGACCAGATTGCTTGGGCGTCAGAGGAATAGCTAGAGATCTTTTTGCAAGTGGTATGGGTAATTTAAAAGAAATAACGAAAACAAAATTTAAAAAAAATTCAAAGCATAATTTAAAAGTAAAAATAGAGAAAAGTAAAAATCAAGCTTGCTCAATATTTGGAAGCTGCCTTATTAAAAATATATCTAACAAGGAAAGTCCAAGTTGGTTAAAAGAAAGAATTTTAGCATTAGGTTTAAGACCAATATCTGCAGTTGTAGATATTACAAACTATGTAATGTTTGATTTAAACAGACCACTCCACGCATATGACTTAGATAAAATTAAAAATTCAATTACAGTACGAAATTCGAAAAAAGGTGAAACACTCAAGGCGCTAGATAATAAAACATATACATTAAAAGAGAATATGTGTGTGATTTCTGATGACGAGGGTGCCCTTGGCTTGGGTGGGATAATTGGAGGAGTCAGATCAGGGACAGAATTAGAAACAAAAAATATTTTAATAGAGTCGGCATATTTTGATCCTAGTATTACAAGAAAGACCTCTAAAGAATTAGAAATAAATACTGATGCTAAATTTAGATTTGAAAGAGGAATAGACCCTGAATCAGTTGAAGAGGGATTAGCGATGGCTACTAAATTAATAACTGAAATATGTGGTGGCGAGGTATCAAATTTTGATATTCAACAAATACAAAAATTCAAAAAAAAAATAATAAAATTTGATACTAAATTAGTATCTAAAACAATTGGTATTAAAGTTAGTGAAAAACAGATTATTAAAATTTTAACAAGATTAGGTTTTGAAACAAATAAGAAAAGTAAATTAATTGAAATAAAGATACCAACCTGGAGACCAGATATATTTGGAGATATTGATTTGGTTGAAGAAGTTATTAGAATTTTAGGATTTGATAATATTGAGTCTATAGAGCCTGAAAAAATTAGAACCAAACCAACATTAAATTTTTATCAAAAACATTTTCATTTAGCTCAAAGATCAGTAGCATCTAAAGGATATTATGAAACTATAACATGGTCTTTTACTAGTGAGAGCATGAATAATAAATTTAAAGAGAATTACGAGACTATAAAAATATTTAATCCTATTAGTTCTGATCTTGGAGTTTTAAGAAATTCATTATACCCAAACTTGATCTATTACATGGAAAAAAATTTAAATAGAGGTTTAGGAGAACAATCTTTATTTGAGATTGGCCCTGTCTTCACAGGAAAAAAACCCGGAAATCAAATTACAGTTATTTGTGGTATTAAGAATAAAATTTACGATGAAAAAAATCACGAGAAATCTGATTATTTTGACGTATTTGATATAAAAAAAGATCTTATTCAAACACTTGTTGAACTTGGAGTAGATAAAGAGGAGATGTTTATTGATGATAAATCACCCACTTATTATCATCCTGGCATTTCTGGTTTAATTTCATCATTGGATCGTAAATTCGTGTTAGCATATTTTGGTCAAATACATCCGAAAATAACACCTCTGTCCTACGGTTTTGAGATTTTTTTAGAAAACTTAGTAAATTTTAAAAGCATTAACAAAAAGAATAAAGGAAGTCTTTTGTTATCTGAATACCAAAAATCAGAAAGGGATTTTGCTTTTTTAGTTAATAAAAAAACTAAATCACAAATATTAGTTGATGCAATCAAAAATACAGACAATTCATTAATCAAAAATATAAAAATATTTGACGTTTATGAGGGTGAAAATATACCAGAAGATAAAAAATCTATTGCACTTAAAGTAACAATTCAGTCAAATAGTAAGACTTTAAATGATAGTGATTTAACAAGCATAACTGATAAAATAGTCAAATCTGTTGAAGAAAAAACTGGCGCAAAATTAAGATCTTAAAATGTCATCAATTGAAAATATTAGAAATTTTGCAATTATTGCCCATATAGATCATGGCAAATCAACAATAGCAGACAGGATTATACATAAATGTGGAGGACTAACTGAGCGAGAAATGAAAGCTCAAGTTTTAGATTCTATGGATATCGAACGAGAGAGAGGAATTACTATTAAAGCTCAAACAGTTAAATTAAACTACAAATCAAAATCTGGTGAAAACTATACTCTGAATATTATTGATACGCCAGGTCATGTTGATTTTAGTTATGAGGTGAGTAGATCTTTGTACGCATGTGAAGGATCGATATTAATTGTAGATAGCACCCAAGGTGTTGAAGCACAAACCCTGGCTAATGTTTACCAAGCTCTAGAATCTAACCATGAAATCATTCCAATTTTAAATAAAATAGATCTACCCGCATCAGATCTTGAGAGATCAAATAAGCAAATTGAGGAAGTTATAGGCATCGATACAAAGAACTCTATTCCCTGCTCAGGTAAAACTGGTGAAGGCATAGATGAAATTTTAGAAAAGATTATCGAAATACTTCCATGCCCTACAGGTAAAATAAAAGAAAAGTTAAAATGTTTATTGGTTGATAGTTGGTATGATACTTACCTAGGAGTTGTTATTTTAGTAAGAATTATTGATGGCAAATTAAAAAAAAATATGAAAATTAAGATGATGTCTAATAAAAAAGAATATATTGTTGAGAAAGTTGGTGTATTTACTCCTAAAGCAAAAGATACTGAAGAATTAAATGCTGGTGAAATTGGATTTATAACTACAGGAATAAAAGAACTTTCTGAGACAAAAGTTGGAGACACGATTTGTGACGCAAATGATCCTTTAAAAGAAGCACTTCCAGGATTTAAGCCTAGTAAGCCTGTTGTTTTTTGTGGTCTTTTTCCAGTAGATAGCTCAGAGTATCAAAAACTAAAAGATGGATTAGCAAAGTTAAAGTTGAATGATGCTAGTTTTACTTATGAGGCAGAAACTTCTTCTGCATTAGGTCTAGGGTTTAGGTGTGGATTTTTAGGATTACTACATCTTGAAATTGTAACAGAAAGGCTCGAGAGAGAATTCGATATAAACTTATTAACCACAACACCAGGTGTTGTCTATAAGGTACATATGAACAATGGAGAGGTTAAAAACTTACAAAATCCATCAAACTTACCTGATCCTACTTTAATCAAATTTATAGAGGAGCCATGGATTAAAGCTACAATAATTACACCTGATCAGTTCTTAGGTTCCATTATGAAGCTTTGTCAAAGTAAAAGAGGCATTCAGACTAATTTAAGTTACTCTGGAAATAGAGCGGTAATTAACTATGAGGTACCATTAAATGAGGTAGTTTTTGATTTTAATGATAGATTAAAATCCATGACAAGCGGATATGCAAGTTTTGATTATGAAATTATTGGACATAAGGAAGGTGATCTTGTCAAAATGGGAATACTCGTCAACTCTGAGCCAGTCGATGCACTAGCTATGATGGTTCATAAAGATTTTGCGCAGTCAATAGGTAGAGAAGTATGTGAAAAATTAAAGGATTTAATCCCTAGACATAATTTCATGATACCTGTTCAAGCAGCTATCGGTGGAAAAATTATCGCGAGAGAAACTATCAAAGGTTTTAAAAAAGATGTATTAACTAAAATTCATGGAGGTGGTGCACGAGATAGAAAAAGAAAATTACTTGATAAACAAAAAAAAGGGAAGGCAAGATCAAAACAATTTGGAAAAGTAGAGATACCTCAAGAGGCCTTCATTGGTGTTTTAAAAATTAGCAAGGAAATCTAAGTGATTTATGATTGCTTTTCATATTGGGATGAAGATTTATTACTCGAATTAAGATTAAATACACTAAATGAAATTGTTGATTTTTTTATCATAGTCGAAGGTAATAAGACATGGCAAAATAATCCAAAAAAATTTAGATTTAATATTGAGAAGTTTTTAAAATTTAAGAGTAAAATTATTTATATAAAGGTAGAAGATCTTCCAGACGGAGACGATCCTTACAAGAGAGAAAATCATCAAAGAAATTGTATTTCAAGAGGCTTAACTAAAGCAAAATCAGATGACATTATTATGATATCAGATTTAGATGAGATTCCTAACCCGCATGAAATAAAACAGTTTAATAAAGAAATGAGATTTGCCGCTTTTAAACAAAAAAATTTTAATTATAAATTTAATCTTTTAAGTAAAAATAACCCAGACTGGATAGGTACAAGAATTTGCATTTACAAATATCTTAAGTCACCACAATGGCTTAGAGAATTAAAATTTAAAAAACGTCCATTTTGGAGGATAGATAAAATGAGATTGAATAATATTATTCAGAACGGTGGATGGCATTTTTGTAATCTCAAAACTCCAGAGGAACTTTTATATAAATATAAAAATTTGTGTGAAACAAATGACCCAATTAATTTTAATGAAAAAATAGATGATAAATATTTAAATGTTAACGAAATTTCAAATAGATTAAAAAGTGGACTAGATATAATCGGGAGAAACGATAAATTTAATAAAATTGAAATAGACAATACATTTCCAAGATATTTAATTAATAACCTTAAAAATTATTCAAATTGGATTGAATTATAAAAAAATTTGCTCATCGGTAAAACAAATTAAATTTTCATTAAGCTGAAAATATTTATATTTTTTCTCATCTAAATTTTTTATTACCTTAGAAAAAATATCATGTTTTATGTGAATAAATTCAAAAATTAATATTGGTTTAAATTCTATATTTTTTAAAAAATCAATTACAATATTTCCGTCGTATCCTTCTGCATCGATTACTAATAAATCTAAATACTTTATATTATTTTTTTTTATTAAATCTTTAATACATAAACTCTTTACTTTTTGTTCATAAATATGCGCAGATTTAATATTATGTTTAATTAAATGGTTTCTATCCAATGAATTTATACCTCTTACATGTTCATCGTAATTATTTAGAAATTCTTTTTTTACAAAATAAATATTAATTTCTCCACTTTTTTCAGAAATTGCACAATTTTCTAAAATTAAATTTTTTTCGTTAGAATATGTTTCTTTTAGTTGATCAAAATAATAGGGCACTGGTTCAACTAAAACACCATTAACATCAAATTCTTTAATAAATTTGTTAATATTATCAAATCTAGATCCATCATTAGCACCTATCTGCATCAATGATTTAATTTTATTTCTCTTAAAAATATTTTCTAAACACAAGTTCATATCAAATACTGATTTTTTACCAATTAGTCTTTGGTTTTTAACTAAATTTTTGTCAAAAAGTTTATATCCAGAGCTTTCAATAAGTTTTTTTAAAAATTTGATTTTCATCCTAATTCAATTAAATGTATTCAAAATAATGTTTATTTAAAGTTATATTTAATTGTGAAAAAAGAAACCTTAAATATATGTCAAGTTTCCCTTTCAGGGAATATACCTATAATTTTAGAAAATTACAAAAATTTTAGCAACCTTTACACTGATATAAATTTTTATATTATTTGCCCTAAATCCCAAGTATATTTTTTTAAAAAAAAATTAAATCATATAAATATTTATATTATTTCGGAAGACCAAATTATTACTTTCAGTAATTTCAAAAAGATTTCAAATAATTTTTTAAAAAAAAAAAATTATTACAAAAAAATTCAACCGAGGTTAAAATGGTACTATCAACAAATATTAAAAATTAGTTTTGTCATAGATTTCATTAATAAATATAAAAAAAATATAATTATTTGGGATGCTGACACAATTATATTAAAAAAAATAACATTTTTTGAAAATAATACATCTATTAGTTATGGGACTACCTCTGAATATCATAAGGCTTATTATGAGACGAATCAAAAAATATTAAAAAAACTACCTAAATATTATATTTCGTGTCTCGCTCAATTTATCTCTATATCAATAGACGAAAACAATTTTTTACAAAAAAAATTAAACAATTTTAAAAAAAGAAAAGGTAGTACCTCACATTGGTTAAGTAATTTAGTATTTAAAGCTATTTGTGACACACATTATAATTATAATGGATCTATGTTTTCAGAATATGAATTAATCGGACAATCAAACCTGATTTTTAAAAAAAACAAACAAAAATTAATATCTGGTTTAAGGGAGGAGCTAAATGGAAAATTGACTTTTACTCAAAAAATAATAACTAAAATTTTAGGATATAGCTATATTGCTTATGAACATGCACGTTCCGATATTTTAAGCAAAAATATGTTAAAAAGAAATCAAACCTGGTTTTTTTTTATGAGACTTTTGATAAGAAAAACATCTAATAAGTTTTTTAGAGGTATTAAACATATTATTTTAGAGTTTATATATGGGAAATAATTTAAAAATATTTTGTGTGACAAATAAAGAATTACCTAAATTAGAAAATAGCCATTTATTGATGGCAGGTGTAGGTGTTAACAAATTTAATAAGAATTATTTAGACTGCTCTACTAAGAAAAATATTTTTGAAAAAGAAAAATATTATTCAGAATTAACTTTTCATTATTGGTATTGGAAAAATCTTTTAAAACATGAGAAAACAGATTGGGTAGGTTTTTGTCAAAAAAGAAGATTTTGGATTAAATCTAAATCTATTGTTGAGGAAATTAATTCAAAAAATTTGATTAATCATCTGATATCTGAACCTGAAGAAGATTGGAATAAATACGAAAGTATATTATGTGAACCAATCAAAGTTTATGGAGCTAAAAAGACAAAAATTTTTAAAAGAGGATGGAAGAACCTGCTATCTGATCCAAAATTAATATTTAAAAAAAATTTTGAGACAATTAATATACATTTTGATATGCATCACGGTTACAAGAATCTTGAAAAGGCTATTAATGTATTAAATAATAAAGATAAAAATGATTTTTTAAACTATGTAAATCATAATAATAGCTATAATCCTCATATTATGTTTATAGCTAAACCTGAAATAGCAAATAATTGGTTTATTGCTTTATTTGAGTGGCTATCAAGGTGTGAGGAAATATTTGGTTTTGATAAATTAAAAGGATACGATACCACAAGACTTTATGCTTATTTAGCTGAAAGATATTTATCTTTCTGGTTTAAAAAATACACTAAATCCAAAAATTCTCCCTGGGTTTTTATAAATCATTAAAATTATGAATGCATATTTAATAACAGGAGGTGCTGGCTACATTGGAAGCCACCTTGCTGAAAAACTTATAAAGCTTAAAAAAAAAGTTATTATCTATGATAATTTATCAACAGGTTCAAAAAGACTCGTTGATAACAAGGCAGTATTTATAAATGGTGATATAAATAATTTTATAAAAGTTTCAAAAACTATTAAAAAATATAATGTAAAAACAGTTTTCCATTTTGCCGCTAGCATCAATGTTTCAGAGGCTGAGAGAAATAAAAAAAAATATTATAAAAATAATATTCTGGGTACAAAAAACCTATTAAAAGGAATTGAAAAATCTAATAATAATGTAAATAAGTTTATTTTTGCATCTTCATGTACTGTTTATGGTAATACAAAAAAATCAATTACAGAAAAAAGTAAAATAAGACCTATTGGTTATTATGGTTATACCAAATCAATTTCTGAAAAAGATATCAAAAAATTCTCAAAAAAAAATAAATGCAATTACGCTATTTTGAGATATTTTAATGTG
>CACNFY010000008.1 GCA_902619925.1 uncultured Pelagibacteraceae bacterium
AATATTTTATACTGATTGTATATTTCGCTAAATTGATTTAATGGATGATCTGACACAAAAAAACCCATTGCCTCAAATTCTTTATTTAGCCTGTCTTCAAATTTCCAATCATCAGTTTTAGATAAAATATCTAAATCATTTTCTTCAGAATTATCAAATAAATTGATTTGACTTAATGATTTATTATCAAAAAAGTTTTTTGATTTTTGTATTAAATTAGGTATTGATTTTAAAAGTGATGCTCTATTTTTATTTAAACTATCAAATGCACCAGCTTTGACTAACCCCTCTAATTGGAGTTTATTTATATCTTTCGGATTAACTCTTCTTATAAAATCGGCAATTGATTTGAATTTTCCATTATTTTCCCGTTCTTCAACTACATTTGAAATCGCCTCAAACCCTACATTTTTGATAGCGCCTAAAGCATAAAAAAATTCACTATTAAATGACCTAAAATCTGCAAAACAATAATTAATGTCTGGTCTTATTATTTTTATACCAAGCCTTTTAATTTCTTCGTAAAATTCTCCAAGTTTTTTTTGATTCGAAATATCCATAGTCATTGAGGCAGCAAAAAATTCATTTTGAAAGTATGTTTTTAAATAAGCTGTTTGGTATGCTATTATTGCATAAGCTGCGGCATGACTTTTATTAAAACCATATTCTGCAAAAGGTTCTATTTTTAAAAATATTCCTGCTGCAACATCTTTTCTTATTCCATTTTTAACAGCTCCATCAATAAATCTAATTTTTTGTCTCTCTACCTCAACTCTTTTTTTTTTTCCAATGGCTTTTCTTAAAATATCGGCTTCAGCAGCTGAGAAACCCGATAATTTCTGAGCAATTTGCATAATTTGCTCTTGATATATAATTACACCATAAGTTGGTTTTAAAATTTCCTCCAGTAATGGATGTATATAATCAGGTTCTAAATTTCCATTTTTACACTCATTGTAGGTAGGAATGTTGCTCATTGGTCCAGGTCTGTATAATGCTACTAATGCAATTATATCTTCTAGATGTGTAGGTTTCATGTTAACTAATGCATCTTTCATTCCTGAACTCTCTAACTGAAATAATCCAACAGTTTGTCCTTTTGAAAGTGTTTTAAAAACATTTTGATCGTCATATGATATTTTATCAATACTGAAATCTGAGACTTTTTTTTTTATAATTTTTTCAGTTTTATTTATTACTGTAAGAGTTTTTAGCCCTAAAAAATCAAATTTTATTAAACCAGCATTTTCAGCAGAATACATGTCAAATTGTGTAGAAGGCAAAAGTAAATTTGTTGATTGATCTTTATACAAAGGCACAGTTTCTGTTAGTTTTTTGTCGGCGATAACAACTCCTGCAGCATGAGTAGCAACATTTCTATTCAGTCCTTCTAATTTTAATGATAAATTAATTAGTTTTTTAACTCTATTATCATCGTCAATCATTTTCTTTAATCTAGGCTCAGAATTTATACATTCTATAAGATTTTGAGGTCTTGATGGATCGAATGGTATTAATTTTGCAATACTATCTACAAAGCCATAAGGTAATCCTAATACTCGTCCAACATCTCTTATTACCATTCTTGCTTTTAATTTTCCAAATGTAATAATATGTGCAACACTATCTTTGTATTTAGATGCTAGATAATTAAAAACTAAGTCCCTTTTTTCTTCACAAAAATCTATGTCAAAATCAGGCATTGAAATTCTTGCAGGATTTAAGAATCTTTCAAATATTAAATTAAATTTTATTGGATCCACGTCTGTAATCGATAGACTCCATGCAACAAGAGAGCCCGCACCCGAACCTCTTCCAGGTCCAACAGGAATATCATTTTTTTTAGCCCAATTTATATAATCTGCGACTATTAAAAAATAACTAGAATAATTCATTTCTAATATAATTTTAAGTTCGTGATCTAATCTTGACTTATAATTTTTATATAATTCATGATCGACAGGGTTTTGATTTGAATTACAGAAATGAAATTTAAACTTTTGATTTAAGCCATTCAGAGAATTATTAGAAAGCATTGTGTCTGCATTTCCATCTTTGTTAGAACTTATGTTTGGCAAAACTGGATCGGACTTTAATGGTCGAAAGTTAATTCTAAATGGTAAATTATAATTATTTAATAATGCCTCCGGGATATCTTGAAATAGTATTTTCATTTCATTATCTGGCTTAAGATAATGTTGATCAGAATAACTTAAACGATTCTTTTCATTTACATATGTTTTTTCACGAATACATATTAATGCTTCATGCGCATCATGCATAGATTGATCAATATAAAATACCTCATGAGATGCTATAATAGGTATATCAAGCTTATATGATAAATTTAAATTAAATTTTTCAAATGATTTTTCATTTAAATCATTATGTCTTTGAATCTCTATATAAAAATTATTTTTAAAGTTATTAGATAATTTTTTGTAAATCTCTTCTATCTCAGAATGGTATCCTTTAACAAAGAGTTTTCCTATAAGACCATTAACTGTGCCTGACATTAATATAAAGTCACTATTTTCTTTAAATAATTCATTTATATTACAATGAGGTTCGGATATATTATCGTTCTCTAAATAGGACATAGAGGAAAGTTTTATAACTTTCTTGTATCCTGATTCATTTTTTGGGATTAGGGTTAAGTGCCCTCTTTCATTTTTATAATTAAAAATTATTTGAGTTCCAATAATTGGTTGTGTGCCTTGCTTTGATATTGTTTCAGAAAATTCTAAAGCACCACTCAAATTAGATGTATCACAAATCCCTAATGATTTAAATTTGTTAATTTTACAGTGATCTTTGAGATTATCTATTTTTATTGCCCCTTCACAAATTGAAAATTGAGAATGGATTTTAAAATGAACAAAATTCTTATTTAACGACTCTCCCATGATAATTTATTATTTTACCATTATTTAACTGAAGTTTACAATCCGCCATATTAGCAAAATACATATTGTGGGTTGCAAATATGATAACTCTATTTTTATTTTTTAATTTTAAGAGTAATTTAAATATTTGTTTTGCATTTTTTTTATCTAAACTTCCTGTAGGTTCATCGGCTAGTAAAATTTTAGGTTGATTTATTAGTGCCCTTGCAATTGCGACTCTTTGAGTTTCACCACCAGATAACTCAGAGGGAAAATGATTAATTCTTTTATTCAAACCTAAAGTTCTAAGTACCTTTTTTGCATCATTAATCGCATTTAATTCGTTATTATTTAGAGCCAGCCTTGCTAGAAAAACATTTTCTAACGCTGTAAAATCTTTTAATAGATTATTTTCTTGATAAATAATACCAATTTTATCAGCTCTAATATTATCATTTTTAATTTTTTGATTAAAACTAATTTTGTTTTTATTGATAAAAATTGATCCACTAGATGGTGCATCTATTAAAGAAAGTAAATTTAGCAAAGTTGACTTACCAGATCCAGATGGACCAATTAAAGAATAAATTTTATTTTTTTTAAATACAAAATTTATTTTATTAAAAATTTTTATTTTTTTATTTTTATAATATTTTGAGATGTTAAATATTCTTATAATTTCATTACTCATGTTTTAAGGATTTTATAGGGTCTAATTTTGCTGCTTTAAAAGCAGGATAAATAGATACAACAATTGTTATTAATATTGATATAATTCCAATTATACCAATCGATTTAAAATTTATTTCATATGGCATTTTACTGAGAAAATAAATCTCTTCGGGAAAAATTTTTATATTAAAAATTTCACTTATAAGCATTCGAATTTCTTCAACATAAATTGAAAATACAACACCTAGGAATATTCCAAAAACTGTGGCTAATAAACCAATTGATAAGCCTACTAAAAAAAATATTTTCATGATTGAAAAATTTTTAACACCAATAGATTTTAATATTGCAATATCTTTAGTTTTATTTTTTACTAATATTGTTAATCCTGAAATTATATTAAAAGCTGCTACTATAATAATTAAAGATAATATTATAAACATAACATTTCTCTCTATTTTCAATGCTGAAAACAAAGATTTGTTAAGATCATTCCATGTGTATATAAAACTATCTACAAATATATTAGAGATAATTTCTTTTAATTGATTTACGTTGTTAGGGTTATCTAAAAAGATTTCAATTGATTTTTCATTTTCTTTTAAATTCATAAAACCTTGAAGATCATTAATATTAATAAATGCAACATTATCATCAAATTCAATAAGACCACTTTCAAATATTGAGTCGATTATAAATGTATCTTGTTTTGGTAAAGTCCCAACTATACTTTCAATGCCAGACGGAGACATTAATACTATTTTGTCACCTATATTTACGTTTAGATTATAACTTAACTCTTTGCCAATTGAGATATGTTTATGATTTAATTTTTTGTTACCTTCAAATGTTTTATTTTTAACAAGATCTAAATTTTGAAAACTATTTTTTTTATAACCTCTAAGCTGGATTCCTTTTGTATAATTTTTATTAACAATTACAGCTTGTCCGTCTGCGCTAATTAAAATTTTTTCTATTTTTTTTAATTTCTTTAGATTTTCAATTTTTTTTAAATTGATGTCATTTTGATATGATTTTACAATGATATGTGGATTTGATCCTATTATTTTTGATATTAATTCAGTTCTGAACCCATTCATTACCGACATTACTATTATTAAAACAGCAACACCCAGTGAAATTCCTATGAAGGAAAAAATTGAAATTATATTTATAAATCCATCACTTTTTCTAGTCCTTAAATATCTTAAAGTAATTTTTTTTTCTAATTTTGAAATCAATTTTTTAAATCTTTTTTAATTATATTCTCTATTTCATCTGTTGATAAAAATTGTAAATCTTCACCTACTTTAGCAAACTCGAATTTTTCGTCAGTAGAATTTTTTCCAATTACAATTTGATAAGGTATACCAATTAGATTGAATTTTTTGATCTTAGCAATTATTCCTTCATCAGTGTCATCAATAATTGCATCTATGTTTTTTGATTTTAAATAATTGTAAATATTTAAAGATTTCTCTAAATTAGATTTATCATTTTTGCTAACCTGGGGTAAAATTGCACAATGATAAGGTGCGATATTTATTGGCCATTTCATTATCTCATTCTTATCATCATATTTAGCTTCAATAATGGCAGCAACAAGCCTTGAAACTCCGATGCCATAGGAACCCATTTTAACAAATTCTTTTTTTCCATCTTTATCTACAGATGCATTCATAGCTTTTGAATATTTATCTCCAAAATAAAATATATGACCAACTTCAATCCCTTTTGTTATTAACTTGTTATCATCGCTTACTTTTTCGTTAAATTCATTTTGATCAAATTTCTCATCTGTAACAGCATAAAATTCGTCATATGTTGTTCTCAAATTAGACAATGAACTCTCATCAACTACAGTATCTGAATAATTTACACCAAATATTCTTTTATCTGTATAAATTTTACTTTCACCAGTTTCTGCAATAATGATAAATTCGTGTGATAAATTTCCTCCAATAGGTCCTGTATCAGCTGCCATTGGAATTGCTGAAAGATCTAATTTTTTAAATGTTTTTAAGTAGGCTAAAAAAAATTTATTATATGAATAAATTGCCTCATCTATACTTAAATCAAATGAGTAAGCATCTTTCATGTAAAATTCTCTGCATCTCATAACACCAAATCTTGGTCTAAGCTCATCCCTAAATTTCCACTGTATGTGATATAATAATTGAGGCAATGATTTGTAAGATTTAATTGAGTTTCTAAAGATTTCTGTGATTAATTCTTCATTAGTTGGTCCATAAAGCATTTCTCTATTTTGTCTATCTTTTATTCTCAGCATTTCTTCACCATAATCGTTATATCTTCCGCTTTCTTTCCATATTTCACTTGATTGAATAGTTGGCATTAATATCTCTTGGACTCCGATATTATCTTGCTCAAGTCGAACAATACTCTCGATTTTTTTCATTATTTTAAAACCTAAAGGTAGCCATGAATAAATTCCTGCAGATGATTGTTTTATCATCCCTGTTCTTAACATTAATTTATGTGATTTTATCTTAGCCTCAGATGGAATATTTTTAAGTATTGGAACTAGTGATTTTGAAAGAAACATTTTAAATTCTAACTAAACTTATATTGGTTATTGGTTTTTTTCCAGTCTTTTCCTTTGAAAATTTTCTACATATTATTTTAATAGCCTCCTTATAATTTTCTTCTTGCTTTTTATTGTTTAATGAAAAAGTTCTTGTTGTACTTTCAATCAACTCTTGTAATTCATTTTTAAATTGCTCTACTTCATAGATGGGTAAACCCAGAAAGTTTATAAATACATTATTATAAATTTTTCCTTTCGATGTTATTATTATTGTAACTGATAAAAAACCGTTTGAGGATAAATTTTTTCTCTCTTTTATAAATTGAGAGTCTTCTTCAACTGGAATATGTCCATCTAAAAAAACTTTTCCATAAGGTGCTTTATCGTAAACCTCGGGGGAACCTGGAGATAGTCTTACAATATCTCCATTCTCAACTTTTAAAGGATATTTAACATTCATTTCTTTAGCAAAATTTATATGTTCAAGCATATGTCTTTGCTCACCATGGACGGGAATTAAACATTCTGGTCTAATCCAATTATACATATCTTTAAGGTCATCTCTGTTTGGATGGCCAGATACATGGACAAAATCTGTTTCTTCAGAAATTACTTCAATTCCTTCTCTAACAAGTTTGTTATGTAAATTGTATAATTTTTTTTCATTTCCTGGAATTATTTTTGAGGAAAAGATAACGGTGTCACCTGCCTCCAAATAAACATCTGGATGAATATAATTTGAAATTCTATTCATTGCACCGAGAGGTTCACCCTGACTTCCTGTACATAAGTAGATTATTTTATCTCTAGATATATTCTTCACATCTCTTGCGTCTACTGGATCAACAGCTTCATCTAAATATCCACATTTTTTCGCAGCTTTATAGATTTTTTGCATAGATCTCCCTACAAGAGAAATTTGTCTACCTGTTTTTTGCGCACAAAAAAATATAGTTTCCATTCTTGCAACATTTGATGCAAACGATGTAACAATTATTCTTTTTTTTTGTTTCTCAATGATATCAATTAAACTTTTTCTCACATCTGCCTCTGAGCCGGATCTACCTATACTAAAAACATTTGTAGAGTCACATATCATAGCCATTACACCCTCATCACCTATTTCTTTCAGTCTAGAAGAATTAATTTTATCTCCAACTAACGGATCTGGATCATACTTCCAATCACCAGTATGAAATATTGTTCCGGAAGGTGTATCTATTTTTAATCCATTTGGTTCAGCTATAGAGTGAGTTAAAGTTACAAATTCTATTTTAAAAGGACTCAAATTAATTTTACCTCCCAATTCAACAATTTTTAAATAGTTTGTAATATCTATTTTTTTTTCTTTAAATTTTTCAATTAATAAGGCAGCTGTAAAAGGGGTTGCATAAATTTGACATTTCAATTTAGGCCAGACATAAACTACTGCTCCTATATGATCTTCATGAGCATGGGTCAAAATTATCCCTAAAAGGTTATCTTTTTTATCATTAATAAAACCAGCATCAGGATAAATCAAATCGATTCCTGGATATGTATCATCAGTAAAAGTTACTCCTATATCAACAATTATCCACTTGTGATTATCTGGTTCACCATAAGCGTATAAATTCATATTCATTCCTATCTCACCTGCACCTCCGAGTGGGGAGTACAATAATTCGTTTTTCATAACAAATTTCCTTTTAATACTTTTAATACACCTTTTAGAGTTAATTCTTTATCAACATTTATTTTAAAACTGAAAGAATTTTTAAAAAAATTAGCTAATCCACCGGTAAAAATTATTTTAAAATCGGCGTTAGTTTGTTTTTTTATTAATTTAATTATATTATTTATTAAACCTGTATAACCCCAGTAAAAACCAGACCTCACAGAAGCAATAGTATTTTTTCCTATAATTTTACTTTCTTTCTTTATGCTTATATTCGGGATTAGACTTGCAGATTTTATTAAATTTTTAAGTGAAAGATTAATACCCGGTGCTATAACGCCACCAATATATGAGTTATTTTTTATAACATCAAAAGTTGTGGCTGTTCCAAAATCAACAATAATAAAATTACCTTTTTTATCATTTACTGCAATTGCATTTGCAATTCTGTCAGAACCAATCTGTTTTTTATTAACCAAAATTTTTATAAATCCTGAAAGATTAAAATTTTTCAATTCACCACATGTAATTAGTAAATTTTTTTTAATGAATTTTTTTAAAACCTTCATAACTTTTGGTACTACACTGCAAAATAATGCTTTATTTATTATTTTTTTATGTATTAAAAAACTTAACTTTTTTTTAAGATAATTTTCAGATATCGAACTAGTCTTAAATTTAAATTTTTTTAATTTTTTAAAATTTTTATTTAAAATTATAATTTTAACCTCAGAATTACCAATATCACCAATCAAATACATTTATTAAATAATTTAAGTTTTTTTTCGTAAATTTTTTTCACACTGTTGAATAATTTATATTTTGATACTTTTGTCATCAAATGTTCGTTTAAATGAGTTGTTTTATAACCATTAACTTTAGGGGATGATGCTATATTAATACCTATACCAATTATCATAAAAATTTCGTTTTTAAATATAAAGGTTTCTTGAAGAATACCACATAATTTTTTTTTATTAATCAACATATCATTTGGTTTTTTAACAATAATTTTTTTTTTAATAAATTCTTCAAGACATGCTTTAATAATATTACAGTTTAAACTAGTTACCTTCTTTAAATTGAAATTTTTATTGATTTTAAAAAATATTGATGTAAATAAATTTCCTTTTTTAGATATCCATTCTCTCCCATATCTACCTTTACCATTTGATTGTTTTTCAGAAACTACTATTCCATTCTCATACCCAGAATTAATTTTTCTTATTGCGGTCTTGTTGGTGCTTTGTACTATTTTGTACCTAAATATGTTAAACTTCATTAAATTACTTTTATGTTTGAAATAATTGCTAATAATGAACTAGGATATATAAAATATAATAAAATAATTATTGTTGATATTGCCAAAGAAACTCTTAATCCAATGTTGTGATTGGTATCATATTTTTCTAATTCTTTATCAAAATAAATTGTTTTTATTAATCTAAGATAATAAAAGGCAGCGATTACTGTGGATAAAAGTCCAATTATTGCAAGGGCGTACATCTGTTCTTCAATTACAGCCATAAAAATATAAAATTTAGCAAAAAAACCTGCTAATGGAGGTATTCCTGCTAATGAAAACAAAGATATTAGTAAAGAAATTGATAGTATAGGATGATTTTTTGATAATCCAGATAGATCATCAATTTTTTCGTAATATTCGTTATTTCTTCTTAACATAAAAATACAACTAAAAAATGCTAAGTTCATCATTAAATAAATCGATATGTAAATAATAGAACTTTGAATACCTTCGTTCGAACCCACCGCTACTCCAGCTAATGCAAAACCCATATGACTTATAGAACTATAAGCCATTAATCTCTTTAAATTTTGTTGACCTATTGCAGCTATAGAACCAAAAAGCATCGATGCAATAGATAAAAAAATAATTATTATTTGCCATTGATCTATTAAATTGACAAATGGAACATATAAAAATTTAATAAAAACAGTAAGAGCAGCAATTTTTGGTAGAATTGCAAAAAATATAGTTACTGACGTCGGAGATCCTTGATAAACATCTGGTGCCCACATGTGAAAAGGAACAGCCGAAATTTTAAATGCTAAGCCAACAATAATAAATACGATTCCCAAAGTTAATCCATATTGTACTTCGGTTATATTTGCTGAAATTTGATCAAAATTTGTTGACCCTGAAAAACCATATATTAAAGAGCATCCATAAAGCAATAATCCAGACGAAAGAGCACTTAAAACAAAATATTTTAAACCAGACTCGGATGAAAGAACATTATCTCTATTAAAGGAAGCGAGGACATATAATGCTAAAGATTGTAACTCTAATCCCATATAAAAAACAATTAAATCATTAGCGCTAATCATAATCATCATTCCTAAAATGGAACTTAATATTAATATTGGATACTCTATTTTATATATTTTATTTAGTTTTAAATATTTTGATGAACTTAACATTACAAAAATACCTGAAGCGATTACTAAAAACTTCATAAAAATTGATAAAAAATCAATCTTGTAACTATTATTAAAAATTGTTAGTTCGTCTTTACCAAATAAATTGTAATTTGATATTAATATAATAAACAAACTTAATATAGATAAATTATAAATTAAATTTGAGCTTCTATTTTTAAATACTCCTAAGATTAAAAGAAACATAATAGAAATAGATATAAAAATTTCTGAAAATACAAAATTTAAATTTATCATTGTTTGTTGCTTAGGTAGGTGTTAATATTAAATTCATACATCTCTAAAAAATTAGTAATAGAAACATCTATAGTTTTAAATAGCAGTTCAGGATAAAAACCAAAAAAAACTGTTGGTAAAGCTAAAGACCATAATATAAATATTTCATTTTTAGACAAATCAACTAGTTTTTTCAAATTATCTTTAATTAAATTTCCAAATACAACTCTTTTGTAAAGCCATAGCATATAAGCAGCACTTAAAATCACTCCTAAACTTGCAATTACTGCTGTAATAAAACTTTTTTGAAATGTTCCCATCAAAATCAAAAATTCACCTATAAATCCAGTAGTTCCTGGCAGTCCAACTGCACCAAGAGTAAATATCATGAATACAATTGCATATTTCGGCATTATAGATACTAATCCACCGTAGTCTTTTATAAGTCGTGTATGGTTTCTGTCGTAAACTACACCAACACATAAAAATAATGCTGCAGAAATCAATCCATGACTTATCATTTGAAATATACTTCCTTCAATGCCCTGTTGAGTAATTGTGAAAATACCCAGAGTTACAAAACCCATATGTGCGACTGATGAATAAGCAATTAACTTTTTCATATCCTCTTGCATCAATGCTACTAATGACGTGTAGATGATAGCTATTACACTTAAAATAAAAATAAGTGGTGTAAAGTATTCAGAAGCTACTGGAAATAATCCTAGAGAAAATCTAATAAATCCATAACCTGCCATTTTCAATAAAATTGCCGCTAACAGCACTGACCCAGCAGTTGGTGCTTCAACGTGAGCATCAGGTAACCAAGTATGTACAGGCCACATTGGAGTTTTTACCGCAAATGAGCTAAAAAAAGCTAACCACAAAAGGTTTTGATATTTTTGATCAATTCCTATTTCATATAATTTAGTTACATCGGTTGTACCTGATATCCAATATATACTTATAATTGCAACTAACATTAAAACTGATCCTAATAAAGTATAAAGAAAAAATTTAAATGCTGAGTAAACTCTTCTAGAACCACCCCAAATTCCAATTATTAAAAACATAGGAATTAATCCACCTTCAAAAAACAAATAAAAAACAACCAAATCTAATGAACAAAATACTCCAATCATTAGAGATTCCATTATTAAAATTGCTATTAAAAAATCTTTAAGTCTATATTTGATCGTATAATTTACGCTTAAAACACAAAGTGGAACAATAAAAGTTGTTAGAATTACAAAAAGAATAGAGATGCCGTCGATCCCTACTTTATAATTTATTAATCCCAAAATCCATTGGCGATTTTCAACGAATTGGAATGATGGGTTTGTATTATCAAATATATACCACAAGTATAAAGATAAGATCAGGTTTGATAAAGATATAAATAAAGCTACATATTTTATAGACGTGTTTTTTTCATTTGATTTTATAAAAAATAAAAAAATGGTACCGACTATAGGTAAAATTATAAGAGATGAAATAATTGGAAAATTCATCAGTTAATAATTAGAATTGTTAAAATTAATGAAAAACCTAGCAACATGATAAATGCATATTGATATATATATCCAGATTGAAATTTAACCGCTTTAAGTGAGAATATCTTTATGAGCTTTGAAATACCATCTGGTCCAAATTTATCTATAACTAACCCATCTACACCTCTCCAAAAATATGATCCTATTTTTTTACAAGGATTTATAATTGAGTACTCATAAACTTCATCAAAGTACCACTTATTTTTAAGAAATAAATATAAGGGTTTATTACTCTCAGCCAAATAGTCGCTAACTTTACTGTATTTAATAAATATTAAATATGAAATTGGTATAGACAATGTCACAAGTGTTGGTGTTAATATTAAAAACCAAAATGGTGGATGTTCTTGGCTTAAAGGATTTAAAAGAAATATTGAGTTTTTCCAAAAGTTATCAAAATCTAAAAATAAATTTTTAAAAACAAAACCTACGACTATTGATCCAATTGCTAAAACAATCAGTGGAACAGTCATCACATAAGGTGACTCATGTATTTTATTGATTTCAATATCTTTATTATTATATTTTCCATGAAATGTTTTAAAAATCAATCTCCACGAATAAATAGAGGTAAGAAATGCAGTGAATATACCAACTATAGCTGCCATATAACCAACAGAAGTTCCATGTAAGTAAGCAAACTCAATAATAGCATCTTTTGAATAAAATCCAGATAATAATGGGAAACCAGTTAAGGCCAAGGTGCCAATAATCATAAGAAAATACGTTAAAGGTATTTTTTTCCAAACGCCGCCCATCTGATTAATATCTTGCTGATTATTAAATGAATGAATAACAGAACCTGATCCCAAAAATAATAATGCTTTAAAAAATGCATGGGTGAACAAATGAAACATTGCAATATTATATGCTCCAACACCTGTAGCAAAAAACATATAACCTAATTGGCTACATGTCGAATAAGCTATAATTTTTTTAATATCATTTTGTACAACTGCAACACTTGCAGCAAATAAAGCAGTTATCATACCTATGAATGTTATGAAGGTTAATATTGATGGTGAATATTCATAAATTGGCGAACATCTTACCACCAAAAATACTCCTGCTGTGACCATTGTAGCTGCATGAATTAAGGCAGAAACCGGAGTAGGTCCTTCCATAGCATCAGGCAACCAAGTGTGTAAAATAAATTGAGCAGATTTTCCCATTGCTCCAATAAAAAGAAGAAAACATATAAGATCTACTGAGCCAATATTCAGATTTAAAAAATTAATTTTTTCGTTTGCGATTGGTGGAATTTGAGTAAATACTTCATCATAATTAACGGTCCCAAAAATATAAAAAATTAAAAAAATACCTAATGCAAAGCCAAAATCACCCACTCTATTAACTAAGAATGCTTTTATTGCTGCAGCGTTTGCACTTTCCTTCTTGAACCAAAAACCTATCAAAAAGTAAGAACATACTCCCACACCTTCCCAACCAAAAAATAATTGAAGAAAATTGTCAGAGGTAACTAATGCAAGCATTGAGAAAGTAAAGAGCGATAGGTAAGCCATAAATCTAGGTTTATGTGGATCATGTGACATGTATCCAATTGAGTAAACATGAACTAAAGAAGACACCAGGGTTACTACTACCAACATTACAGAGGATAATGCATCAATTTTTATTGACCAATTTACTTGCAAGTTTCCAGAATAAATCCATTTAGCAACAATAATATTGGATTCATAATTATGATAGATAACATTAAAAAAAACAATTAATGATAAAATGGCAGAGATACCAACTAATATACTCGTTAGTAGTTCAGAGTATTTAGATCCAAACTTATTTCCAAAAAACACTGAAATTATAGCACCAATTAGTGGTAAAAAAACAATTAGATATTCCATATTATCCTTTTAACTTATCAATTTCTTCAACACGAATTGTTCTTACATTTCTAAAATATACCACTATAATCGCTAATCCGATTGCAGCCTCAGCAGCTGCAACAGTCAAAATAAATAAAGTAAATATTTGACCCGTTAGATCATTCAAATAAGCTGAAAAAGATACTAAATTAATATTTACAGCTAAAAGAATAAGTTCAATGCTCATTAATATTACTATTATATTTTTTCTATTTAAAAATATTCCAGCAACACCTATGGTAAATATTATTGCACCTAAGGTTAAATAATGACCTAATCCGATTTCAAACATCTATTTTAATACCTTTATCTCTTTCAACTTCAACTAGCTCTACACCACTATTTTTCTCTCTTGAGATTTGATTAAAATAACTTTGTCTTTTTAAACCTTCTCTCTTTCTGTAAGTTAGAACTATTGCCCCAATCATCGACACAAGCAATATCATCCCAGAAATCTGAAAAAGATGTATATATTCTGTATATAAAACTGCACCAATTGAATGTGTATTCGTTATGCCTATATCTAGCTGTAAATTTAAATTGTTTGTAATCTCGGGTTTATACTTCCATCCACCAATTACAATGACTAGTTCAAAAAAAATAATAACACTTATTAAAAATCCTACAGGAATATGTGAACTACTCGATTTTTCACCCTTTTTACTTTGAAACCACTCATTTTCCTGTTGCGCAACATTTAACATCATTACAACAAAAAGAAACAAAACAGCCACTGCTCCTACATATACAATTAGCATTATCATTCCTAAAAATTCGGCCCCACCCATTATGAATAAACATGAGATACTTACAAAATCTAAAATTAAAAAAAAAACAGAATGAACTGTATTTCTAGAAACAGTCACCATTATTGCAGAAATTATTGCAATTAAAGAAAATAAGTAAAAAAAAATTGATTGAACAATCATTTAATTATCTGTGAGCACTATCAGCTTTAATATTAGCCTCTAAAATTTTTTCCCATCTATCACCATTTTCGAGTAATTTGTCTTTATTATAAAATAATTCTTCTCTAGTTTCGGTAGCGAACTCAAAATTTGGACCTTGAACGATAGCATCCACTGGGCAGGACTCTTCGCATAAGCCGCAATATATACATTTTAACATATCAATATCATATCTAGTGGTTTTTCTGCTCCCATCAGACCTTTCAGTCGACTCTATAGTTATTGCTTGTGCTGGACACACAGCTTCACAAAGTTTACACGCTATACATCTTTCCTCACCATTAGGGTACCTTCTCAATGCATGTTCACCTCTTGCTCTTGGACTTATTTGACCCTTTTCAAAAGGATAATTGATTGTTTTTTTCTTTTTAAAAGTCTCCTTTATAGCTATTGATAAGCCACTTAATATATCAGTTAAAAATATAGTTTTTAATAATCTTGTAAATTTCATAACTATTTTATTGGTAATAAATCGAAATAAAGTAAAAATCCAGAAGTTAAAACAACGTAAAATAATGAAAAAGGCAGGAAAACCTTCCAACCTAATTTCATCAGCTGGTCATATCTATATCTTGGAACAATTGCCTTAACTAAAGCGAATAATACAAATAATAATAAAATTTTAGTAATTATCCATAAATAACCTGGAATTTCATTTAATGGATAAATATCAATAGGTGGCAACCAACCACCTAAAAATAGAATAGACCCCATCGCACACATTAAAAGAATGTTGGCATATTCACCCAACCAAAACATAGCATACATCATTCCCGAATACTCTGTTTGGTATCCAGCAACAAGTTCTGCTTCTGCTTCAGGCAAATCGAACGGTGGTCTATTTGTTTCTGCTAATGCAGATATAAAAAAAATTACAAACATCGGAAATAATGGAACAACAAACCAAATGTTTTTTTGAGCTAATACTATATCTGACAGGTTTAATGATCCAACACAAAGAAGAACATTTATAATAATTACGCCTATTGATACCTCGTATGATACCATTTGAGCTGCTGATCTAATAGAGCCAAAAAAAGGATATTTAGAATTTGAAGCCCAACCACCCATAATTATTCCGTAAACACCCAATGAAGAAACTGCAAATAAATATAATATTCCAACATTTATATTTGCTAATACAAGGTCTTCATCAAATGGAATTACAGCCCAAGCGATCAGAGCTAATGTCATTGTTACAATTGGAGCTAATATAAATATTATTTTGTTTGATGTTGCGGGAATTATAATTTCTTTAAATATATATTTTAAGGCATCTGCCAATGATTGAAATAAACCAAAGGGTCCGACTACATTAGGTCCTCTCCTTTTTTGAACAAATGCCCATACACGCCTATCCAGCCATACTATTAAGGCTACAGCTGTTAAAACTGGAAGTACTAAAAAGAAAATCTTATATGTTTCTAAAAAAAAAGTTTGAAAATAAGTTGTCATCTATCCCTCAGTCCCAGTTTTTTTTGTCTCAATCATCGCATCTCTACACTCTCGCATAGTTTTAGATGCTCTAGCAACAACATTAGAGTAATAGTAGTCAATATCATCTATAAAAATGTTTTCTTTAACTAAATTTAAATTTGGATGAAAATTATATTTAGCAGAAGCATTAAGCTTAAGATAATTTTTCATACTATCTAGTAGATAATCCTTATCTTTAAATAAAGTTTTGTTTACTAATATCTCAGAAATATTATTAATTATTTCCCATTCTTCTTTAGAAGATCCTGTTGGATATGATGCCTTATAAGCCTTTTGAATTTTACCTTCCAAATTTACAAAATGACCATCTTGCTCGGTATATGCAGGAGAGGGTAATATTAAATCAGCCATATCTGCACCGTTGTCTCCGTGAGATCCTATATATACTACAAACTCATTATTTTTTTTAAAATTAATATTATCTTGTCCAAATAAGAATATAATATCGAATTCATTATTATTTATTTTTTTTAATACAGTACTATATCCATCCTCTGTATATATTATTCTTAAATCATAGCTACCAACCGATGATGCATTCTTTGATAAAATATTTATAGGTTTCCAATCATTGGTATAATTATTTTCATGTTCTTTAAAAAAACTTTTACACTTTTCAAAAATATAGTAGGCTGATTTTAATTTCATGAAAGATTCACCGAAAATTATAAGTGGCGATTTCGAGTTTTTTAAAACTTGGTATAAATCACCTTTTTTTTCAAAAATATTATTTAATTCAGTTGTAGTATTATCTATTATTTCGTAATCATAAGTTAAATCACCTGCATTGCCAAAAGAGTAAATTTTAGTTTTATTATTTAAATAAGACTTTCTAATTCTAGCATTAAGCATAGTTGCCTCAAACCTTGGGTTTGTACCTATTAAAATTATCAAATCACTCTCTTCAATTCCATTAATACTACTATTAAATAAATAGTTCTCTCTGTCTGATAAATTTAGAAAAATATCTTCTGATCTTGAGTCTAAGTATTTTGATTTTAAAATTTTATCAAAAAATTCTTTTACTGAATACATTGTCTCCATATTAGTTAGATCACCTGTAATTCCGGCAATTTTTTCACTTACAGTATTTTTAATTTTATCTTTTAAAATTTCATATGCTCTCGACCAAGATACTTCTTTTAATTTATTATTTTCTTTAAAATAAGGTGTATCAAGTCTTTGGTTTTTAAGTCCGTCACAAGCGTATCTTGTTTTATTTGAAATCCATTCCTCGTTAATATCCTCATTTATTCTTGGCAAAACTCTTTTTACCTCCCATCCATAAGTATCAACTCTGATATTTGATCCAACTGCATCCATTACGTCGATTGTTTCGGTTTTTTTTAATTCCCATGGCCTTGCTTCAAATACATAAGGTTTGGATGTTAAAGCTCCAACTGGACATAAATCTATGACATTTGCAGATAACTCAGATTTCATTGATTTTTCTAAATAAGTCGTAATTTGCATATCTTCACCTCTTCCAATAGCACCTAGTTCAGGAACTCCTGCAACTTCAGTAGCAAATCGGATACATCTTGTACAATGAATACATCTGGTCATTTGTGTTTTTATTAGTGGACCCATATATTTTTCTGGAACATATCTTTTGTTTTCTTTAAATCTTGATTTATCTATTCCATAAAACATTGATTGATCTTGTAGATCACATTCTCCACCTTGATCACAAACAGGACAATCTAATGGATGATTAGCAAGAAGAAATTCCATAACACCTTTCCTAGCCTTTTCCACTTTTTCTGTATTAGTTTTTATAACCATACCATCTGCTGCAGGCATCGCACAAGATGCAATAGGCTTAGCTGATTTTTCCATTTCAACCAAACACATTCTACAATTACCAGCTATTGAGAGTTTTTCATGATAACAAAATCTAGGTATCTCCGCACCAGCTTTTTCACATGCTTGCAAGACTGTAAGTCCCTCTTCTACTTCAATATCCAAATCATTTACTCTAAGTTTAATCATTATTTATCTAATAAGTGTTGATCTACTAAATATGGAATTTTTCTATCTTTATTAATTATAGGTTTAAAATTATTTCGCTCCATAATTTCTTTCTTAAAATGCCTAATTAAACCCTGTACGGGCCAAGATGATCCCTCACCAAATGCGCAAATTGTATGCCCTTCTATTTGCTTTGTCACATCCATTAACATTTCTACTTCCTCTTTTGATGCTTCGCCTTTTGCCATCCTTTCCAACATTCTCCACATCCATCCAGATCCTTCTCTACAAGGTGTACATTGTCCACAACTTTCATGTTTGTAGAATCTGGCAATACGGGCCATACATTTAATAATATCTTGGTCTTTGTTTATAACTACAACTCCTGCTGTACCCAATCCACTTTTATTGTTTATTAAAGAATCAAAATCCATTGTAACTGTTTCACATATATCTTTAGGTAACAACGGCATTGATGATCCACCAGGTATTACTGCTTTTAAATTATCCCATCCTCCAATTACACCGCCTGCATGTTTTTCTATTAATTCCTTAAGAGGTACTCCCATCTCTTCTTCAACATTACATGGTTTATTTACGTTTCCTGATATACAAAATATTTTTGTACCAGTGTTTTTTGGCTTACCTAATGAAGCAAACCACTTTCCTCCTTTTCTCAAAATAGTTGGAACAACAGCAATAGTCTCAACGTTATTTATAATTGTTGGACAACCGTACAAACCTACTAACGCTGGAAATGGAGGTTTTAGTCTTGGTTGACCTTTCTTACCTTCTAAGCTTTCAAGAAGTGCTGTCTCTTCCCCACATATATAAGCACCTGCGCCGTAATGGATGTGAATGTCGAAATCCCAACCTGTACCAGCCGCATTTTTTCCTATAAGATTTTTTTCATAAGCTTCATCGATAGCTTTTTGTAATCGTTGGCCCTCGTTGAAATATTCTCCTCTGATATAAACATAACAAACATGAGCATTAACTGCGTAAGAGGCTATCAAACATCCCTCGATTAGTTTTTGAGGTTCAAATCTTAAAATATCTCTATCTTTACAAGTGCCTGGTTCTGACTCATCAGCATTAATTACCAGATAATGTGGCCTTGAGCCTACTTCTTTTGGAGCAAAAGACCATTTCAGACCAGTTGGAAACCCTGCTCCACCTCTTCCTCTTAGTTCCGAAGTCTTAATCTCATTAATAATCCATTCTTTTCCTTTTGAGAAAATTTCTTTAGTTTTTGTCCAATCACCTCTTAATATTGCGCTATTTATATCTGATGATCTATCGTTATACAGGTTTTTAAATATTCTATCTTCGTCTTTAAGCATTATTTAAGTCCATTAAAGTTGTTCTATTATTTTCAGGCTCAGAATTTTTTCTTCCTCTATAAGAACCTGGTTCAGGTTTTTCGTCATTTAAAATTTTTTCAAATATTTTTAGTGCTTTATCTTTATCTAGATCTTCGTAATAATCGTTATTAATTTGCATCATTGGTGCATTTATACATGCTCCTAAACATTCTACTTCAATCCAAGAACATTTTTTATTTTTAGAAAGTTCGTTTTCTTTACTTGATATTTTTTCTTTACATGCTTCAATTATTTTATATGCACCTCTTATCATGCATGGAGTAGTAGTACATACTTGCACAAAATAATTTCCAACTGGCGCAAGGTTATACATTGAATAAAATGTTGCAACTTCGTAAACTTTTATATACGGCATATTAAGATATTTTGCCAAATATTTCATTGCTACCAAGGGTATCCAATTATCATTTTGTTTTTGAATTAAATAAAGTAACGGCATAACTGCACTTTGTTTTTTTTCTTTAGGATATTTTTGAATTAATTTTTCAGCTAATATCAGATTCTCTTTTGAAAACTCAAACTTATCTGGTTGCTCTTTACTTACTTTTTTTAAACTCATCTATCAACCTCTCCAAATACTATGTCCATTGATCCTAAAACAGCTGGAACATCTGCTAACATATGGCCTTTTATTAAATAATCCATTGCTTGTAGGTGACTAAAACCTGGTGCTCTTATTTTACATTTATAAGGTTTACTAGACCCATCCGAGATAAGATAGACTCCAAATTCACCCTTTGGTGCTTCAACAGCAGTATAAATTTCGTCTTTATCTACTCTATAACCTTCGGTAAAAAGTTTGAAATGATGGATTAAAGCCTCCATAGACTCTTTAAGTTCTTTTTTTGGTGGTGGTGATATCTTTCCATCATTACTTTTGATTGGACCTTTGGGTAATTGTATAAGGCACTGATTTATTATTTTTATACTTTCTCTCATTTCCTCTATTCTACAAAGATATCTATCGTAACAATCTCCATTTTTACCTACAGGAATTTTAAATTCTAAATTATTATAGCAATCATATGGTTGTGACTTTCTTAAATCCCAGGGAACTCCTGAGCCTCTTAACATTACACCTGAGAATGAATAATCTAAAGCATCTTGTTTAGTAACAATTCCAATATCAACATTTCTTTGTTTAAATATTCTGTTATCTGTTAATAGTGTTTCCAAATCATCAATTATTTTTGGAAAGCTTTCACAAAATTTTTTAATATCTGCCTCAAGACCTATTGGAAGATCTTTATGAACACCACCGGCTCTGAAGTAATTAGCATGAAGCCTTGATCCTGAAACTCTCTCATAAAAACCCATTAATTTCTCTCTTTCCTCAAAACCCCAAAGCGTTGGTGTTAATGCTCCAACATCCATTGCCTGAGTGGTTACATTTAATAAGTGACTTAAAATTCTTCCTATTTCACAAAATATCACTCTTAAATATTGTGCCCTAATAGGCACCTCGATTTTAAGTATTCTCTCAATGGCTAAAGCAAATGCATGCTCCTGATTCATCGGTGCTACATAGTCAAGTCTGTCAAAGTATGGTACTGCTTGAGTATACGTTTTATGCTCTATTAATTTTTCGGTCCCTCTATGAAGTAGTCCAATGTGCGGATCTGCTTTCTCAACAACTTCTCCATCAAGTTCTAATATAAGTCTTAAAACACCATGTGCTGCAGGATGTTGTGGTCCAAAATTAAGGTTCATTGTCTTAGTATTTTTGGTCATTTTTTATCAGTTTGATCCTTTATATATTTTGTTCCCTCCCAAGGGCTTTCATAATCGAAATTTCTAAAGTCTTGCTCAAGTTTAACGGGCTCATAAATCACTTTTTTGCTCTCTTCATTGTATCTAACTTCATTATGACCAGTTAATGGAAAATCTTTACGTAATGGATGTCCTTTGAAATTATAATCAGTCAAAATTCTTCTTAGATCTGGATGGTCTTTAAAAGATACTCCATACATGTCAAAAACTTCTCTTTCCATCCAGTTCGCAGATGGAAAAATAGATGTTAATGAACTAACTATCTCATTTTCTTTGATACTAAATTCAACATTTGCTCTAGAATTATATTCATGGCTCAGAAAAAAATATATCATCTTAAATCGCTGGTCTTTTTCAGGATAATCAACAGCTGTAATATCGATTAATTGCTTAAATTTAGTTTTCTCGTTATTTTTCAAAAACATTATTACTTCTGTAAGATCCTCTGAGTCTATTTTAAATTTAATTTCATTATGATTAATCAACGAATTATTAATTTTGGTAGTAAGATTAGAATTAACAAATTTTTCAATATTTTCTAAATTATTCATAAGATTATCTTTCTAATGAACCTTTTGTTCTGATTTTTTTTTGCAATTGCAAGATTCCATAAAGTAAAGCCTCAGCAGATGGTGGACATCCAGGCACATAAATATCAACAGGAACTATTCTATCACAACCTCTTACAACAGAGTAAGAATAATGATAATAACCACCTCCATTAGCGCAGCTACCCATAGAAATAACATATCTAGGTTCAGGCATTTGATCATAAACTTTTCTAAGAGCTGGTGCCATTTTATTTGTAAGAGTTCCGGCAACTATCATTACATCAGATTGTCTAGGGCTTGCTCTGGGTGCTGCACCAAAACGTTCTAAATCGTATCTGGGCATTGAGGTTTGCATCATTTCAACAGCACAACATGCTAAACCAAATGTCATCCAATGAAGTGACCCAGTTCTTGCCCAATTAACTAAGTTATCCATTGATGTAGTAATAAATCCATTTTCGCTAAAATCTTTTGCAATTTCTTTGAACTCTGATGGTATTTGATCTTGTTTATCCTGATAATTCATTTTATTCCCAATCTAAAGCTCCTTTTTTCCACTCGTATATAAAGCCTATTGTTAAAATTGATAAAAAAATCATCATAGAAGTAAATCCAAAAATTCCTATCTTTCCCAATGATATTGCCCAAGGAAATAAAAATGCTATTTCTAAATCAAAAATAATAAATAGTATAGCAACCAAGTAAAATCTAACATCAAATTCCATTCTTGAATCATTAAAAGGTTCAAAACCACATTCATATGGTGATAGTTTTTCAGGATCGGGGCTTTTAGGAGAAAAAAAATAATTTAAGATTATAAATCCACAGCTGAGAACTAAAGCTATAAACAAAAACAATACAATGGTAAAATATTCTTCTAAAAATACGTTGCTCATGGCAATTTATATATATGCTTTTTGTAATTAAATTACAGTGATAATAGGTCTCGAAAATAAGCCTTATTTTATTAAATAAACTAAAAAAATGATAATAATTCTCAACTGGTGGCGGGAGTGACGGGACTCGAACCCGCGACCTCCTGCGTGACAGGCAGGCGCTCTAACCAAACTGAGCTACACCCCCAATTTTACTTTGGTGGGCGGTAAAGGACTCGAACCTTTGACCCCCTCGGTGTAAACGAGATGCTCTACCAACTGAGCTAACCGCCCCAAAATAATCGCCTTTTTACAACAACAATTTTATAAAGTAAATTAATTTTATTATTAGTTTGTTAGAACTTTCTCAGATTTGTCTTTAGTTTTTGATAAACTATCCACCTCAACCCACTCTACACGTTTAAATTCTTTAGTAAGAGCAATCTTTAAAACATCATCAACAAATTCAACAGGAGTAATTTTTATATCTTCTTTTACTTTTTTGGGTATATCAGCTAAATCTTTTTCATTTTCTTTTGGAATTAATACGTGATTAATACCTGCTCTATGAGCAGCAAGAAGTTTTTCTTTTAAACCTCCAATTTGTAATACTTGACCAGTTATAGTTACCTCTCCTGTCATCGCTATTCTTCTATCAACAGGTATTTCCGTTATTGAAGAAACTATAGATGTTACCATTGCAATTCCAGCAGATGGTCCATCTTTTGGAGTTGCACCTTCAGGCACGTGAATATGAAAATCTTTTTTTTCAAAAGTTGGTGGGATTATACCGTAATCCAAACTTTTTGATCTAACAAATGACTTTGCAGCTTTAGCTGACTCTTGCATTACATCTCCAAGTTTACCAGTAATTTGCATCCTACCTTTGCCAGGCATATTCACCGTTTCAATCTTAAGAATTTCACCACCGAATTCAGTCCAAGCAAGGCCTGTTACAACACCCACTTTATTTTCATTTTCAGCTTCACCATACTTGAATTTTTTTATACCTAAGTAATCTGAAATATTTTTGTCATTAACAATTACTTTTGTCTCTTCTTTATTCACTACCTTTTTAACTACTTTACGTGTAATTTTTGAAATTTCTCTCTCAAGATTTCTTACTCCTGACTCTCTTGTGTAAGATCTTATAATTTCTTTAATAGTTCCATCTTTAATATCTAATTCACCTTCCTTTACGCCATTTTCTTTTATTTGTTTAGGAAGTAAAAATCTCTCTGAAATATTTATTTTTTCATCTTCTGTATAACCTGGTATTCTTATTACTTCCATTCTGTCGAGCAATGGAGGAAGAATATTTAATGTATTTGCAGTTGTAACAAACATAACATCAGAAAGATCATAATCTACCTCAAGATAATGATCATTGAACGTTGTATTCTGTTCTGGATCCAAAGCCTCTAATAAAGCTGATGAGGGATCTCCTCTATAATCATTTCCAACTTTATCAATCTCATCTAATAAAATTAAAGGATTTTTAGTTCCCGCTTTCTTCATCATTTGTATAATTTTTCCTGGAAGTGAACCAATATATGTTCTTCGATGACCTCTGATTTCTGCCTCATCTCTTACACCTCCTAATGACATTCTAACAAATTGTCTATTGGTAGATTTAGCTATAGATTTTCCTAAAGATGTTTTACCAACACCTGGAGGACCTACTAAACAAAGTATAGGGCCTTTTATTTTGTCCATTCTTTTTTGAACTGCTAGAAACTCTATTATTCTTTCTTTTACTTTATCTAAACCAAAATGATCCTTATCAAGGATTTTTAAAGCATTATTTAAATCAATATCCACCTTATCTTTTTTAAACCAAGGTAAATCAATCATCCAATCTAAATAGTTTCTTACTACTGTAGCCTCAGCCGACATAGGACTCATATTTTTTAATTTTTTTAATTCTGACATGCATTTTTTTTGAACCTCTTTAGGCATTTTTGCTTTAAGTATAGATTTTTGTAAATTTGATGTCTCATCTTTTCCATCCTCAATCTCACCTAACTCTTTTTGAATTGCTTTGAGTTGCTCATTTAAATAATATTCACGTTGAGTTTTCTCCATTTGAGTTTTTACTCTTCCTCTTATTCTTTTTTCTACCCCAATAATACTTGTTTCATTATCCATAATTTTAATGATTGAATTAAGCCTTTTTTTTACATCCAATGTTTCGAATATCTGCTGCTTTTCTGAAATAGATGAATTTAAATGAGAAGCAATATTGTCAGCTATTTTTGAAGCATCCTTTAATTGTTTTATATTATCTAAAATATCTGAAGATAACTTTTTATTTACTGAGGTAAGTTTCTCTAATTTTTTAATTGCAGCTAATGCAAGCGGTAATAAATTTTCCTGCTCATCTAAAATATCTTTATTATACTCATAAGAGCAAGAAATATATTTTTCATCATCATAAAATTCGTTAATTTTAACTCTTTTAGTTCCCTCTACTAAAACCTTTACAGTTCCATCTGGTAATTTAAGCAGTTGAAGTATGTTGCTTTCACATCCATAATTAAAAATATCATTTTTTTTAGGATCATCTATCTCTGAATTTTTTTGTGTTACCAAAATTATTTTCTTTTGATCCTTCATCACCTCATTAAGAGCTGTTATAGACTTATCTCTACCAACAAATAACGGGATGACCATATTTGGAAAAACTACAATATCTCTAAGCGGTAACAGTGGCAATTTTTGTTTAGTTTCCATGGACAATTATATGGTTATTATAAATTATTTTGCAATAGCAATCTATTTGTTATTAACGAATAATATCGATGTTATATATTATTAAGCAGCTGATGTTTTATCTGTTTTTGATTTGTTCTTTGAATGTACAATAATTGGTTGAGAGTGTCCTTTAACCGCACCTGAATCAACTACTACTTCTTCTATGTTATTTTGACCAGGTAAATCAAACATTGTTTTAAGTAATATACCTTCTAAGATAGATCTTAAACCTCTCGCTCCAGTTTTTTTGCTAATAGCTTTTTTGGCAATTTCTTTGACAGCCGCATCTTTAAAATTTAATTTTACTCCCTCTAATTTAAACAATTCTTGATATTGTTTTATCAAGGAATTTTTGGGTTCAAGTAATATTTTTACTAAAGATTTTTCATCTAAATCGTCCAAGGTTGCTGTAATTGGTAACCTGCCGATAAATTCAGGTATTAAACCATATTTGAGTAGATCCTCTGGCTCTAAATTTTTCATCCATTCACCAGTTTTCTTATCATCTAAAGTTTTCACTTCAGCCTCAAAACCAATAGATGAACCTTTGTCTCTTTGTGAAATAATTTTATCAAGTCCTGCAAAAGCTCCTCCGCAAATAAACAAAATATTAGTTGTATCTACTTGCAAAAATTCTTGTTGAGGGTGTTTCCTGCCCCCTTGTGGTGGAACACTTGCAATTGTTCCTTCCATAATTTTTAAAAGAGCCTGTTGAACGCCTTCACCCGAAACATCTCTTGTGATAGATGGATTTTCTGATTTCCTACTAATCTTATCTACTTCGTCAATATAAACAATTCCCCTCTGTGCCTTTTCGACATTATAATCAGCAGATTGTAACAATTTTAAAATTATGTTTTCAACATCCTCTCCAACATAACCTGCTTCGGTTAACGTTGTTGCATCTGCCATAGTAAACGGCACATCTAAAATTCTTGCTAAAGTTTGTGCTAATAAAGTTTTACCACAACCAGTCGGTCCTACTAACATAATGTTAGATTTTGCTAATTCGACAGTTTTACTAGTTTTATTTTCATAATTGAGTCTTTTATAATGATTGTGCACTGCTACAGACAAAACTTTTTTTGCATGATCTTGACCAATTACATAGTCATCTAATATTTTACATATATCCTTTGGAGAGGGCAATCCATCTTGATGTTTTACAAATGTGTCCTTACTTTCCTCTTTAATTATATCCATACAAAGCTCAACACATTCATCGCAAATGAAAACTGTAGGCCCTGCAATTAATTTTCTAACTTCGTGCTGGCTTTTTCCACAGAAAGAACAATAAAGAATATTTTTATTATTTGTATTCATAAATTTGTAATCGAATCAATTTTAATACTTTATTACAAATTAGATCAAGTAATCAAGTTTTGGTTAGTTTGTTGACTATATATTGTGAACTACTCTCTTTTATCCACAACTTTGTCTATTAAGCCAAATTCTTTGGCCATATCAGGAGTCATAAAGTTATCTCTCTCTAAAGCCACCTTAATTTCATCTGGAGATTTTCCTGTATGTTTAGAATAGATTTCATTTAACCTTTTTTTTAAAGATAAAACTTCGTTTGCGTGAATTTCGATATCAGTTGCTTGTCCTTGAAAACCTGCAGATGGTTGATGAACCATAATTCTAGAATTGGGTAATGAAAATCTTTTGCCTTTACACCCTGCAGACAATAAAAATGAACCCATGCTAGCAGCCTGACCTATACATAATGTGGACACTTCGGGTTTTATATATTGCATTGTATCATAAATTCCCAATCCAGCTGTTACCAGTCCACCTGGACTATTTATATACATGAAGATGTCTTTTTTTGGATTTTCAGATTCCAAAAATAACATTTGAGCTGTTACTAATGATGCAATGTTATCATTTATTGGTCCCACAACAAAAATAATTCTCTCTTTTAAAAGTCTTGAAAAAATATCATATGCTCTTTCACCACGACTAGATTGTTCAACAACCATCGGAATTAAATTTGACATATGTTCACTAATTTTATCTGACATAATCGATTCGAAACTGATATAATGTATACAACTTGTGATTACTTTTTGCTAACTTTTTTTGTTACACTCTTTTTCTTGGTCTGTATCTTAGGTTTTTTTAAATTTTCTTTAAGTTTTTTTTGATTATTACTCTTTTTAACATTATCATTTTCATGATCGTGTGTATGAGGTGAGAATTTTGATTGTTCTTTTAAATTTTTCTCATTCTCTTCTTTTAAAAATTTTTCAGCCTCTTCTTTTGTTATTAGTTTTTTATTAATTTTTGCATTTTTTTTGATTTCATTAATAATTTTTTCTTCATAAATATTACTTTTTAAACTATTTAAAGCGGCTGGATTTTTTTTATAATAATCTTGAATAATTTTCTCTTGGCCAGGCATCATGCCCATCTGTTTTGCTAATGAATTATTTATTTCTTGTTCCGATACTTGAATCTTTTTTTGTTCTCCATACGCACTTAAAAATAGTCCTGCTTTTATTCTTTTCGTTGCCTCTTTATTTAATTCTTTTGTTTTTTTCTTAACATCTTCATCTTTCATACCCTGAGATAATATTTTTACCTCTTGATCGACTAAATTATTTGGTAACTCATTAATTTTAAAATTATCTATTTGGTCTAAAATTTTTCTTTTACTTATTAAATCTAAAGAGTTTTTAAATTCTTCATTGATTTGTTTTGAAATTAATTCTTTTAAATTACTTAAATCTTTAGCACCAAGATTTTTTGCAAATTCATCATTAATTTTTACTTCATCTGGTATTTTAATTGATTGAATTTTACAATTGAAAACAGCTTCTTTATTAGAAACACTTTTGTCTGGAAAATTTTCAGGAAGTTTAATATTTACATTTTTGTTTTCATTTTTTTTTAATCCAATTAATTGTTTGTCAAAACCCTTAATAAAAAGATCTTTTCCTAGGACTATCTGTGTATTTGTACCTTTATTATTATTAAAATCTTTGCCCTCAACTTTGGCTTCATAATCAAAAATAATTAAGTCTCCATCTTTTGATACATGGTTTTCCTGTGCATCCTTAAAATTATTTTGAGTTTTTGCAATTTGATCGATTCTTTTATCGGTTTCTTTTGAATCAATTTTAACTGTATATTCGTCATATTTAATATTATTAAAGGACTTTAGATCGATAGTAGGCAATTCAGTTACTGAGATAGTATATTCTAAATCTTTGCCTTCTCCGAAAGATTTTAAATCTATTTTTGGTTGTCCTGCAGGTTTAATTTTATTTTCTTCTAAAGCTTTAGTTGTTGTATCCTTTAACATTTGGTCAATAACTTCTCCATAAACAGCTTTACCAAATTGTCTTTTCAAAATATCAATTGGAACCTTTCCAGGTCTGAAACCTTTCAGAACAACATCTTTTTTAATTTCCTCATATTTTTCATTTAGTTGTGAGGAAATTGTTTTTTTATCAATTATAACTTTGATATTTTTTTCAAGTCCTTTTTTATTTTCTAAAGTTATTTTCATAAAATTTGGTAGGCGAGAAAGGACTCGAACCTTCACATGTTGCCATATTGGTTCCTAAGACCAACGCGTCTACCAATTCCGCCACTCGCCCAATTTTTTTAAGCTTTATATATTATAGAACTAATTTGTCCAACGTGAATAATTGTGTAAAATAATGTATATTTAAAACTATGAAGGTTTCTCCGTGTATAAGTATATGTAAAACTGATCTATTAACTGGGTATTGCTATGGATGTGGTAGAACAAAAAAAGAAATAGAAATGTGGAAAGGTGAAAATACAACTGACGAATGGAAAGAGAGAAATTTAAAAGAAATACAAGACAGAATGACTGGTTGGCAACTTAAAAGCTTTAAACAGTCTTATGACTTTAAGATAAAAAACGGTATATCACTAGTAAAGAAAAAAAAACTAGAGGAGATTGAATGAGCAAAACAACTTTAGTGGTTATTGTTTATGTATTAGGAGTAGTATTAGGTGCTTTTTTTTTAGACATCTGGGGTGCAGAAACTAACATGAAAAAAGGTTTCTTAGCTTTAGGATGGACTGCAATTTTTCTTATAAGTATTATGCTTGTTGACAGAGATAAAGACTAATAAATTCATAAATGATTTCTGATTTCGAGAAACTTAACAAAAAAATTGTTAAATGTAATAAGTGCCCTAGATTAATAACTTTCAGAAAAAAAATTTTAAAAAATAAAAGAAAACAATTTGAAAATGAAAAATACTGGGGAAAACCTATAACAGGTTTTGGAGATGTAGGAGCTGAAATTTTATTTGTCGGTTTAGCTCCTGCAGCACATGGCGGCACAAGGACCGGAAGAGTGTTCACAGGGGATAAATCTTCAGAATTTTTATATAAATGTTTATACAATGCAAAAATATCAAATAAAAGTAAATCAGAGTATAAAAATGATGGATTAAGTCTTAACAATGCTTTTATAACAGCTGCACTGAAATGTGTTCCCCCTCAAGACAAACCTGAAAAGAATGAATTAAATAATTGTTTTAAATTTTTTAAGCAAGAAATTATTTTACTATCTAATTTAAAAATTATTGTTGCACTTGGAAAAATAGCATTTGATACGTGTATAAATTTTTATAAAACAAATTTTAATTTAAATTCTAATTTTCAGTTTAAACATGGAAAAATTTATACACTTCCAAATAATTTATTATTAGTAGGTTGCTATCACCCTAGTCCTAGAAATGTTAATACAGGAAGAATAAACGAAAAAAAAATGACAAATTTATTTAAACGCATAAAAAAAAGTATTATTTAGTATGCTTTCTTAATTTGTTAATAAATCCATTGGGCAGTTTAGTAGGTTTTCCTTTTTCATTTATAGCTACCAAAACAATTTCTGCATTTGAAATTTCAATATTTTTTCTTTTAATTACTTGCTTCATAACAAATGATGCTTTTGAGATAGACTTAACCTCCGAATATACAATTAGACGATCTTCAAACTTTGCTGATTTTATATAATTGATGTTACATGACTTGACAATTATAATTATGTTATATTTTTCTTTTAACTGGGTATTGGTATAGCCCAGACTATAAATCGCTTCTGTCCTAGCTCTCTCGAGATATTTTAAATAATTTGCATAAAAGACAACTCCACCAGCATCAGTATCTTCATAATATATTTTTAAATCAAACTTAAATTGCTTTTGCATAATTTTATCATATCAAAGTTAAAAAAATTTTTATACCATATACAATATGAAAGTTTATATAATCTGGCTTATCGGAGTTATTATATGGAATTTTGGATATCCAACAGCTGCTCCGATTCTAGATGTTTTGGCTGCTATTGTTTTATCATTTATTAGTATGGGTTTAAAAAAATACTTAAAGCTTGATTAGTTAGATGAAAAATAAATATTTTGATAATATGCTATTGTTTTTTTTTTCGAATTATCAGTGTCAGTCATAATCGCTAATCCATTTAACTCATTTACATCTAAATTATGTAACTTTTTAAAATCTTTTTTCACATTGGTTTTTACAGTTACCCATTCATTATCATTTAATTTGGTAGTAGCTAAAACATAATCAATTGACTTTTTTGTAAATGGGCTACTCCAATATTCGCCAATATCTTCATTGCTTGAGAAAACATAATTAATTGCTCTATTAGATAAAGCTGTTGATCCTGTTTTTTTTATGACAAATACTCTAGCCGCATAATCGTGACCCTTTTTGCTTCTTTCGTTGATCCCTGAAAGGTTTTTTTCAATTTTCCAAGTTATATTTAAATAGGGTGTTTTATTTAAATCTATTGAGATTTCTTTTCCAAGTCCTGAGGCCTGGCCTTCTGCAATAGATTTTAAAAAATTACCATTTTTATTAGAACCTAAAGAGTACTGAGTATACTTTTTTATTTTCCTTACTTTTAATTGTTTAAACTCCTCCTCTGAAAAATTAAAAGCTTGTATCTTTTCAGCAAAAGAATTTGGTTGATACAAGATAAATCCCAAAAATAATAAAATAATGCCTCTAAACATTATTTAGGTAATAAGATAATTTTTGGAGCAGCGCAAGTACCATCATGTATCTGTTTAAATGCCTCACTACCATTCTTAAGCTCTCTGAATTCAATCCATTCTAATTCACCTAAAAGATTATTATCCAATAATTGTATCGTTTTACTAAAATCATTAAAGGTATAACAATATGTTCCTATGAAAGTTATTTCTTGTAATGTGGTTTTTCTAAAATCAAAGTCTCCATTGCCTTGAGTTAGACCTGCATGAACTATAGTGCTTCCAGGTTTTGCAAAATTTATTGCGGTATTTCTTGTATTTGTTGAGCCAACTGCATCAATTATAAAGTCGAAGGAACTTTGTTTTAAGCTACTCGAATTTGGCTTTGTGACATTTGAATTAAGACTATTTTGACAAACCTTTAATCTATTCTCGTTAATTTCAATTAAACTTGTAAAATTATTTTTTTTAATTTTTTCTAATATTAAAGCACACAATATTCCTATTGCACCACCTCCAATTATAAGGGTTTTAGCTTTATCAATAGTAGTTTTTAAATTTTTTTCACCTAATTCTACCGCATGAAGTGATACTGCTGCTGGTTCTGATATAGCAGCTTTAAAAATATCTAGATTATTTGGCAATTTATTAATGTTTTTATCTGGCACGGAAACATATTCTGCTAAACCACCTTCTCTAACAAAGGGTTTGTTCATACCAATAAGTGCTCTATCACCACATAAATGTTCCAAATTATTGTTGCAAAATTCGCAATCCCCACAACTAATTAGTGGGTTAACAATTACTTTATTGCCAATATCTTTTCCCTCATGAATTACCCCAGATATCTCATGCCCTAAAATAAGTGGCGGAACTCTTCTGTTGTCTTTTCCGTGATAAGCATGCATATCGGAACCACAAATTCCTGATGCTGAAACTTTTATAATACTCTCACCATTTTTTTTTACAGGACTATCATATTCTTTGTATTCTATTTTCTCTTTACCAGTGAATACTAAAGCTTTCATTATTCGCTTGCCAATAAATAGTAAGTAATAAAAGCTATAATGGCACCAACTATCCAAGAGAATGATTGTAAAAAATTAAGATTTATGTTCCAAATTGTTGAAGCAGCGAAAATAAATCCAATCAAAATTGAATATAAACTTTTTAAATGCCATCCATTTGAATAAAAATATGATCCGGTTTCCTCCAAGGAATAAATATCTTTATTTTCAATTCTTGAGCTTCTAATTATAAAATAATCTGCAATTATTACTCCAAATATTGGTCCAAAAAAAGATCCTAAAGTATCTATTAAAGATAAAATACCTATCTGACTTAAAAGTGGTAGCCACAGTAATCCTACAATAAAAGAAAATAAAATGATTATAATTCCAGAACTTTTTGGATTAAGTTTTTTTGGTAAAAAATTTATAAGCACATTTTGTGAAGGAATATAGTTTGCTATCAAATTAGTTGAACAAGAAGCTACCAGAACAAACAATAATACAACTATTGACAGAAAAGTATTATCAATTTTTCCAATTATATCATTAGGGTTTGTTAATAGTCTTTCAACTTCTATCATATTTTTTGATAGTATCAGGTCCGCTCCAAGGACAATTAAAACTGCAAAGATTGAAAATATAATAAAATTTAAAATTAAACTAAGGTTGCCTTTTATTAGTTGGTCATTACTTTTGACATACCTGGAAAAATCACCAAAGTTTAAAATTATTATTGAAAAATAAGCAAATAGTGTGCCTGTAACAAGTATTAAGGGGGAAATATTACTTTTTGAAACAAAATTATCAAATTGCAAACTCAATGATGCTGATTTTATAACATCATTAAAATTTTCAGTAATTATCAGTAAAAAAATAGCCAGACCAAAATAAACAAAATAACTTGAGAATTTGATTATAGACCTTACAAAATTTTGCCCCCTACTAAATAGAAAAAATTGAACAATTAAAGTAAATATAAAAGAAATAATATCAATTAAATTCATACCCATAAAAAATACTAGAAATATTTCCTTATCCATTATTTCTGTATTTATAGAAAATATTAGAATTCTAATTAAATAACCAATCGCTTTTGAAATAAAAAAAGTTTGAACTCCAAACATAAAAATACCAACTATCCCTCTTAATAAGCCAATATATTTTGCACCAACAACACCTGTTGATGATCTTAAGATAACGGGGAATGGTAGCCCATGTTTTTGTGAAGGATTTCCAATCAAAGTAGAAAAGAAAAAAGCTAAAAAAGAAGCTAGTATTCCTCCAAATAAAACTACATAAAAATTTAGATCATAGACTAAATACAAAGATGCAATTAATGAAAAGCCTATTACGCTTTGTATACTAACTGCCCAAAAACAAAATAAATCTCTCCAATTCCAATTTTTGTCATTTGGATTAATGGATACAATTTCCCAATTAATTAGATTATTAGATGACTTATTTGGAATCACTTGTTTATTCTAAACAATTATGGATTACTGTCCATATAAGAGAGTCGGTAACCAAAGCGCTATTTTAGGAAATATTATAATTAAAATTAAACCAAAAATTTGTAGAACCATGAATTGCATCATTCCAACATAAATATCTTTAAGATCCCATTCTGGTACAACTCCCTTTAAAAAATATGCTGAAAGTGCAACTGGGGGCGATAACCAGGCAGTTTGTAGATTGACAGCAACTAGTATTGCAAACCAAGTGAGATTAAAACCTAAAGCCTCTACAAGTGGAAGAATAATTGGGATAATTATCATAACTATTGGCACCCATTCTAGCGGCCAACCTAAAAGGAATATCATCACCATGATCATTGCAAGTATTAAATATTTGTTCATTTCTAGGCTCAATAAAAATTCGGTTAATAATGTAGGAGTACCTAATCGTGCAAATACAGCTCCAAAAAAATTAGAAGCAGCAACTAAAACCATTATTAATGCTGTAATTTCTAAAGTTTTAACTAAAGCTTCTTGTAACTTAGGTAGTGTTAGTTTTTTATAAGCTAAAGATAAAAGTAATGCTCCCATAGCACCACATCCAGCAGCCTCTGTTGGTGTTGCAAAGCCAAATAAAATACTTCCTAATGCGGCAAACACTAATGCTGCAGGGGGAACAAGACCCAAGAAAAATTCAATCCAAACTTCTTTCATACTTGTTGGTCTCATATCTTCAGGAAGAACAGGACCTAATTTAGGATTTAGCATACATCTTATTGTTGTGTATGCAGCATATAAAGATGCAAGCAATATTCCTGGAATAATTGCAGCTGCAAATAAATCAATCACAGGAATTTCCATTATTGGACCCATTACTACAAGCATAATACTTGGTGGTATTAAAATCCCTAAGGTACCTCCTGCTGTAATAGTTCCCGCAGCTAGTCTTACATCATAACTAGACTTGTTCATTGATTTTGCTGCCATAATTCCAAGAATTGTTACTGACGCTCCAACTATTCCTGTAGCTGCAGCAAATATTACAGAAACAAATAGTACTGCATAATATAAAGAGCCTCTAACTCTTGAGAGCATCAATTGAAAAGCTGAGAACAATCTTTCCATTAAACCAGCTTGCTCCATCATGATTCCCATAAACACAAAGAGTGGTACGGCGGCTAGAGTTTGCTCCGTCATAACCATAGAAAACTGTAGTGTCATTAAATAAAAAACTAATTTTCCAAACCCTAAATAACCAAAAACAAAACCAAGAAATATTAAAGTAAATGATATTGGAAAACCTACAAATATCGCAAATAACATTACACCAACTAAAATAAAACCTAATATTGCTGGATCAATTAATTCTGCTATCATTTTTTCTGACCTGGCCACTCACCTTTTTTGGCTGCCCAATAACTTTTTAAGACTTCTGAAATTCCCTGAATAAGTAAAAATATAATTCCGAGTAATAAACATGTTTTGATCGGCCACATGTATGGCATCCATGTAGTATCCATTCCCCTCTCACCTCTTCTTATAGATTCCTCAACAAAACCTATAGTCATGTATAAAAAAACAATTAATCCCGGAAAATAAAATAGTATATACAACCAAAAATCTATTAAACCTTGGTTTTTGGTTTTAAAATTTCTGTATAAAAAATCTGCTCTTATATGAACACCTTTTGACAAAGCATAACCTGCACCCAACATAAATAATGCTCCATATAAAAATCTACTTATGTCGTACGCCCATATTGTAGGTGCTAAAAATAATTTTCTTGCGAGAACTTCATATGTCATTGCAAATATTAATGGCATTAATATCCAACAAACAATGCTTCCAACTATTTTACTGAATTTGTCAATTTTAATTATGGTTTTTGCCATCCATGATGGCATATCATCTGGCATTTTTTTTGTACCACCACGCCTTTCGGCAATCATTTCGTCTGAAGTATCTAACTTTGATGGTTTCTCTGACATAAATATTTATTAAAACTAGAGCGGACTGTAAAAGTCCGCTCTAATTAAATCAAGATAATTACTGATTACTTTAATGTCGCCGCGTGGGCCATTCCTAGCTTAGCGTTTGACATTTGTGCACCGCTCCAGAATGGAACCGCTATATCAGCAAACTCTTTCATAGAAGTATATACTTCATTGAAAAATGCATTTTCTGCAGCATTTTTGTTAAGAGAAGCTTTTGCAGCTGCCATATATTCACTGAAATAGTCTGTTGGAGTATCTTCTAAAATTACTCCATGCTTAGTAGTTAGTTCTCTAAGTGCTTTTCCATTTTCATAGATCCTATAGCTTAAAGATTTAGCTAATGAAGCGTTTGCAGCTACTTCAAGAGATTTTTTCTCATGAGCAGTCATTGCGTTGTATGTTTTTCCAGTAATGTAAAAGTCAGCATTAACGACTACTTGGTGTAAACCTTGTAGATAGTAGTGCTTTAATACTTTTTGGAAACCAAATGTTAAATCTGGTTTTGGACAACACCATTCAGCAGCATCGATTGTACCTGCTTCTAGAGCTGGAAGAATGTCTCCACCACCCATTGCAACAGATGCTATACCAATGTCTTTGTAAGTTTGACCTGGAATTCCTGGAGGCGTTCTGAATTTATATTTTCTAAAGTCAGCCATATTTTTAATTGGTTTTGGAAACCAACCTAAAGCTTCTGGTCCAACTGGTTGAATCATAAATCCTTTTATGTCTCTACCCATTTCTTTCCATAGTCTGTCATATAGTTCTTTACCACCACCATATTGGAACCATGATAAGAACGCTATGTTATCGATACCAACTCCACCACCTGCTACTGGCGAACCAAATAACATAGCAGCAGGATGATCACCTGACCAATAGTGAGTCCATGCAAATCCACAGTCGATCAGTCCTTTATCTACTGCATCTAAAGTTTCTTTTACTCCAACAACCGCACCTGCTGGCAAAATTTCAAATTTTAAAGATCCATCAGTAAGAGTCGTTACAGTGTCAGTAAAGTCTTTCAACATTTTAACTTCATCAGCTTTAGTGTTAAGGACTGTCTGACATTTTAGTGTTTTAGCATTAGCATTTGACATAAAGCCAAGTACTAGAGCCACACCAAATATAAATGAAATGATTTTTTTCATTATTTTCCCTCTTTCTCGTTAAATTTAACTTTCATATCCTCTCAAAAAAAGTCTTATGTTACAAGAGACAAATCATTTAATTTTAAGTCAAAAAGCGTTAATAATTAGATATGAAAGAGTTTGATTACGTAATAATAGGTGCTGGTTCCGCAGGTTGTGTTTTAACAAATAGAATAATTAATTCTGGAAAACACAAAGTTCTTTTAATTGAAGCTGGTGGCAACGATAGTTATCCGTGGATCCATATTCCAGTTGGTTATTATAAAACCATGCATAATCCAAAAACAGATTGGTGTTATAAAACTGAGCCTGATGAAACAATGGAAAATGTATCAATACCCTACCCTAGAGGTAAAACTTTAGGAGGAAGTTCCTCCATAAATGGTCTTCTTTATATAAGAGGACAAGAGCAAGATTACGATATTTGGAGACAATTAGGCAATAAAGGTTGGAGTTGGAGAGAAGTTCTTCCATATTTTATAAAAGCAGAAGATCAAGAGAGAGGTGCTAGTGAGTTTCACGGACAAGGTGGACCTCTGGCTGTTTCTGATCAAAGAATTACTTTGGATATTTTAGATGTATTTCAAAACGCAGCATCAGAAGTTGGAATACCTAAAGTAGATGATTTCAATAAAGGAGATAATTTTGGTTGTGGTTATTTTCAAGTAACTGAAAGAAATGGTCTAAGATGTAGTGCTGCTGTTGGATATTTAAATCCAATCAAAAAAAATAATAATTTAAGAATAGAAACTAAATGTCATGTACAAAAAATTAATTTTGAAAATAAAAAGGCTGTGAGTGTTGATTATTTAAAGGGAGACAAAAAATATACAGTAAAAGCCAATAAAGAAATAATACTAAGTGCTGGATCAATAGGAAGTCCACAAATATTACAAACCTCTGGTATAGGAGAAAGTTCTAAACTTAAAAATTTAGGTATAGAAATAGTAAATGATTTAAAGGGCGTAGGTAAAAATTTACAAGATCATTTAATGTTTAGACCTGTTTACAAGGTCAAAAATATTAAAACATTAAATAAAAAAATTAATAGTGTATTTGGAAAGCTTTTAATAGGTTTAGAATATGTTTTTGCAAGAAGAGGTCCAATGACTATGGGGGCAAGTCAACTTTGCGGTTTTGCCAAGAGTGATGAAAATAGAGAGACTCCTAATTTACAATTTCATATACAACCAATTAGCACTGATAAACTTGGAGGTGCAAACCTTCATGATTTTGATGCATTTACTCCAACGGTTGCAAATATTAGACCAACAAGTAGAGGTGAAATTAATATAATAAGTTCAGATTCTAGAGATAATCCAAAAATTAAAATGAATTATTTATCAACCGAGGAGGATCGAAAAGTTGCAGCAGACGGCATCAAATTAATTAGAAAAATTGTAATGGAAACAGATGAATTTAAAAAATATGAGCCAGAGGAATTTAGACCAGGAGCACATATTCAAGAGGGAGAGGAAATAGTAAAAGCTTGCAGTCACTATGCGCAAACAATATTTCATCCTGTAGGAACATGCAAAATGGGCAATGATAACAATGCAGTTGTATCAGATGAATTAAAAGTACATGGAATTAATAATTTAAGAGTTATCGATGCATCTATTATGCCAAATATAACATCTGGGAATACAAATGCTCCTACAATTATGATTGCCGAAAAGGGTGCTGATATGATACTGAACAGTTAATGTTAACTGAACAGATTCTTATTTTTATTCAAATAATTCTATTAGATTTAGTTTTAGCTGGAGATAATGCAATAATAATTGGTATGGTTGCATCACAATTTCCAAACGAACAAAGAAAAAAAATTATTTTTTGGGGTATTGGAGCTGCAATTGTTCTAAGAATTATCTTTACATTAATTACCGCTTATCTTCTTCAGATTACTGGTTTAAGACTGATAGGTGGATTACTTCTGCTTTATGTATGTTACAAACTTTATGTAGATGTAGTTAAAGGAAATGCCTCTGAAGAAAAAAGTCCGTCTGTAGAAAATACTAGCTTTTTTAAAGCTATTACTACTATCATTATTGCCGATGTAACAATGAGTTTAGACAACGTATTAGCAGTAGCTGGAGCCGCAAAAGATCATTATTATTTACTAATATTTGGTTTAGTTTTATCTATTGCATTAATGGCTGTTGCTGCAAATTTAATATCGCAGTGGATTAAAAAATATAAATGGATTGCATGGCTTGGTTTATTAGCAATTCTATTTGTTGCAATTGAATTGATTTATACTGATATAAAGTTATTCATATAGTATGTATTTAAAAAAATATAACTTAAAAAATAAAGTTGCATTAGTAAGTGGAGCAGGCAAAGGTCTTGGTAAGGCTTGTGCAATTGCATTAGCAGAGGCAGGTGCTAATTTAGTAATAATAAGCCGGACTCAGAAAGATTTAAATCAAGTCTCAAAAATTATAAAAAAATTTAAAGTTAAATGTAAAAGTTATCTTTGTGATGTAACTGATTATGATCAAATTAAATCTATTATTGATAAAATTCCAAGGATTGATGTATTGATTAACAATGCGGGGACTAATTTTCCTGAGCATTTTACAAAAGTTAAAAGATCAAACATGGAATACATGGTTAAAATAAATAATGTAGCAGCTTTTAACCTCGCCCAGTTATGTACTTTAAAAATGTTGAAAACAAAAAACAGAAAAAAGGTAGGCGGGTCGATTGTAAATATGTCATCTCAAATGGGTCATGTTGGAGGACCTATCAGAAGTGTTTATAATATGAATAAACATGGTTTAGAGGGGCTAACTAAAGGTATGGCAATTGATTTAGCGAAATATAATATTAGAGTTAATACAGTGTGCCCAACTTTTGTTGTAACACCTTTAACTTCAAAATTTTTAAAGAATAAGAAATTTAAAAAAGAAACTTTGAATAATATTCCTTTAGGTAGATTTGCGGAAATGTCAGAAATTGCATCAACAGTAGTTTTCCTTGCCTCTGACGCAGCATCAATGATTACAGGAACTTCATTGTTAGTAGATGGTGGATGGACAGCAAAATAATAAAATACTTATTTGTTTCTATTTTTATTTTCTCAAAATCATTAGCAATTGAGTTTAATGGTAAGTTTATGCAAGGGCATTTTATTGTAGGACAAACGGAAACTAATTCAAAAATATACATTGATAAAAAAGAGGTAAAGGTTTCAAAAGATGGTTTTTTTGTATTTGGCATTGATAGAGACAGAAAATTTGATTTAGTAGTCACAAAAATATTGAATGGAAAAACAGAAAAAATTACAAAAAAAATTTATAAAAGAAAATATCAAATTCAGAGAATAGATGGTTTAGATGAAAAAAAAGTAACACCTCCAGAAGAGGTTTATAATAGAATTAAAGAAGAAAATAACAGAATTGGAAAAGCAAGAGCTATTAATTCTGATCTAATTTTTTTCAAAAACCAATTTATAATGCCCGTAAAGGGAATTGTTACAGGAGTTTATGGAAGTCAAAGAATATTAAATGGAAAACCAAAATGGCCTCATTACGGAATTGATATTGCTGCAAAAAAAGGGACAAATATTAAGTCATCAGGTTCGGGCATAGTTACCATGGCTGAAGATGATTTGTATTACACGGGTGGAACAATAATCATGGATCATGGTCATGGAATTTCTACAATATATTCTCATCTTGAAAAGGTAATGGTTAATGTTGGAGATGAAATTAAACAAGGAGAGGTAATTGGAACAGTTGGCTCAACTGGAAGATCAACTGGACCTCACTTAGATTTTAGAGTGAATTGGTTTCAAACAAGACTAGATCCAATGACTATTCTCAACTAATTAACCGCATAGAATAAGTAATAATAAAATGATATTTCTAAAAAATCATGCTTAAAAAAAAAATTAAAAAGTATTTATTAATCGGAGGATTTTCGTTCTTTTTTATAAAAGGAATAATTTGGTTGATAATAATTGCGGGTGCTTTTTTCGGAATAGGTAAATTATAGGAGGAGAAATGTTCGTTGCAATGAATAGATTTAAAATAGTAAAAGGTAAAGAAACTGAATTTGAAAATGTCTGGAAAAATAGGGACTCGTTTTTAGAAAATGTACCAGGATTTAAAAATTTCAATTTGATAAAAGGTGAAGCAAAAGAAGATCATACACTCTATGCTTCACATAGCATTTGGGACACAAAGGAAGACTTTCTAAATTGGACAAAGTCAGAGTCTTTTAGACTAGCTCATAAGAATGCAGGCCAGCATAAAGACTTGTATATTGGAACTCCAAATTTTGAGGGTTTTGAAAAAGTTTTGTAAATTAATCTAATTGAGACTCAACAAATTCCCAATTAACTAGTTTTTCAAAGAAGTTTTCTAGATATTCAGGTCTTCTATTTCTGTAATCTACATAATAAGAATGTTCCCAAACATCACATCCTAATATTGGTTTCATGTTGTGTATTAAAGGATTTTCTGCATTTGGTGTTTTGCTTACAACTAATTTTCCATTGCTTATCGATAACCAGCACCAACCTGATCCAAATTGAGTAATTCCTGCCTGAATAAATTGTTTTTTAAATTCCTCAACACTTCCTAAATCAGACTTTATTCGATCCTCTAATTTTTTTGGCATGGATCCTCCCCCGTTTGGCTTCATGCATTTCCAAAACAATTCATGATTCCAGTGTTGGCTTGCATTATTAAAAATACCTGCTTTTGATTTATCTTTTGAAGAATTATGAACAATTTCCTCTAACGACATCCCAGCCATATCAGTATCTTTAATAAAATTGTTTAAATTTGTAATGTAAGTTTGATGATGTTTTCCGTGATGAAGATCTAAAGTTTCTTCTGACATTATAGGCGCTAAAGCATTTTTAGCATAATCAAGTTTTGGAAGCTCAAAAGTCATATTGTTTTATATCTTAATTAACAATCATTTATCAAGTAGTAATATTAATTATTATTTATAGAATTTTCCTCTCTCATTAATATTGGTCTACCATCGTGAGCTGTGTTTAAAGGTATAATTTTTCCTTTGTACTTAGCACATAAAGTTGGTGCACTTCTAACTTCTTTTCCTAAATTTACCTCTAAATCTACAATTACTAATTTAGCTTCATCTAATTCTTTTAATACTTTCATTTTAAATCTCCTATAATTAAATTTAACATATCAAAATCTAAATTTATCTAAATGAGACAAATCATATCTTGAAAAATTTTAAATAATAATAATTTATAGATTATGGGATATTTTGAAAAAGTGAGTAAAACTTTACCTGAATTTCAAGGTTCTAACTGGCTACTAAGAATACCGTTTGCAATTGTTTTTATACAACAGGGTTTAAGTAAATTACCATTGAATATTGAAGATGCTGAAGGATTTAATTTACCAATGTCAGTGTGGTTTTTTGTTGCGTACGGTGAAATATTTGCGGGGATAGGTTTAATAATCGGTGGATTATTAAGAATAAAATTTTTATGGCCTTGGATAGGAGATTTAATAACTAGATTTTCAGGAATTGTAATTGCTGGAATAATGACAGGCGTTATTTTAATATTAGAGCCACCAAGTATCCAATATGTATTACTTCATGATAGTTTTCACGTTATTTTATATGTAGGAGGATTATTTTTTGCTTTACGTGGTAATAGAGTAAAATAATATTATTAAAACTCATTAAGCCGTTTTGTTAATTTTTTTAAATAAGTCTCTTGCACTTAACCATCCGTTTTCTAATCTTGGTCCGCCAAACCAATCTGCACAGATACCTAAGCCAATTTTTTTGTCCCAATAACTATAACTTTTTAGTGGTAATGAGCTTGAAGAATATTTCCAACCATGAATATGGGTAAAATATATTTTTTTGATTTTAACTTTCGTGAGATTTTTGAATTTATTTATTAATACATGTGTATAATATTTTTTATTTTTTTTATATTTATTTATATGTAATTTGCCATAATTAAATGTACTTTGTAAAACCCAGAGATCTTTATTAAATTTAAATCTTTTTTTTGAATTCTCATTTGACACCCAACCCAAAATACTGTCATTTGTAAAAAAGCTGCTTAATTTGTTATTTGTTTTATTAGTAATAACAAGCACAGTAATTGCTGAATTCATTTTTACCTTATTTTGAAATAGATTTTTTTTAACAAATTTTGATAAAAGTTTTTTTGATTGCGGAAAAGGAACAGTAACAATTAAGTTTTTAGTAGTAATCTTTTGATTATTAGTAAAAAATAAATTCCAAAACTTTTTTTCCCTTTTTATATTAAATAACTCGTACTTTAGGTCATATTTAATATTTTTTAATAAAAATTTGCTTATTGAATTATTTCCCTTATAGCCAATTAGTTTAATATGTTTTTTGTTTTCTTTTACTTTATTATTTATAAAAGAATGCTTACCCTTCCATTGTTTTAATATTCTTTTTTTAATTAATAATTTAGTAAAGTTTTTAAATTCTTTTGTTTTTGGTGAAATATATTGAAGACCGTGATCAAAACCTATTTTTCCTTTAAATCTTTTATATGAGCTTCTACCTCCTAAACCATTGGCTTTATCAAAAACTTTTATTGTATGTCTCTTTGATAGATAATTTGCAATTGTGGATCCTGATATTCCAGAGCCAATTACACAGTAGTCTAGCACAAATGATATTTATAATTTTGTTATTTTTGCTACCATTCCAGATTGATAGTGACCTGGGACATTGCATGCAGCCTCTAAGCTTGCGTCTGTACTAAATTTCCAAATTAATTCACCAATGTTATTTGGTTCTAAAAGAACACTATTTGAATGTGAATGAGCCATTGAATGATCTGATTTAGCTGCCTCTTTCATTTTTTTCATATCTATTCTGTCTCCAAGAAGAATTTCCATTGCAACCATTTTTAACATTTCTGGCTGGTGTTTTATATGCATCTCCTTAGTGGCAATATTAAATTCGTGTACTAGTTCTCCCATGTTTTTAACTACAAACTTTACGGTTTCACCTTTTTTAATATCTATTTGATTTGGTTCATAATAATTATCAAACATTTTTATTTCTATGGTTCTATCCACTTCATTTAATTGACCGGGCTCTCCGATCATTTTCATAGAACCTGCTAATGAAATATTTGGAAGAAGTAATAATAGTAATAATATTTTTTTCATTTATTTAATTAATTTGTTTTTATTTTTCTTATTTTTAGATCAGTCATAGCTCTACCTTTACAGAACTTATAATCATTGTCACCATATTTTTGTCCTGTTGCTGCGTCAAATAATTTCCAGTTAAATTTTACACAATCTTTAGGCTTTTTTCCTAGTTGCAATATTTTTAACTCTACTGTTCGTGATCTCCCACCGTCAGTGACTGAAAAAGTTCTAATTTCATTTTTTTTCCAAAAACCTAAAGGAAATTTGCATCCATTTTTAATATATTTAGTCCCAGATCTTCTTTGATCATATACTCTTCCCATGCACTGACCATCGTTTGTTATTGTAAAATATTGAGTTTTTCTAACTCTACCCTCCCTATTTTTTTGTGTTCTTTTATAAACCTTTATAATCTCCTCAGAGCCTGGAGCTCTCCAATCAAGAGGGCCAACAATCTTTTTTCTTTTTTTTTTACCAAAAACTTTATCTGCAGGAGTGAATTTAATATCTATATCATCTCTAATTTCCCCTCCTGTAAACAGTTCTAGAGGTATAAACCTTTCATTGGCAAAAGATAATTGTGAAAAAGAAAATATAAATAAAACAATTAATAATTTTTTCATTGTGATTTTTCCCAATCAAATCTAGGAAAGGAGTTAAATACTTTAAGAATTCCTTCAGACCATTCTTTTGAAACTTTTGAAAACTCTTCATCACTCAAATTTAAACATTTTTGAGATGTAATTTTTAGTTCATCTTTTTTATAAACTACAAAATCAATTGGTGGTCCGACAGTTAAATCACTCTTTAAAGTTGAGTCCATTGAAATAAGCGCACATCTTGATGCATCTCCAATTGATACCGTAGGAGTTATAACTCTATCTAAAATTGGCTTTCCATATTTAACTTCACCAATGACCAAATAAGGTTTACTGTCAGCTGGTCTGATATAATTTCCTTGTGGGTAAACTAAAAAAAGTTCCATAGGTTTTCCTTTGATTTGTCCTCCAACAATAAAAGTAGATCCAAGTAAAACTGTATCTGTATTAATACCTTTTGGTGCAGAATGTTTAATATTAAGTTTGCCAACATACGATGCTACTTGGTCAAAATCTTCACATGTGTTTAAATTTTTCTTACCAGAATTATCATTTAAATCTTTTTCCAATGATTTGAAAACTGCTTGTGAGGTACCGAGATTTCCCGATGTTACCACAATTATTGTCCTATCCCCTACATCGTGAGTAAACATTTTTGAATAAATATTTACGTTGTCTAATCCAGCGTTTGTTCTTGAATCTGAAGCAACTACAATACCATCCTGGGTTTTAATTCCTATACAATAAGTCATAAAAGTTAATAAATAATTTACTAAATAACATATATTTTATTTTTAGCATATCAGCTATATTAATTCTGCAATTGAATAAATGTTATAACTAATAAACACTAGAAATATGGTAACAAAACTATGGAAAAATTACGATGCTAGCTCAGCTTACGACGGCTATTTTACTGAAGACAACAGACTTAGAAAGCATGCATTAATTATATCAGGTATTCTAGAAAGACATGGTAAAAAAAAACTTCAGGAGATTGAAAAAAATTGCCAAAGTACCATTAGTTCTAGAGGAATTAATTTTAGGGTTTATGCCGCAAACAACAGAGCAGAGAAAAAGAAATGGCCACTAGATATTATTCCTAGAATAATACCTAAAGCTCAATGGAATAAAGTATCTAAAGGTTTAAAACAAAGAGTTAAGGCATTAAATTTATTTATTGATGATGTTTACAATCAAAAAAAAATTTTTAAGGACAATGTAATACCAAAAGAAATAATTTTTAAATCTCCTTACTATGTGAAAGAGTGTGAAGGATTTTCGCCAAAATATAAAGCATGGTCAAACATATCTGGAGTTGATTTAATAAGAAATAAAAGTGGAGAATATTTAGTTTTAGAGGATAATCTAAGAGTTCCATCTGGCGTATCGTACATGTTAGAGAACAGAATGGTAATGAGAGACGTATTCCCTGAATTATTTACAAGATATAAAGTTGCTGAAATTCATCAATACACAAACAAACTTTATAATTGTATGATTGAATGCATACCCAAAAAAAAAGCTAATCCGCACATGGTTGTTCTCACACCAGGTATATATAATTCTGCTTACTTCGAACATTCATTTTTAGCAGAGCAAATGGGTATAGCCTTAGTTGAAGGGAAAGATCTATTTGTTGAAAATGATAATGTTTATATGAAGACCGTAAAAGGACCATTGAAAGTAGATTGTATATATAGAAGATTAGATGATAATTTTTTAGATCCAAAAGCTTTTTTCAAAGGATCCTTAATTGGTGTGCCAGGTTTATTCAAAAGTTGGAGAAAAGGAAACGTAGGAATTTTAAATGCTATAGGAACTGGAATTGCAGATGATAAAGTTGTTTACTCGTATGTAAATAAGATGATTGTATATTATTTAGGAGAACAGCCAGTCTTAAATCAAGTTGAGACATACTTGTGTCATGATGAAATACAAAAAGACTATGTTATAGAAAATATATCTAAGCTTGTAGTCAAACCTGCCAATGCATCAGGTGGTTATGGTATAATGATAGGACCAAAAGCTCCAAAAGAAGAACGAGAAGAAGTGATTAAAAAAATTAAAAAAAATCCTAGAGAATATATTGCTCAACCACTTGAAACTTTGTCTACCGCACCCACTATCACAAAAGATGATATTGAACCACGACATTTAGATTTAAGACCTTTTATATTAAGTGGGAAATCCACTTATGTAACAACTGGTGGATTAACAAGAGTTGCGTTAAGGAAAGGTAGTACAATTGTAAATAGTTCTCAAGGTGGTGGGTCTAAAGATACTATGGTTGTTGATATATAATTACTCGTTCGTTTTGTATTTTGATTTATTAATTATGAATACAAATAATATTGGTAATACTAAAGTTAAAATTGTTGTCACAATTAATAATATTCCAAGCTCTGAATAATCTGCATTTGATTGGATCTCGTTTGTAACCTTATCTTTAACCTCTCTTGTAACTATAAAAATTTCGTTCAAATATTTTGTACCTAAGGCACTTGCAGACAAAGCAAGGTTAGTAAATGATGCAAATACGGCAAAAAAAGTAGCTTTAAGATGATTTGGTGCATTTTTTGCAATCCATGCCAATAAAGGTATCATTGAAACCTGCCCAAGTGGTGACTCTATTGCAGTATTTATTAATGCAATAAATTTTGCATCCACCACTCCTCCTGTTAAGGAAGATGTCCAGTTATGAACTCCGTAATACATTCCAATACTTGGTAAAAATAAAATAGCGCCAGCAATTGATAAAATAACTATTATTCTGGCTATTGAGTTATTTGCCATAAAAGGTCTTAATAAAACTATGCCAGCCAAAGTTAGAATTGATGCAAGTAAAGACAGTATAGATAGAAATTGCTCGTTGAATCCTAGCTTATCAATTTCAAACCATGTTAAACCAGGACCAGGACTTGGCATTGCTCTGAACACAAAGATAATTACTGCTGTACCAACGATTGTTAGTCTAAGATGTTCAGGTAATTCTTTTATTAGCTTAAACATCAAAAATAAAATAATTACAACTGATCCAATAAAAACTATTTCTTGTGCGAAAGGTATCTTTAATGAACCAATAGTTAACGTAAAAATTACAAAAATTAAACTACCACCTAGTATCCACCAATTAACTTTAGTCTTTTCATCTTTTTTAATATCAGAAAAGGAAAGTCCCATTGATTTAAGTTTATTTATCTTACTTTTTTTTAGGTAACTTGCTAAAAAAACTCCAGCAACTGATACTATTGGTATAGCAAGCGCATAAATATATATAGAACCATATAAATTTATTTTTTCATTTTGGTTTAACTGTTCAACACCACTAAATAATATTACGTTTATTAAGGCTACTAATACTGTTCCACCTATAATGGCAAATCTGCCAAGCGTTTGCATGGTAGTATGCATAACTTTTATTTGTTCTTTGTTATAAGACTGACCGTTGTCATCAACTAATGGAACCGCCTCCACTGTCATTGCATCTGCAACAACATCTTGTACAACATATCCAACTGGTGCTAATAAAACACTTATAACAAACCAGGTTTCAACCGATAAGTAATTTGACATTGATTGGGTATGAATAATCAAGCCGTACATAATCATTAAACTTATGGATAACAATCCTGCACCAAAAAAGACCATGTAATTTTTTTTATTCCAAATTAAATCAACTAAATGGCCCAAAGGCATTTTTAGAGCCCATGGAATGCCTGCCCAAAAACCTAATCCTGCTAAAAATGCTGCTGATAAATTTAAATAATCTTTTACAAAAAAAGTACCTACTATACCTGTGAGACCTGAAATACCTGCAGCTAAATAAATCATAAGCGGAGGTAAATAAGACCATTTAAATTGTCTTCCTAAATCTAAAAACGTATTATCTAAAAAATTAATTATTTTATTCATTATTTAAGATATAAATTAAATTTTATTATAATAGTTTGTACAAAATTTATATATGAAATTTAATTCAAAAATTTTGATATTTACTGACCTCGATGGATCGTTATTAAACAGGGAAAACTTTGAATTTGGTTCAATTAAAAATTTTATAAAGGAATTATTATCTCAGGATATTTTTATAATTCCGAATTCAAGCAAAACTGCAAAAGAAATTACTAATTTCAATAACGAGTTAGAGGAAAAATTACCCTATATTGCTGAAAATGGATCTTCGATTCATGATTTAAATTTAATTAATTCTAATTTCCCGGAAAAAATTACTTTAAGTAGAGAAATTGGTGAACTCTTAGAAATATTTCAAAAAAATGTACCAAACAATCTAAAAATAAAATGTAAATTTTTAAAAGATTTAACTAAGAAAGAACAATTAAATATATTAGGTCTACCCGCCGATAAGGTTAAGTTTGCAATGAAAAGAGATTATACTGTGCCGTTTAAGTTCGAGGGGAACAAGAATCAAAGAGAAAAGCTTCAAAAGTACATACAATCATCAGGTCTTACAATTCAGGAAGGAGGAAGGGTTATTAATTTGTGCGATAAAGTAAGCAAATCAAATGCTATGAAAAAAGTGATCAAAGTTTTTAAAAAAGTAAATAACGATAAATTGATTACGATTGCTGTCGGAGATAACTTTAATGACTTAGATATGTTAAGAAATAGCGACTTTCCATGCTTAGTATTTAATGACAAATTTACTTTAGAAAAAATTAATATTAATAATTGTATAGTTTCTAAGAAACCGGCACCTGAGGGTTGGGAAGAAATAGTAAAAATGGCACTAGATAAAATAAAACAAACCGATTAAAATTTAATATGAGTGATTTTTCTCAAAATGGAATTATTTCCACCTTACATGATTTTGGAACGAAATCTGTGGGTGATATTGAAACGGAGTTAAAAAAATTTTCTAAAGAGAGGAAAATGGAACTTATTTTACCAAGTCTTTATTCTGAATTAGAGGGTGATGCATTACCCAAGATTGTTAGTGAAATTAGTAAAACAAATTATTTAAATCATATTATAATTGGTCTTGATAAAGCAAATAAATCACAAGCTCAAAAAGCATGGAAATTTTTTAAAAAAATTAAAACTCCATTTACTATTTTATGGAATGATGGACCTAAACTTAAAAAGTTAAACGATGAATTAAAGAAGAAGGATTTAGCTCCGAATGAATACGGAAAAGGTAGGAATGTTTGGTATTGTCTTGGGATGTGTATAGCAAGAGATGAGGCTAGGTCTGTTGCTTTACATGATTGTGATATAAAAACATACGATAGAAGAATGCTCGCAAAACTTTTTTATCCTGTTGTAAATCCGTTATTTAACTTTGAATTTTGTAAAGGATATTATCCAAGAGTTGCACATAATAAAATGGGAGGGCGAGTTGCAAGATTACTAGTCTTTCCTCTTATTACAGCATTAGAGAAAACAATTGGTAAAAGTGACTATTTAGAATTTATGAAATCTTTTAAATATCCTTTAGCTGGCGAATTTTCCTTTAGAAGAAATGTTTTACCAGAATTACGAATTTCATCAGATTGGGGTATAGAAGTTGGTGTCTTATCAGAAATGCAAAGAAATTTTTCTCCCCACAATATATGTCAGGTAGATTTAGCTGACAGTTATGATCATAAACATCAAGAGCTATCAATCAGTGATGAAACGAAGGGTTTATCAAGAATGTCAATTGATATTATAAAAACTATAATTAGAAAACTAGCTACGCAAGGAAATTCATTTAGCACTGAAACATTTCGATCCTTGAAAGCTACGTATTATAGATCAGCGTTAGATTTGATAGACATTTATAGGAGTGATGCCCAAATGAATGGTTTAAAATTTGACTCACATAATGAAGAAAAAGCTGTAGAGCTTTTTGCATTAAATATAATGAAAGCTGGAGAGCATTTTTTTAAAAATCCAATGAGCACACCTTTTATTCCAACATGGAGCAGAGTTAAAAGTGCAATACCTGATTTTTTAACAAGATTGAAAAAAGCCGTTGAAGAGGATAACAAAAACCACTCTTAAATGTTATCAAATTCAAAAAAAAAATCCTTAAGGGATAAATTTAAGAAAATTTACATAAATTCTTCGAACGAATTTGTAGAGGAAATAATCGATCTTATAAATAATTTTAATAAAAAAAATAAAAAGTCATCTATTAATATTTCTCAAAATACTTCGTTGGTTATTAGCTATGGGGATAGTATTATAGATGTCAGAAAAAAATCCCTCAAAGTTTTCAGATCATTTTTTAACAAACATTTAAGCAATTACTTTAATTCAGTTCATTTTCTTCCCTTTTATCCCTCTAGCAGCGATAGTGGTTTTGCAGTTAAAGACCATTACAAAATTGAACCAAGACTGGGCAATTGGTCTGATATCCGAAATTTTTCAAAGAAAACAATTGTAATGGCAGACTTAGTAATTAATCACGCTTCATCTCGAGGACTATGGTTCGCAAATTTTTTAAAAGATAAGTCTCCTGGTAAGAATTATTTCTTTACAGTAAATAACAAATTTAATGTTTCAAAAGTAGTAAGACCAAGAGAGCACAGATTATTAAAGAAAATTAATCTATTTAATAGAAACCAATATTTATGGAGGACTTTTAGTCCTGACCAAATAGATCTTAATTTTAAAAATCCAAAAGTTTTGATGAGATTTTTAAAAATAATAATTAACTCTCTAAACCACGGTGTTCGTATATTTAGGTTAGATGCTATTGCTTATTTATGGAAAGAAAATGGTACGAAATGTATAAATCACACAAATACTCATAATATCATAAAATTTATAAGATTTTTTACAGAACAATTAAATACTGAAAGCTTAGTAATTACAGAGACAAACCTTCCAGAAAAAGAAAATCTAAGCTATTTTGGTAATCAAGATGAAGCTAATTGGATTTATAATTTTTCTCTTCCACCCTTAATTGTTTACAGTCTTTTATTTGAAGATAGTAGCAAAATAACTCATTGGAGTAAAAAATTAAAAAAAACAAATAAAAAAAATAATTACCTAAACTTTATAGCTTCTCACGATGGAATAGGAATGAGGCCCATTGAAGGTCTGATTAACAATATACAGCTTAAAAAACTATTTGTTAGACTTAAAAAAAATGGTGGAGAATTTTCATTTAGAAAAGTGCAAGGAAAAGGCAAAAAAGTCTATGAAGCAAATATAACTTTATTTAATGCATTCAAAAAGTCTGACTTCGATAAGAATGGTAAGTATTATCTAGAAAGATTTTTCTCTGCTCATGCAATTATGCTAGCTTTTGAGGGAATACCTGCTGTTTATTTTAATTCAATATTTGGAACTTCTAATGACAATAGCAAATATATAATTTCTGGTAACAAGAGAGACCTTAATAGATATCGTTGGAATAAAGTGCGATTAGAAAAATCTTTGAAAAATAAAAATTCCAAACAAACAATTTATTATACAAATATGATTAATCTTTTAAAAGTAAGAAAAAAACAAAAAGCTTTTCATCCTGATGCAGCACAAACTACTCTTAAACTTGGATCAAAAATATTTGCAATTAAAAGAGTTAGTATTGATAAAAAACAATCAATTACTTGCTTAACAAATGTTACCTCTGAAAAACAGTTTGCTAATTTAAATATAAATAAAGATAAATCTAAAAATTTATTGCAGGATAAATTAATATTTATAAATAAAAAGCTTGAATTAAAGCCATTTCAAACCGTTTGGATTTCAAATTAATAATTTGAATAATCTTTAAACAAAATATAGATTCTATTTAACCATATCTCATGGTGAAAAAGAGGCCGATATCGCATCGGTTAAAAGCGAGTTTTGGAAAAACAAACAAAGGAGTGCGTATGAAAAGAATGCACAGAATACTTAGTTCGTTTAGCCGAGGCTCAAAGAACGCTAGGCTAAATCAACTAATGTTTCGAAACGTCAAGACCGTTGAAACTAATGCCAATGGAACAAGTGGATACGTGGTGAAATCTGGAAAGAATTCCGGGAAGATTTTGGGACACATTAGGAAAGCGTCAAAAAATATTTAAATTCATCGGGGTATGGGGCACCTGGCAACAGAACGCCCCTTCCTATTTAAGTTGATGGTTTAAAAATTAGGCACAATCCATTATTACAAAATCTCTTCTTTGTTTTTGTTGGACCATCATTAAACACATGTCCATGGTGGGCTCCACATTTTGCGCAATGATATTCTGTTCGCATCATTCCAAAAGAAAAATCAACTTTGGTTTTAAATGCTCCTGGTAATGCTTCTGAAAAAGAAGGCCATCCTGTTCCACTGTCAAATTTAGCTTCAGAGCTAAATAATTTATTTCCACAATTAGCACAGTGATAAAAACCCTTTCTTTTTTCATGAAGTAGAGCGCTAGTGAACGGTCTTTCAGTGCCTTCATTAAAAAGTATTTCTTTTTGTTCCTCTGTTAAATTTTGGTTAATAATTTTTTTTGTCTCGGCATAAATGAATTTATATGGAGAGACAATTATAGCCCCTAAGGAAGCAGCAATAATTTTTAATAACGTCCTTCTCATAGTAGTATAATACTTATAATCTACTTTTTATTAACTTTATATGTTTACTTGTGACATTCTTGACCTGTTAATTTTTTATAAAATGTTTATTAAAAACTTATGAAAAAACTGATTATATCAATTTATTTTTTGTTAATTTCCAATGCTGCACTTGCAGGATCATGTCCGATGTTATGGGGTAAAATTGACTCAAGCATAAATAATGTTGCTGACGAGGATTTAAAAGTAAAAATACAAGAACTAAGAGATGCTGGAAAAAAGGCACACTCAGATGGTGACCATTCTGAGTCTGAAAAGTTATTGAATGAGGCTTTAAGTTTAATTAGTAGTTAATCTTATTAATGAAACTTAAACTAAATCAGATTGCTCCTAATTTTAAATTAGCAAGCACAGATGGTACAACGTTCGAATTAAAGAGTATTAAGAAAAAAAACATAATTTTGTACTTTTATCCTAAAGATGACACACCTGGATGCACTTTAGAGTCTAAAGACTTTAGTAAATTAAACTCAATGATTAGCAAAAACAATACTATTGTGTTGGGTATATCTAAAGACAGCATGGAAAGTCACTTAAAATTTAAAAAAAAATATAAATTAAAATTTGATTTATTATCAGATGAAAAATTATCTGTAATTAAGAAATATGGTGCCTGGGGAATGAAATCTTTTTTAGGTAAAAAGTATAAGGGTGTTATTAGATCAACTTTTTTAATTAATTCAAAAGGTAAAATTCATAAAATATGGTCAAACGTTAGAGTTAAAGATCACGCAAAATCTGTTCTTGAGGAAATAAAAAACATTTAAACTACAGATTTTTGAGGTTTCATGTCATCTTTGTTGATTCCAGCTACTTGCACTGGTTTTTTCATCGCGTCTCTTCTAAATGGTTCACCAAGTTCTTGGTTTAAAATTACTTCAATGAACGTTGTGATACCTTTTTTTTGATCGTCGCACGATTGTTTTATAGCTTTTGTTGTTTCTTCCATTGTCTTTACAGTTACACCTTTTAAACCGCATGCATTAGCTACTTTTGCATAACTTAACTCTGGATCTAACTCTGTTCCCACAAAATTGTCGTCAAACCACAAAATTGAATTTCTTTTTTCTGCTCCCCATTGATAATTTCTAAATATTACCATGGTAATTGCAGGCCACTCTTCTCTAGCACATGAACTCATTTCATTCATACTTATTCCGAAAGCTCCGTCTCCTGCAAAACCAATTACTGGTGTATCTGGACATCCGATTTTAGCACCTAAGATTGATGGGAAACCATAACCACACGGACCAAATAAACCAGGTGCTAAATACTTCCTTGGCTTTTCAAAAGTTGGGTAAGCATTTCCAATTGCACAATTATTTCCAATATCACTTGAGATTATTGCGTCTTCTGGCATTGCAGCCTGAATTGCTCTCCAAGCTTGTCTTGGCGACATTCTATCTTTATCTCTTTCTCTTGCTTCTTTATTCCAAACAGTTCCTGGATCATCATCCTCATGATCAAGACTTGTTAAAGTTTGTAACCAAGCAGATTTTGTTTGATGTATTAAATTTTTT
>CACNFY010000009.1 GCA_902619925.1 uncultured Pelagibacteraceae bacterium
AAAAAAATTAGTTAAAAGTAAGCATTATAATTTTTTAGAGACACTTGCTGAAGATATTTTTAATGAATTATTTAAAGACAGGAGAATAGATAAAATAATTTTAAAAATTGAAAAGCTAGAAATAATAAAAGATTGTTCTTCTGTGGGTATTCAAATATCAAAAAAAAGAAGTTATGCGTAATTCTGAAATTGGAAAAGAGGTAATCAAAAAACAACTCCCATTGATACCAAAATTACCAGGGGTATATAAAATGTTGAGTATGGATGAAGAGATATTGTATGTAGGTAAAGCTAAAAATCTGCCAAATAGGTTAAAAAGTTATGTCTCTGAAAAAAATCATATCATTCGAACAGAAAGAATGCTTTCTCAAACTAAAAAAATTGAGATTACTACAACTTCTAATGAAAGCGAGGCTCTTCTTTTAGAGGCAAATTTAATAAAAAAACATAAACCTAAATTTAATATTTTATTAAGAGATGATAAATCTTTTCCATTTATTTATATCTCTAGTAAATCAAAATGGCCACAAATTACCAAACATAGAGGTAAGAAAAATAGAGATGGTTTTTTCTTTGGTCCATTCGCATCTGCTGGATCAGCAAACTGGACAATAAAAATGATACAAAAAATTTTTCAATTAAGGGTTTGTAATGATGTAGTTTTTAAAAATAGAAAAAGACCATGCATATTATATCAAATAAAAAGATGCTCAGGGCCTTGTGTTGGTTTTGTTAATGAAGATGATTATAAAAATAGTGTCAACGATGCGATTGAATTTGTATCTGGTAAATCAAGAAAAATACAAAAAAGTTTATCAGATCAAATGGAGTCAGCAAGTGAGGAATTAGATTTTGAAAAAGCTGCTATTCTTAGAGACAGAATTAAATCTTTAAATATAATTCAATCCTCTCAAAGAATTAATGAAACAAACTTGATAGAGGCTGATGTAATAGCTGCCTATAAAGAGTCCGGAAAAACTTGTGTTCAAGTTTTTTTTTATAGATCCAAGCAGAACTGGGGAAATCAATCATACTTTCCAAAACATGACCCAGATGAAAAATTATCAAACATATTAAATTCTTTTGTTATTCAGTTTTATGAAAATAAAAATGTTCCAAAAAATATCATATTAAGCGAAAATATTGTTGAAAAAGAACTTATAGAAAAAGCATTAACCCAGAAGGAAAACAAACAAATAAATATATCTATTGGAAAAAGAGGATCAAAATTAAAAGTTATAAATCAAGCAATCAAAAACGCTAAAGATAATTTAAATAGAAAATTGTACGAAAGTCAAAATAATAAAGATTTATTTGATGAGATATCTAAAAAATTTAATTTAGATAATAATATTAAATTAATTGAAGTTTACGATAATAGCCACATTCAAGGAACAAATAGTGTTGGGGCTTTAGTCGCTTATGGCGAGGAGGGTTTTATCAAAAAGAGATATAGAAAGTTCAATATAAAAGTTGAAGGAAATGAACAAAATGATTATGGAATGATTAAGGAAGTACTAAGTAGACGTTTCAAAAGAGCTATACAAGAGAAAGATAATTATTTATCGTTTCCTGATTTAGTTGTAATAGACGGTGGTAAAGGACAATATTCATCTGCGAGAGATACAATGAATGAGTTAGGTCTTCATGACATACCTGTGCTCGCGATAGCTAAAGGGAAACAAAGAAATAGTGGAAATGAAACTTTTTTTCACAATGGAAAAGATTATAAATTTGAAAAAAATGATCCTACATTATTTTTCTTGCAAAGAATAAGAGATGAAGTTCATAGATTTGCAGTAAGCGCCCACCGAGCAAAAAGAAAAAAAGGGATTAGTAAATCGTTACTTGACCAAATTGACGGGGTTGGAGGTATAAGAAAAAGAGCACTTTTGAACCATTTTGGCTCTGCAAGAGCAGTGGAGTCTGCTAGTCTTGATGAAATCAAGTCTGTGGATGGTATTGAGGAAAAAGTAGCAAAAAAAATATATAACTACTTTCACGAATGAAATTTAAAATTCCTAATTATCTCACAATAGGTCGAATTATAATTGTACCTATTTTCGTTATAACATTTTATCTACCTGGATTTTATGGTGATATAATTCCATTTGTTTTATTTGTAATAGCTTCATTTACTGATTTCTTAGATGGGCTTTTAGCAAGGATGTACAAAGAAGAATCTAAATTAGGTGAGCTACTAGATCCCATAGCGGATAAGATAATTGTTGCAACAGCTTTAATTTTACTTGTAATGGACGGGACAGTAAAAAATTTTGAGGTAATTGCTGCAATAATTATACTTACGCGTGAAATATTAATTTCAGGATTAAGAGAATTTCTGGCAAAAGGTAAAGTTAATATGCCAGTATCTAGCTTAGCTAAATTAAAAACTTTTCTTCAAATGTTTGCAATATCAATTTTACTTTTAGGTGAAACTGGAAATAAAATTATAAATTTTCAAGATTATAATGCACAAACAATTGGCATTATATTATTATGGTTGTCTGCATTTCTAACTTTATATACAGGTTATGACTATCTCAGAAAAGGTATAGATCACGCAATTTCGCAAGACGAAAAAAATTAAGCTGCCTTTTTTTTTCTAACTGTCTTCTGGTAACTTTCGGATAGCCCAATAATAGTATTACATACTTCAAAATTAAATTTATCAATTTGAGATACTGGTGTAACTTCTGCTGCTGTGCCAGTTAAAAAACATCCAGTGAAATTCTTTAGTTCATCAGGTTTAATTTTTCTCTCATTAACTTTTATATTTTTTGATCTTGCGATTTCTATAATTGTTCTTCTAGTGATACCATCTAAAAAAGAGTCTGGAACTGGTGTATGGAGTGAACCCTCTTTATCCTTAAAAAAAATATTTGCTCCTGTTGCCTCTGCTACATTTCCCTCATGATCAAGCATTAAAGAGTCTGTATAGCCTTGTTTTTCTGCCTCATGTTTAGATAAAGTACATATCATATATAAACCAGCGGCCTTTGTATCCCATGGAATAGTATTTGGAGCTGGTCGTCTCCAGTTTGATATATTTAATTTAATTCCCTCGAGTTTTAATTTTGGATCAAAGTATGATCCCCACTCCCATGTAGCTATCGCAACATGTATTTTAGTTTGTTGAGCAGAAATTGCCATCATTTCACTTCCTCTCCAAGCTACAGGTCTAACATAGCCATTTTTAACATTTTGAGCTAAAACTATTTTTCTTGAAGACTCATTAATTTCATTTTCGGAATATGGAATTTCAAATCCCATTCTTCGTGCAGAGTGAAAAAACCTCGAAGTATGTTCCTCTAATTTAAATATATCTCCATCATATACACGCTCACCTTCAAAGACACAGCTTGCGTAATGCAATCCATGGCTTAAAACATGCAGTTTGACGTCTTGCCAATCTACAAGCTCATTATTGTACCAAATTTTTCCTTCTCTTTTATCGTAGGGTATCATTAGATTTTATTAACAAAAAATATCTTTGTATGTATAATATGTCAATATAACTTACCAAAATGAAACAGCTTCTTTACCTAAAAGACGAACAATTAAAAGAATTTATAGAAAAATTATTCGTTGGTTACAGAGAAACGTTTACTGATGCAAAAAAAGTATTAGATAATTACAAAATAGGTGTTGCACATCAGAAAGTACTTCATTTACTCTCATTATATAGGGGTATAACAATCTCACAATTGTTAAAAAAACTTAAAATTACTAAACAGAGTCTTAATAGAGTTTTGAATGATTTAATAAAAATTCAGGCTATAACTTTTGAAAAAGACAGTGTTGATACCAGACTGAAACATGTACATCTAAGTGAAAAAGGTGAAAAAATATTTGAGGAAATATTTTCTATACAAAAAAAAAGAATTTACAAAGCACTATTAAACTCTTCATCTGCAGAGGTTATACATTTCAAAAATATTTTAAATAAAATTATTAATGAATAAATTTTTAGGGCATATTTTAGTTGTTGATGATGATGATGGAATAAGAAAATTAGTTAAACAACTACTAATAAGAGAAAATTTTCTTGTAACCACATCAGGAAGTGCTGAGAATGCAATTAATAAAATTGAATATATTAAATTTGATTTAATAGTTTTAGATGTAATGATGCCTGGAAAAAGTGGTTTAGAATTTATTGCAGAAAATAAAAATAAAATAAATACACCTATAATTTTATTAACCGCAAAAGGTGAGCCCGGTGAGAGAGTAGAGGGTTTGGAAACAGGTGCAGATGATTATTTGCCTAAGCCATTTGAACCCAAAGAACTAGTGCTTAGAATTAAAAGTATATTAAGTAGGACTAAAAAAAAGGAATTAATAAGAGTAATAGAATTCGAAACCATCAAGATAGATTTAAATAAGTTGTTTATTTCAAAAAAAAGTAAAATGTTTAAAATAAATAATACCGAAAAGATAATTTTAGAAAAAATGATAAACTCCCCAGGAGAGATATATTCAAGAGAAATAATTGGTAAATTAATAAATATAGATAAGGAAAGATCTATAGATGTTATTATTACTAGATTAAGAAAAAAAATTGAGGATGATCCTAAAAATCCTAAATTTTTACAAACTATTAGAGGAGAGGGATATGTTTTATGGATTAAATAAAGTTATTAAGTCCCTACTTCCAAAGCAATTATTTTATAGAGGCTTGCTAATAGTAGCTACACCTATAATTATTTTACAGATAACAATTACATTAGTTTTTTTTGATAGTTTGTGGATTAAAACCAATAAAGGTTTAACAAGGGCTTTAGTTTCTGAATTAAAAACTTTTGTAAACGCATACGATAATGAAGAAGTTAATAAAGATTTTATACTTCTATTGTTTGAAGAAAACTTTAACTTAGATATTAATTATAAAAAAAATATACAAATGCCTAGTCACTTAGATGATAGGTGGTTTAGCCCTATAGATAGATCACTACGGAGAGAATTAAAATCTAAAAATTTAAACTATTGGTTCGATACCACTTCTCACAAAGAATTAGTCGATTTAAAAATAAGATATAAAGATGGATACTTTCAATTCTTTATACCTAAAGAAAGATTGACAAGTTCTTCTGTTAGAATATTTGTATTTTGGATTACACTTCCAGCTTTATTAGTAATATTCATTGCCATGATTTTTTTAAAGAATCAAACAAAACCAATAATAAAACTTGCAGAGGCGTCTGAGAAATTTGGCAGAGGTGAAGAAATTGAGGAATTTAGACCATCTGGAGCCTTAGAGATTAGAAAAGCTGGTTTTGAGTTTGATAGAATGATGAGAAGAATCAAAAGTCATTTAAGCCAACGCTCCGAAATGCTCTCTGGTATAAGTCATGATCTAAGAACACCATTAACTAGAATTAAATTGCAATTGGCTTTTATAAAAGATTCAAGCATATCATCTGAATTATCTAAAGATGTAATTGAAATGGAAAAAATGTTAAATGAATATTTACAATTTTCCAAAACAGGTGCAGAGGAAACTACGAAAAAATTTAGATTAGATGAACTTATATCAAATATAGTTGAAAAATATAAAAATGGAAAAATCAAAATTAATAAAATAGAGCATATCTTATTTGTGGGAAGAGAAAATTTATTAAAGAGGTGTTTTAATAATTTTATTGATAACTCATTAAAATTCGGAAATAAAATTGAAATTGAGGTCAAAAAATTAAAAAAAGATATTATAATAGATTTTCACGATGATGGACCTGGAATTCCGGTCAATGAATATGAAAATGTATTTAAACCCTTCTACAAGGTCGATAAAAGCAGATCAGAGACAAAGAGTAGTGTTGGGTTAGGATTAGCAATTTCTCAAGATATAATTAATTCCCATGGTGGTAAAATAAGGTTAGATAAATCGAGAATGGGAGGATTAAAGCTTAGGGTCTTTTTGCCTTTTTAGTTTTTTTCGTTTTGCCAAATTGTTCTAATTTTTTTTCTATCTTATCTAATCTTTTTTTTTGAATGTCAAATTCATCTTTACTTACAAGTCTCATTTTGAATATAAATTCATCTCTTTTAGATTTACATATATTTATAAATTCCGTACTGAGATCTTTGTAATTTATAATACCTTGTTCTAAAAATTTTCCTATTTTTTCAAATACTTCACTAGATTTAGCCATAATATTAATTTAACTTAATTTACTAAAAATGTTTATAAATAATTTTAATCCTGTAGCAATAAGTTTGTTTAATTTTGATATAAGGTGGTACTCACTTGCTTATATTTTTGGTATTATATTAGGTTGGTTTTACTTATACTTAAGGTTTTTGAAAACCTCCGAAGAAAAAAAAATATTCAGCGACTATATTTCCTATTTGATTATTGGCATTATTATAGGTGGTCGGATCGGTTACGTTTTAATATATAACCTCAAATACTATCTTTATAATCCTATTGAGATTTTATATTTATGGCAAGGAGGGATGTCTTTTCATGGCGGCGTTATTGGAGTTATATTTGCTACTTTGATTTTCTTTAACAAAAGTAAAAGTAAAGTATTTTATTATTTAGATTTAGTCTCGTTAGCAGCTCCTATAGGTATTTTTTTAGGAAGAATATCAAATTATATAAATTCTGAGCTTGTTGGTAGAACAACTGATGTTCCATGGAGTGTAGTATTTGTTAAAATTGATAATTTATCAAGACATCCTTCACAGGTTTACGAGGCAGTTTTTGAAGGTTTAATATTATTTTATATCCTAAACTTTATTTTGATTAAAAATTTAAGATATAGTGGAGTCATATCCTCTTATTTTCTTATTTATTATTCGATATTTAGGTTTTTTATTGAATTTACTCGCGAACCGGATGTTCAGATAGGACTTTTAAATTATTTTTCCATCGGACAAATTATAAGTGTTATATCCCTGGGACTAGGTGTAACAATATTTTATTTTAAATATGAAAAAAATTAAAAAAAAATTACCATTAGATAAATATATCGATCAAGCTTTGTACGATAAACGTAATGGATATTATATGAAGAATATTACTTTCGATAAGTATGGAGACTTCATTACAAGTCCCAATATCTCGATTCTTTTTTCGGAAATGATAGGACTATGGATAGTTATGTACTGGCAAAAGCTAGGAAGGCCAAAAAAGTTTAATATAATTGAACTAGGAGCTGGCAATGGAGAAATGATGTTTCAAATAATTAATATTTTAGAAAAGTTTATTGATGTAAAAAATTGTTTGAATTTTTATATAATTGAAAAAAGTAATTTTTTAAAAAAAGTGCAAAAAGAAAAATTAAAAAAATCCAAAATAATATGGTTAGATAATATAAGTAAACTCAAATCTAATAATAAGTGTTTGTTTTTTGGAAATGAATTTTTAGACGCTTTCTCAATTAAACAATTTGAGAAAATTAATAATATTTGGTTTGAAAAATACATTTATGAATATAAAAATAAAAGATATTTTAAAAATGTAAAAGCCAATATTAAAAAATATATTAAGGTATTAGGTAAAGAATTTTCTTCAAATCAAAACTTTATAGAATTTTCTCCAGAGCAAGAAAAATTTATAAAAAATTTAAGTAGATATCTAAAAAAAAATTTTGGTGGAGTTTTACTAATTGATTATGGTTATGTTAAAAGTAAAATGTTTAATACATTACAAAGTGTTAAAAATCATAAAAAAAATAACATACTTTTGAATAAAGGTAATGCCGATATTACACATTTAATTAATTTTAAGTTATTAAAAAAAATCTTTTTAAATAATGGATTAAAAGTAAACGGAGTCATATCTCAAGGAGAATTTTTAAAAAAAATGGGTATATTCGAGAGGGCAGAAATTATTTCTAAAAATAAGCTTTTTAACGATAAAGTTAAAATTTACAGCAGAGTCAAAAGGATAACGGATATTTATGGAATGGGAGGACAGTTCAAGGTAATTTTTGCTTCTCATAAAACTATAAATTTTAACTTGGGTTTTTAAAATATGATACGAGCAAATATACTTAAAAGGTATAAGAATGTTTCTCATGGATTTTTCAATAAAAATGGAGGTGTATCAAAAGGAATTTACAAAAGTTTAAATTGTGGATATGGATCTAAAGATTTAAGAAGTAATATAATAAATAATTTAAAAATTGTTTCAAATAAGATCGGCTGCTCAAAAAAAAATTTAGTATTGTTGCATCAAATACATGGCAATAAAGTTTTTAACATAAGAAAAATTAGTAAAAAAAAGCTTAAGGGAGATGCTATAATTACAAGTAAAAAAGGAATAGCATTGTGTATCTTAACTGCTGACTGCGCTCCAATATTTTTTTTTGATAAAAAAATTAATATGATTGGAGCCGCTCACGCTGGTTGGAGAGGTGCTTACAGAGGTATAATTAAGGAAACTGTAAAATATTTAAAATCAAAGGGGTCTATAACAGATAATATTTTAGCTGTAATTGGTCCATGTATTAAAAAAAATAATTATGAGGTAAAAATTGATTTTTATAAAAAATTTATAAGAAAAGATAAACAAAATCGTAATTTCTTTATAATTAAAAATAAATTAATCTTTTTTGACCTTACAGCATTCATTAAATCAGAATTGTTAAAAACCGGGATCAAAAGAATAGAGACGATTAAAAAAGACACATTTTACAAAAAAAATAAATTTTTTAGCTCAAGGATGTCTAAAAAAAATAATTTTGATGATTATGGTAGAAATATATCTGTAATTATGATTAAATAGTTATGTCTTTCAAAATGAAATTATTAACTGGTAACAGTAATAAAACACTGAGCCTAAAAATATCAAAGTTCTTAAAAAATAAACTGGTAAACTCTAGTATTAAAAAGTTTAGCGATGGTGAAATTTATATAGAAATTCATGAGAACATTAGAGGAAACAGTATTTTTATAATTCAATCTATTTCTTCTCCCGCAAATGATAATTTAATGGAGTTATTGCTTTGTATTGACGCTTTAAAAAGATCGTCTGCAAAAAATATAACAGCTGTAATTCCCTATTTTGGATACGCTAGACAGGATAGAAAAGTAGTTCCAAGAACCTCTATATCAGCAAAGATGGTCTCAAACTTAATAACAAAGGCTGGTGCTGATAGGGTTGTGACTCTCGACTTGCATTCAGGGCAAATACAAGGTTTCTTTGATATTCCAGTAGATAACTTGTTTGCAACCCCAATATTTGCAAGACATATTAAAAAAAAAATTAAATCAAATAACCTTATATGTGTTGCTCCAGATGTAGGCGGTACAGCTAGAGCAAGGGCACTAGGAAAAATGTTAAATGTAGGACTTGCAATTGTAGACAAAAGAAGACCAGCGCCTGGAAAATCACAAGTTATGAACGTTATAGGTGATGTAAATAATAAAACATGTATTATTGTTGATGATATAATTGATTCAGGAGGAACTATAGTAAATGCAGCCAAAATTTTAAAAGAAAAAGGTGCTAAAGATGTTCACGTATATGTTTCCCATGGTGTTTTAAGCGGCAGCGCAGTTGATAAAATAAAAAATTCAAAAATTAAAAATTTAGTCATAACTGATACAATAGATAATTCCAAAAAAGTTCAAAAAGCCAAGAATATCGAGATATTATCTATATCTAATCTTGTTGGTGAAGCAATTAAAAGAATATCAAATTCAACCTCGGTATCAGACTTATTTAATTAACTCTTGTAAATTTTCATACATAAGCTATAAGGCCACTTCTTATGAACTCTTTAGATGCAACTTTAAGAAAAACAAAAACTAAGGGTCAATTATCTGCCTTAAGAAGTCAAGGTAATGTTCCAGCAATATTGTATGGTGGTAAAGAAGAAAATCAAAAAATTACTTTATCAAAAAAACAGGTCAAGGCATTAATTGAGAAAGAAAACTTTTCATCTGACATTATAATTTTAAAAGTAGAGGGAAAAGAGTTTAATGTATTAGCACGTGAAATCACTTATGATACTATAAGTGATGAACCTATACATATAGATTTTTTAAGAATTATTGCAGGTTCAAAAATAAATTTAGAAATTCCAGTTAAATTTATAAATCAAGATAATAGTCCTGGATTAAAAAGAGGTGGTGTGCTTAACATTGTTAGAAGAAAAGTAGAATTAAATTGTCCAACCGAAAATATACCAAAGGAAATTATAGTTGATTTAAATAATTTGGATATAGGAGCGAGTATTAAAATTTCTTTCATAAAACTACCTGAAAATGTTAAACCTGTAATTACAGATAGAGATTTTGTTATTGCAACCGTAGCTGCCCCTACAGTTGTTAAAGAGCCAGAAAAACCAGCAGAGACAACTGAAGAAGGTGATAATACGGAGGCGGCAACAGCAGAAGGCTCATCTGAGGCTGGAGATGATAAGTCAAAAGCTGGTCCAGACAGTGATAAAACAAAAGATGGTGAAAAAAAAGAAGATACGAAAACCCCACAAGAAAAAAAGTAATTATATAAAGTTTTAGGAATCATGCTATTATTTGTAGGTCTTGGAAATCCAACTCCAGATAGCCATAATAATAGACACAATATTGGATTTAAGATAATTGATGCCTTAAATAATAAATATAGTCTCTCAAAACAAAAACCAAAATTTAAAGGGCTGTTAACAACTGGAAATATTGGAAATAAAAAAGTTTATGCAATTAAACCATTAACTTTCATGAATAATTCAGGCATTTGTATAAGAGAATTAATTGAGTATTTTAAAATAGATGCTCAGGATGTAATTGTATTTCATGATGACCTAGACGTAGATTTAGGTAAAATTAAAACTAAATTTGGAGGATCTAGTGCGGGTCATAACGGAATTGCATCAATAGATAAATTTATTGGTAAAGATTACTCACGGGTTAGAATTGGAATAGGTAGACCTGACCCAAAAATTTCAATATCGGATTTTGTTTTAATGAACTTTAACGAAGATGAGATTGAAAAAATGAACTTAATAACCCAGAATATTGTAGATTCAATTTCTATGTTATTAGACAAAAAACTAGAATTATTTTCAAGTACAGTAAATAATAAGTAATGAGTTTCAAATGTGGTATTGTGGGTTTGCCTAACGTTGGTAAATCAACGCTGTTCAATGCGTTGACAAATTCTAGTAAAGCACAGGCAGAAAATTTTCCATTTTGTACAATCGAACCAAATATTGGAATTGTACCAGTTCCAGACGAAAGATTAGATATTCTCGCTAAAATTTCAAAATCAAAAAAAAAAATTTATACTACAATTTCATTTATAGATATAGCCGGATTAGTAAAGGGAGCCTCAAAAGGCGAAGGATTGGGTAATAAATTTCTCTCACATATAAGAGAGGTAGATGCAATAGTTCATTTAGTTAGATGTTTTGAATCTGAAAAAATTCAAAATATTAACTTGAATATAGATCCAATTAGAGATCTAGAGATAATTGAAACTGAAATGAAATTAGCAGACTTAGAGTCTATTCAAAAAAGATTGGACAAAAAAAATAGAAAAAACATTGATGAAAAACAAATTAAAATTCTAGAATTAGCATCAGAGGTAATAAATAAAGGTGAAAACACTGATATAATTAATCATAATTTCGAAGAGAAAGATTTAAAGCTGTCTGGTTTATTATCAATAAAACCTAAGATATTTGTCTGCAATGTCGATGAAAATAGTATTGCTAAAGGTAATAAACATACAAGTGAGGTAATAAATCATTATGGTGAAGATAATACAATTATAATTTCTGCTGAAATTGAAAATCAAATTAACCAATTAGATAAATCAGAAAAAATAAATTATATGAAACTTTTAAATATAAAGAATACAGGTTTGAAAAATTTAATTAAAAAAGGTTATAAAATTTTAAAGTTAGAGACTTTTTTTACATCAGGTCCAGAAGAAAGCAGAGCTTGGACAATAAAAAAAAACTGCTCAGCACCATCTGCAGCAGGAGAAATTCACTCTGACTTTGAAAAAGGTTTTATTAAAGCAGAAACAGTATCATACTTGGATTTTGTTGATTGTAATGGTTGGTTAGAGTCAAAAAATAAAGGCAAAATGAGACTTGAGGGAAAAGATTACATCGTTAGAGATGGAGATATATTAAATTTTCGTTTCAATACGTGACCATATTTTCTTCATACTAAAATATACCAGTATAGTTAGAATGATCAGATAAGATATCGCTCTAAATCCAAACTTATGCCTCTCCTCAAGTTTTGGCTCTGCTGACCATGCAAGAAATGTTGTGACATCTTTGGCCATCTGTTCTGGCGTAGCCGGTGTTCCATCAATATAGGTAACAAGATCTTCATATAATTGCGGGGGCATTTTGATTTTATTTCCGTACATATATTTATTGTAGTAAACGCCATCATCTAATTTCATTCCAACTGGTGGATCCTCATAACCTAAAATTACTGAGTAGATATAATCTGCTCCTCCAGCTCTTGCTTTAACAAGAACCGACATATCTGGTGGATATGCTCCACCATTTGAAACTTTTGCTTCCTGTTCGTTTGCATAAGGCATTACAAATTTATCAGATAACTTTGCTGGTCTTGTAAACATTTCTCCATCACTATTTGGCCCATCTATAACTTCGAAATTAGATGCAATAGCTTTGGCTTGATCTAATGAAAATTCTGGCCCGCCCTTCTCTGCTAAGTTTCTATAAGACAAATATTTCATTGAATGACAAGATGCACAAACTTCAGTGTAAACTTGATATCCCCTTTGAAGAGATGCTCTGTCGAATTTTCCAAAGAAACTTTTAAATGACCAATCTGTTTTCATTAATGGTGGGTTTTCACCTGCTGCGATTGCAAAGCTTGAGCTAAATAAAACAGTTATTAAAAAAGTAATTAGTTTTATAAATTTTTTCACAATTTAGCCTAGGCTTTTAAGTTTGTAATCATCCTTTGCCATAGCTGGGTTAGACATTCCACCTAAAACGGGTTCAGTGATACTTAATGGAACTTCTAGTGTTTTTTCTTTTCTACTTAATACAGGCAATATAATTAAAAAATGTATAAAATAGTATGCAGTTGCGACTCTTGCAATTAATAAGTAAATACCTTCTGCTGGCATCGCTCCCATATATCCAAGTATTAAAACGTCGGCAACCAAGAACCAGTAAAACTGTTTATAAATTGGTCTGAACAAAGCAGATCTAACTTTTGAAGTATCTAACCAAGGCAATATTACCAATACAAAAATTGCTGCGAACATTGCAATTACTCCCAGAAGCTTATCAGGTACTGACCTTAATATTGCATAGAAAGGTAGTAAATACCATTCTGGAACAATGTGAGCAGGAGTTACCAAAGGATTAGCTTCGATATAATTGTCTGAATGACCTAAAATGTTTGGTGAGAAAAAAACAAAAAATGCAAAAACAATTAAGAAGATTAATAATGCAAAAAGATCCTTTATAACAATATATGGATGAAAAGGCACTGTATCATTTGATGGTTTTTTTATATCAATACCTATGGGATTGTTGTTTCCTGGAACATGTAATGCCCAAATGTGTAAAATTACCAATCCTAAAATTAGAAAAGGGAATAAATAATGTAAGCTAAAAAATCTTGTTAGTGTAGGATTGTCAACTGAATAACCTCCCCACAACCAATGTGTTATACTTTCACCAATTAATGGAATTGCGCTAAATAAATTTGTTATAACTGTTGCTCCCCAAAAACTCATTTGTCCCCAAGGTAAAACATAACCTAAAAATGCTGTTGCCATCATAAGAAAATAAATTAACATTCCAATAATCCATATTATTTCTCGTGGTGATTTATATGATCCATAATATAGAGCTCTGAAAATATGAATATAAACTGCTAAAAAAAACATCGATGCACCATTGGCATGAACATATCTAATTAGCCAACCATAATTAACGTTTCTCATAATATGCTCAACACTTTCAAATGCTAAATCCGCATGAGCTATATAGTGCATAGCCAATACTAAACCTGTTACAATTTGTGTAATTAAACAAAATGTTAATATTCCACCAAATGTCCACCAATAATTTAAGTTCTTTGGTGTTGGATAGTCAGTTAGATGATTTGCCAGAGTTAATAAAGGAAGTCTATCATTAAACCATTTTCCAAATTTTGAACTTGGCGTATATTCGTGTGAACTCATTTTTATCCTATCTTAATTGTGTTATTATCAACAAAAGTATATTCTGGGATTTCTAAATTAGTAGGAGCTGGACCACTTCTAATTCTACCTGAAGTATCGTAATGAGATCCATGACATGGACAAAACCATCCTCCCTCGAAATCTCCTTTGTTTGTTAAAGGAACACATCCTAAATGAGTGCAAATTCCCAATGTAACTAACCATTCAGGTTTTTTAGCACGATCTTCATCTTTCTCTGGATGTTTAAGCTCTTTTAAATTTACTTTTCTTGCTTCATCAATTTCTTCTTTTGTTCTATGCTTAATAAAAACTGGTTTTCCTCTCCATAGAACTGTAATTGATTGTCCAGGTTGAACATTGCTAATATCTACTTCAGTACTCGCTAAAGCTTTTACCGATGCGTCAGGATTCATTTGATCCACAAGAGGCCAAACCACTGCCCCAACACCAACGGCCCCAGCTGCTGTAGTAGCGGTTAAAATAAAGTCTCTTCTATTAGGTTTTTTTTTATCTGAATCTGACATTTGTAAATTAAATACTTCTTATATAGAGTTTATATATGAGAAAAGAGATTATTTTCCATGGTAAGAATGACACATAAAGCATTTAAAAATAGTCCAATTATTGCATTATATCAACCTGATATACCTCAAAATACTGCTTCTATAGCTAGAACTTGCGCATGTTTAGGGGCAGACCTTGAAATTATAGAGCCGTGTGGTTTTTTTTTATCAGATAAAAGATTTAAACGAGTCGTTATGGACTATATGGAAATATCTAAGATAAAATTCTATAAAAGCGACGAAGAATTTTTTAAAGCTAAAATTGGAAAAAGAGTTATTTTGATGACAACAAAAGGAAAAAAAATATATAGTAAATTTAGTTTTAATTTTGGAGATACTCTGCTTTTTGGAAGAGAAAGCTCAGGTGTGCCATCAACTATTCACAAAAAAATAAAAGAAAAACTTAGAATACCAATGATAAAGACTAAAAGATCCTTAAACCTTTCAACTTCAGTTTCTATAATATTATCTGAACATTTAAGACAAACAGGATATTTAAATGGATGAAGAATTAAAAAAAGCTTTAGCAAAAAATTGGTTTAAAATATTACAAGACACAATATGCAATGATATAGAGGAATTGGAAAATAAAAAAAATTTATTCAATTCAAAAACCTGGTTAAGAAACAAGAATAAAGATGAGGGAGGGGGAGAATTTAGGATTCTTGAGAACGGGAAAATATTTGAAAAAGTTGGTGTGAATTTTTCAGAAGTTTATGGAAAATTTTCTAAAGAATTTAGAAAAAAAATACCAGGGGCAAATAAAAATGGAAATTTTTGGGCGTCAGGTGTGTCTGTAGTGATGCATATGAGAAATCCACATATTCCAGCAATGCACTTTAATACAAGATATATATTTACTTCACATGGATGGTTTGGTGGTGGCATGGATGTTACACCATGTATTAAAGATAATAAAACAAAAAATTGGTTTCATAAAGAACTTAGGAAAACATGTAATAAACATGATAAAAAATATTATCCTAAATTTAAAAAATGGTGTGATAGTTATTTTTATTTACCTCACAGAAAAGAGGCTAGAGGTATAGGAGGTATATTTTTTGATTACAAAAATAAAAATTTTTATAAGGACTTTGAGTTTGTACGTGATGTAGGTCTTAGTTTTAAAAGTATATTTAAAGAAATAATTAAAAAAAAAATTAAGAGAGGTTGGACAAAAAAAGAAAAAGAAATACAGTATATAAAAAGAGGAAGATATGTTGAATTTAACTTATTGTATGATCGTGGAACGAAATTTGGATTGAAAACCGGGGGTAACGTTGAAGGTATATTAATGTCATTACCTCCAATTGCTAAATGGAAATAAGATGGAAAAAGAACCTATTACAACAAAAGGTTTAGAAAAAATTAAATTAGAGTTAAGAAATTTAAAGGAAGAAAAAAGACCAAAAATTGTTGCTGCAATTTCTGAAGCAAGATCTCATGGTGATTTAAAAGAGAATGCAGAATATCATGCAGCTAAAGAGCAGCAATCATACAACGAGGGTAGAATTCAAGAAATCGAAGATTTAATTGCAAGAGCAAATGTTATTGATGTAACAAAGATTAACAATGATGGAAAAGTAATATTTGGTTGCACTGTTTTATTACAAAATTTAGATACTAATGAAAAAATTGAGTATAAAATTGTAGGCAAAGACGAAGCTGATATAAATAAAAGACTAATTTTTTATTTGTCTCCAATAGGAAAAGGATTAATAGGCAAAAATAAATCAGATTTAGTAGAAATCAAAACACCATCTGGACAAAAAAACTTTGAAATAATTGATGTAAAATATATTTAGTCTTGCACTACAGCTTCTATGTCTTTTTGTGTGATTTTAAAATCATTACTAAGCCAAATTTCCTCTAATTTCATTAATTTTTGACCTAAAATTTTCCCTTCTTTTAATCCGTAATTATCCATCAAATACTTTGCCTTAATTGGAAATAATGGTTTATGTAATTGTGATAAATTGTTTTTAAGTTTCAAAATTTTATAAGGAATCTTTATTGACTTACAAATTTTGAAATCTATTAAATCTATCATAAATTGTTTATTAGTTTTATAAAATATCCTTTTTAAATTCATTTCGTTAAAAAAATTTTTAGTATGAATATTTTTGAAGTTATTTTTTAAAAATAAAATTCTCTCAACGTCAGTCTTTGAAATATTATATTTGAATAGAAAATAATTCGCATTATCTGTTTCGTCTATAATTGCGAGCGATAAGATAAATATAAAGTCTTTTTGTTTTAATAATTCTATTATTTCATCATTTAAATTTTTAAATATATATAAATTTTTTATTTCTGGAAAAATAAGGGTTAAGATTTCAACACAGAATTTATCATTAAAAAGTTTATCGAAATTAAAAGTTAAAAATATTTTTTTTAATTCATCTAGTAGCCTTTCTTTTGATATATTTTTAATTCCAGCAATATTTTTTCTTATTATAGTTTTGGTTTTGTTATCATGTGCGTTTTTACTATAACTTATAAAAAATCTTAAATATCTCAGTATTCTGAGATAATCCTCATTTATTCTTTTTTCTGTATCGCCAATAAATTTAATTATACCTAGATTTAAATCTTTTTTTCCTTCGAATGGATCAAATAGGTTTCCATCCAGATCTGAATATATACTATTAATAGTAAAATCCCTTCTGTCAGCATCTATTTTCCAATCATTCGAAAATTCCACCACAGCATGTCTTCCATCCGTAGAAACATCATTTCTAAGAGATGTTATCTCAAATTTTTTGTTATTTATTGAAGCAGTTATCGTCCCATGCTCAATACCAGTTTCATAAAAATTAATATTATTTTTTTCAAGTATTGACTTTACAATTTTGGGTTCTACATTTATAGCAAGATCAATGTCGTCAAATTTTTCATTATTCAAAATTTTCCTAACACAGCCACCAACAAAACGAATTTCAGTGCTTTCATCAAAATTTTCAAATGTTGCAAAAATTCTAATTACTTCCGGAATTTTTCTTAAATCTGAAAATCCCTTATTAATAAAAGATTTTTTAGGTTTCTTTAAAAATATTTTTTGTATTATGTTTTGCATACTTGGCTGGGGCGCTAGGATTCGAACCTAGGAATGGCGGTACCAAAAACCGCTGCCTTACCACTTGGCTACGCCCCAAAATAATTTTTCTATAACATACAAAAAAAAAAATTTATATAGTTTTAGATACAATACACCAATAGTTTTTATATTTTTTCTTAATTAATTTTGCCCCATGTAATGCGTCTATTTTTTTGCGAAAATAGCCTATGATTACAGAACCTGATCCTGTCATTCTTGCAAAATCTATATTGGGCAATATTTGTAGGTTTTTTTTGAGATTAGCCAATTTTGGATATAACTCAAAAGCTGAAGACTCCAGATCATTGTAAAGATTTTTACTGTTATTTAAATTATATTTTTTATTTGATTTGAGACAAGTTTTTGAATATTTAGTGAGATTTTTATAAATATGCTTTGTGCTGCATCCAAAGTTAGGAAGCACTATCAACAAATAAGATTTAAATTTATTAACATTTTTAATTTCCCCATTTTTAAACATTATTTTTGTTTGGTTATCTAAGCCCAACTGGACATCCGATCCTATGATTTTACATAAACTTATAATTTTTTTTTTTTTTAATTTAATTTTATTTTTTTTAATTATAAATCTAAGAATACTTGCAGCATTCATTGACCCCCCACCCATACCAGATTTGGGTGGAATGTTTTTTTTAATTTTAATTAAATATCGTTTATTTTTTGTAATATTTTCTCTTTCTAATAAATGTAACAATTTAGATATTGTATTCTTAGTACCTATAAGTTTGGCATAATTTCCATAAAAAATAATTTTATTTTTTTTATTATTTATCTCTTTAATATATATTTTATCGCATAAATCCACATACGTAACTAAGGTCTCAATTTTATGAAAATTTGGATTTTGTTTTTTTATTACGCCTATATGAATATTGATTTTACCATAAGAGCTAATGGTATTAGTATTTTTCATATATTTTTTAAACCATACAAAATTTTATTTTTGAGCTCACTTTTATTTATATCCTCTGCTTCATCACTATTTAGAACTTTTTTCCAAAAATAATTTGCTTGCAATTTTCTTCCTAACACCCAAAGTACATCTCCATAATGATCCATTATAACTGCATCATCAGGTTTAATCTGTAATGCCATGTTTAAATATTTTTCTGCCTTAAAATATTCTTTGTTTAGAAAATATCCCCAACCTAAAGAGTCAGTAATATAAGGATCGTTTTCGGTCAACTCATAAGCTTTCTCTAACATGCCTATTGCTATATTTATTTTAAAATTCCTTTCTAACCAACTATATGCAAGATAATTCAAAACGTATGGATCGTCAGGTGCGAGTTCGAGTGACCTTAGTAGATCTTTGTCTGAATTTTGATAATCTCTTATCCTTTCAAAGCTACTACCTCGTTTGTAGTAAATATCTGATAAAGCAGCTGCATTATCTTTTAAAGATTTTAAGGTGAGATTATAAAGTTCTATTGATTTTTTATATTTTCCAAAATTTTTTTGGATGTTGGCAAAATCGTAGACTATTTTATAATTTGGATTTACAATTTTTTTATAGTTTTCCTCTATATATTTTAAAGATTCTTCATTATTTTTTTTTTTAGAAATTATTTGCCCTATTTTTTTTATCTTGAACCAGAAGTATATTTGAAATTTTTTATTAAATATTTTTAAAATATTCTCTGCTTTTTTGTATTCCTCATTCAAAAGATAATTTTCTGCTAGCAGAGAGTAATTAAATATAAATTTATTATTCAAAAAATTAGAGATATTCAAATAATAATTTGACTTTTCATACTCTTCTTGTGAGCTATACAAATTTGCAACAATAAATAGAAATTCTGAGATAATATCAGCTTCATTTTTACAAGAAAAATAATCTGTAAAGTTTTCATACTCTTCATTTTCGATCCATTTTTTTGATTGTAATATTAAAAGGTTGCTATCCAGCTCATTAATTGTATTAGATAAGTTATTTGCCGTTTTAAAATCTTTATTATTTATGAGACTATTTAAGTAAAAATATATATATCTTGAATAATCACCATCCTCAGCATTAATTAAATTTAAAAAATAATTATTATCTTTTCCAGAGTCAATGTAGCACTCTTGAAAAGCTCTGTTTATCAGTGTTAGTTTACCTAGATTATTTTCAGTTTTTTGCATATTGCCATTTAAGAAAAGATAATTGTAACTTTGGATTGTTTGAGCGATAATATTTTCGAAAGTTCCTATATCTTTAAATTCATTAATCCTCGAAACATACTTATCTGCTTTAATAAAATCTTTTTTTAATATTGCATCTGAATAAAGTAACAAATTTGCCTCAAAAAAATTTAATTCACCATCTTTTTCATTTCTTAAAATATAATCTATAGCTTTTTCAGTTTTTCCCTCGCTTAATAAAGATAAAATATATTTTTTAAAAGAATCTTCACTTCTGGAAATTAATCTTTTATTATAATTGAAAAATTTAATAGTTCTGTCATTTTCTTTATTGTTAAACGATAACATGGCAGAAAAATAATTTGATAAGTATCTCTGGTTGAAATTTATATTCTCGTTTGTTTTTGAATATAATGAATTCTGATATAGTAATATAAAAATTATTAACAAAATTTTTTTAATCATAAATTATAATATGGCCATAAAATTAAAAAATCAAAACGAGATATTTGAGATATTTGGTATTAACGAAGTTTACGCAAATAAACCTATTAATAGAATGAAAATTAAACCTAAGGTAGAACTTAAATCAAAAAAACTTATTAATTTAAAAAACAAAATTGAAGCGATCCAGGATTGTGAGCTAAAGAAATCTGCAAATAATTTGGTTTTTAACGATGGTGATGAAAATAGTCCCATAATGTTAGTGGGGGAAGGACCTGGTCAAAAAGAAGATGCGCTGGGAAAACCTTTTGTGGGTGAAGCTGGATCGCTACTGAATAAAATGCTTGCAGCAATAAACTTAGATAGAAAAAAAATTTACATCACAAATGTAGTAAACTATAGACCACCAAATAATAGAAAGCCCGAACCCCAAGAAATCTCTAGATATGCTGAATTCCTAAGAGAACATATTTCTATAATAGATCCAAAGATTCTAATATTGATGGGGAGCACTGCAATGGAGGCGTTCTTTGGTGCTAAAATAAAAATTACAAAATCAAGAGGGGAATGGAGAGAATTAATAGTAAATAAAAAAATGATCAAAACTATGATTACTTTCCATCCAGCTTATTTATTAAGGCAACCTGACCAAAAAAAATTTTCCTGGAAAGATCTTAAAATAATAAGAAAAGAATTAGATAAACTAAATTTAAATATTTAATGAAAAAAATTGTTGCAGGTGTAGATGAGGTTGGTAGAGGAAGTTTGATAGGTCCCGTTTTTGCAGCAGCTGTTATATTTAAAAAAAAATTAGATAAAAAAAAAATTAAAGACTCAAAAAAACTTTCTAAAAAAAAAAGAAATAATTTAGAAATATATATAAAAAAAAACTCTTTATGGGGTATTGGATCTGCTTCAATTAAGGAGATTGAAAAGCTTAATATATTAAATGCAAGTTTATTAGCAATGAAAAGATCAATAAAAAAACTCAAATCTAAACCTACTTTAGTATTGATAGATGGAAACAAATTGCCAAAAATATCTGGATATAACTTAAAGTCTGTAATTAAAGGCGATCAAAAAATATCTGAAATTTCAGCAGCATCAATAATTGCTAAAGTTGCAAGGGACAGATTTATCACAAAAATGTCAAAAGAATTTACTAAATACTCTTGGGATAAAAATTTTGGATATGCAACAAAACATCATGTTAATGCAATAAAGAAATTTGGAATTACAAAACATCATCGTAGAACTTTTGCTCCCATACACAATATATTGAGTCCAAGGTAAAAGTAATAACTATTAAAGTTCATTTTTTTCAATCTCTGGTTGACGTAGAATCTGCGCTGGAGTCTAATCAGTTTTTTAAAAATAAATATGAGAGCTTTTCAAAATAAACTTATTAAAGGCGATTGTATTGAGGAGTTAAAAAAAATTCCCAATGAAACGTTTGATTTAATCTTTGCCGATCCACCTTATAATTTACAGTTGCAAAAATCTTTAACTAGACCGGATAGATCAAAGGTTAGTGCAGTTAATGATAATTGGGATCAGTTCGAGAGTTTTAAATCATATGATAAATTTACTTATGATTGGTTAAGCCAGTGTAAAAGAGTTTTGAAAAATAACGGGTCTATTTGGGTTATTGGAAGTTATCACAATATTTTCAGAGTCGGCAAAATACTACAGGATCTTGGATTTTGGATACTGAACGACGTAATTTGGAATAAAAGTAATCCAATGCCAAATTTTAAAGGAACAAGATTCACTAATGCCCATGAAACCTTAATTTGGGCATCTAAAAGAAAAAATTCAAAATATACATTTAATTACAAGTCTATGAAATGTTTTAATGATGATTTACAAATGCGATCGACATGGAATTTTCCAATATGTAATGGAAAAGAAAGAATAAAAAAAAATGGTTTAAAAGTTCATTCAACTCAAAAGCCTGAGTCATTAATACACAGAATTATGTTAGCATCTTCAAATAAAAAAGATTTTATTTTAGACCCTTTTTTAGGATCAGGAACTACTGCAGTTGTATCAAAAAAAATAGGAAGACTTTATTGTGGTATAGAGAAAGAAAAGAAATATATAGAGGCTGCAATTGAAAGAATAAGAAAAACCAATCCGATTAAAGATGAGTATTTAGATGTAATTGAAAATAATAAATCAAAACCTAGAATACCTTTTGGCTCATTAATAGAACTAGGAGTGATAAAGCCAGGATCAGAAATTTATGACCAAAAGAAAAAATTTTTCGCTAAAGTGATGATTGATGGAAGTATCAAGTATAAAGATAATGAAGGTTCAATTCATAAAGTGGCTGCACAAATTTTGGGTGCTGAAAGTTGCAACGGGTGGACGTATTGGCATTACCAAGAAGGAAATAAATTAAAACCAATTGACGATCTTAGACAACGTCTTAGAACAAGCAGCTAAGTATTATAAATTTTTCCTAAATAATTTTCTAAAAATTTTTTATTTTTTGAAAGGTATTTTAAAAAAATATCTCTAAAGAAAACATTTATAGGATTCGCAAGATGAAAGGCAAAGTGGTTAATTGAAGATCTAGAGTTTATTTGATTAGTTTTTAAAATTCTTGTTTTATAGTAATTTGATGAATTATCTATCAAATCATTAAAAAGTTCGTTGGCAGCCTCTATTGACTGCGATGCTCCTTGCGCAAATGAAGGTGGAAATGAAAAGAAAGCATCTCCAGTCAAAAATATACTTTTATGCTTAGGTATTTGAATTTTTTTGCTTGTGAAGATAGGAAAACAATTAGTTTCTTTAACTATTTTATTTAAATTTAAATTCGATTTTAAAGTAATATGATTTATCAAATTATTGATAAAAGTTTTATCATTAAATAAAGCTCTATTTGAAAACTCAGATTTATTTAATTCTTTTCTTATTATAGATATAAAATTAAATTCGTTATTTTGATTAACGGGGTAAATTACAAAATGAAAATTTGGGCCTAAATATATTGAAATATCATTATTTTCGAAGTTTCTAATATTTCCTCTCAATGCAATTGAATTAATAAACTTTGGTAAACCATCTTTATTAAATAATATTTCTTTTGTTTTGGAATAAACTCCATCAGCAGCAACTAAATAATCAAATTCTTCTTTATTATTGTTTCTAAAAAATAACTTCAATCTCGCTTGTTCATCAATATTAATTAGGTCTGAATTAAAAATTATTTTTTCTTTAGGAATATTATTTAGTAAAAATTCAATTAATTTAGATCTTTTTAATGTGGTGTAATAATTGTTGTTAAAGTTAAATTTTGAAATATCGATATCACAAATTTTTTTTAATTTTTTAGCATCAAAAAAATTTACTTTTTTTGGATAGCAAACGTCGCTTACATTTATGTTTTTAAAACCAATTGCATTTAGTAATTTAATACTATTAACTGAAAGCTGTATACCGTATCCATCGCTCAAATCTAAGACATTTTTCTTTTCGTAAATTTTGTAAGAAAAAGATTTATTTTTTTCTAAAAGATTTGCAAGAAACAAGCCTGATATACCCGCACCGATAATTGCTATATTTTTCATTTTAATTTGTTAATGAGCTAAAAATTTTTTTTGTAAATGAAGGTAAAATATAATTATTGATATTTGTTTTATCCAATAAAACACTATTTCTAGTTTTTTTTATTTTTTTATTATCATTTATTAATATTTTCATATTCATATTTGACATTTTTACATTTATTTTTTTATAGTCTGAATGATTAAATTTTTTTTTGTTTATTTCCTCCATAGGAAAAATTACCAAATTTTTTAAAAAATTAAATTTTTTATTTTTAATTAGCAAAAATTTATTTTTTTGTTTGTAAATATTAGCCTCAAAGTATTTTACTTTATTAAATTTATTTTTTGATCTGATTATAAAATCTTTTTTTTTGAATGCATTACAGTTTTCTGTAAGTGGACAAAGGCTACACACAGGTAAGGTAGGTTTGCAGATTAATGCACCTAACTCCATTATTGCTTGAGCATAATCACTCGATCTTTTAGAATAGCCAAAAAAAGATTTTTTTTTATTAAGATTCTCTTTTGAAATTTCTTTTTTTTTTTTAAGCAGAAATACCCTCTTAAGAATTCTTTCAACATTACCATCCATTGGAATATAGGGTTTGTTATGTGCAATTGCCAAAATTGATCTTGAGGTATAATCACCAATCCCAGGAAGAGATTTTAATTTTTCAATATCTTTAGGCAATCTCCCATTAAAATTAATTAATAAATTGACAGCAGTCTTTTTTAAATTTCTTGCTCTAGAATAATATCCGAGACCCTCCCAGTTTTTTAACACCTCTTTTTCATTGGCATTAGCTAAAAATTTTAAATTTGGAAAAATTTTTATGAAATTTATAAAATATGGAACCACAGTCGCTACCTGTGTTTGCTGGAGCATAAACTCACTGACTAAAGTGAAGTATTCTCTATTTTTAATCGAAGTTTTTTTTCTCCAAGGGAGTTTGCGTTTATTATTATCATACCAATATAAAATTTTATTTGATATGTTTTGGTTACTCATATGAAAATTAAAAATAATATTAAGCAGAGATATAAATCTATTCAAGGATTAAGATCTTTTAAAAATACTTTACCCACAAAAGTAAGAAGGATTATAATGAAAAAGGGTGAGATTTACTCAAAAACTTTAGATAATTGGAAATTTTTAGTTGGTGAGGAACTATTTAAAGTTTGTTATCCGAGGTCGTTTAAGAAAAATAATTCTAAAGGTAAATGTTTAAATATAATGGTTAAAAGAGGTAATGAGGTTGATTTAGAATATTCAAAAAAAATCATAATAGATAAGATAAATTATTTTTTTGGATATGATGTTGTCCAAACAATTAGAATCTATACGTTTGAGAAAGAAATTAAATATGATGTAGAAAATAAAATTAAATCTGTGACAAAAAGCAAGTATGAAAAAAAAATTTCAGAAATTAATAATATTAGTATTAAAAATTCTCTAATAAAAATGAACAAAGTTTTTAAACAAAAATGAAAAAAATATTTTATACATTAATATTTCTTTTTGTGACTTTTTCTAGTTCATTTTCGAATGATATAATTCATATAGTTGACGGAAGTAAAGATGCAAAAATAAAGCTTATTGTTTATGAATCATTAACTTGTCCAAGCTGTGCAAATTTTCATAAAGATGTATACCCCGAACTAAAAAAAGAATTTATAGATACAGGTATTATAAATATTGAGTTTAGAAATTTTCCTTTAGATCTAGCTGCGCTGAATGCATCCAAACTAGCTCACTGTAAAAATGATGGTAATTCGAACATTCTTCATTATTTATACCTCAATCAAAAAAGCTGGGCAAAAGGCAATAATATTCTTGAAGTGAATAATAATTTAAAAAAAATTATAGAAAATTCAAAATTCGAAATTGAGTTTGAGAAGTGTCTTAATAATAAGAAAATCGAGGATTTTGTTTTAGAAGAGCGAATCAATGGACACAAAAAGTATAAAATTGAAGGTACACCCACATTAATAATTAATGAGGAAAAGTTTGATAAAACTATTAACTTTAAAAATATAAAAAAAATAATAGAAAAAATGATATAAAGTTTTAATGGAATTTAAAAAAATTCAGCTAAATGGATTTAAATCTTTTGCTGAAAAAACGATTTTTCTAATCGAGGATGGTCTAACGGGTATAGTAGGTCCAAATGGATGTGGCAAATCAAATATTGTAGAATCTTTAAGGTGGTGTATGGGCGAAACTTCAGCCAAAAGTATGAGAGGTTCAGGAATGGAAGACGTAATTTTTTCAGGAACCTCAAATAAACCATCTAAAAATATCGCAGAAGTGTCATTAAATTTATCTAATGAAAACAAAGAAGGTCCTTTACAATTTAAAGATACCAATGAAATAGAGATAAGAAGAAAAATTGAAAAGGATAAAGGTTCAAAATTTTATATTAATGATAAAGAAGTAAGAGCTAAAGACGCTCAAATGTTTTTTGCTGATTTATCAACTGGAGCCCACTCTCCTTCATTAATTAGTCAAGGACGAATAGGTGCATTGGTAACTGCAAAACCCTCAGATAGAAGAGCAATTCTTGAGGAAGCAGCAGGCATAGCTGGTCTGCACGTCAGACGTCATGAGGCTGAGTTAAGATTGAATGCAGCGGAAAATAATCTTAAAAGAGCTGATGAGCTTAGAAGACAACAAGAAAAACAATTATCAAACTTACAAAAACAAGCTGAAGAAGCTCAAAAATATAAGTTTATTTCTGAAGAAATAAAAAAAATAGAGGCAGGATTATATTTTTTAAAATTAAAAGAAATCGATGGAGAAATAAAATTAGAAAATGAAATAAATATCGATGCAGAAAAAGAAGTTGATAATATTAATCATAAAGTTATGGAAATTGAAAAATCTATAGATGAAAAAGTAGAAAAATTAGATCCAGTCAGAATAAAAAATATTGAAAATTTATCAAAGATTCAGCGATTAAACTTGGAGCTTAAAGGAATTGATGAAGAAAATAATAGAATAAAGGATGATATAGGTAATTTAAAACATTCTATAAGGACTATTGATGACGACGAAGATAAAGAAAAAAGTACAGTTGTAGACGCTAATTCAAATGAAAAGAGATTAATTGAGGAAAAAAATAGTCTTGTTGATATAGATACAAAATATTTTGAGACGGAAAAAAATTCCAATTTAGATTTAGATGAAAACAAAGTTAAACTTTACAGTCAATTAGATGATGTTAAAAAATTAATTGAATCTAACAAAAATGATGACGCTATAGTTTCTTTAGAAAATACTAAAAAATTAATAGATAATTACGCTGAAAGTTTTAGTAAAAATCAAATAATTAAAAAAGATTCGATTAAAAGAAGCGAAAGAATTAAAATAATTGAAACTGAAATAGTTAGCTGGAAAAATTTATTAATTAAATCAGAAAAAATGCTAAGCGACCTAGGAAATAGAAAATCAAAAATTGTTGAGAAATTAAGCGAACTAGAGAATCAACCACAATCTCAAGCAGAGAAAAAGGGTCAAATTTCAGAGAGCTTAAGAGTCTCAGAAAATGAACGTAGTCAAAATGAGAACCTAATTATAGAACTTGAAAGTAGTATTAACAATTTAAGAGGTAATCTGGATACAATAAAAGAGAGTTCAATTGAGATAAGAGAAAGAAAAGCAAGCGCAAGCGCTACAATTGACGGATTAAATAAAAGACGACAGGATCTATTAGATAGAGTTTATGATGAGTTAAATATTTCTGAAAATAATTTATTAGAATTCTCAAATTTAGAAGCACAGGAAAAATTTCCTGATGCATTGGCGCAAGAAGAACTGCTTGATGCAAAAAAGAGAGAAAGAGATAAACTTGGCTCAGTCAATTTAAGAGCTGATGAAGAAACTTTTAAGTATGAAAATGAAATTAAAAAAATGGAAAAAGATAGGCAAGATTTAGTTACGGCTATAATAAAACTTAAAGAGAGTATTTCTGAGTTAAACCAAAAAGGTAGGGAAAGACTGTTAGAGGCTTTTGAAAAGGTTAATAGAAAGTTTAATGACGTTTACACTAAACTTTTTAATGGGGGTAACGCAAAACTAGAACTGGTAGACTCTGATGATCCATTGGATGCTGGTTTAGAAATGCTTGTAAGTCCTCCAGGAAAAAGACTTCAATCAATAACATTACTGTCTGGTGGAGAACAAGCTTTGACTGCCTTATCCTTAATATTTGCAGTTTTTCTAACTAACCCTTCTCCTATATGTGTACTAGATGAAGTGGACGCCCCTCTTGATGATGCAAATGTAACAAGGTTTTGTAACCTCCTTGAAGAGTTAACAAAAATTACAAATACCAAATTTATAATAGTAACTCATCACGCTTTAACTATGTCAAAAATGGATAGATTATATGGGGTAACAATGCCTGAAAAAGGAATAAGTCAACTAGTTGCTGTTGACTTGCAAAAAGCCGAAAGTATGGTCGCATGACATGTCTGATGATCCATTTAAAACTCGCCTAAAAATTGCAAAAGATAAAGCTAAAAACAAATACAGTATTAGAAAAAGAGAACCAAACTCAAATATTGGCCAAGCATTTAAATTAAGCACCGAACTTGTATCAGCAGTTGTAGTTGGGACAATTATTGGGTTTATTTTAGACAAATGGTTTGGTACTAAACCTTGGTTAATTATAGTATTTTTTTTTGTAGGGGTGATTGCAGGAATAATGAATGTAGTCAAATCTGCTAAGAAATTACAGAAATAAAAAATTATGGCAGCAAATCCAATGTATCAATTCAATGTTTACAGGATTGGTCCAGAAATCAAAATAGGTGATGTAGATTTATCATTTACGAATGCAAGTTTATTTATGGTGATAAGTTCGTTTGTAATTTTGTTGATATTTAATCTAGGTGCAAAAAAAAACAGACTAGTTCCAAACAAAATTCAATTATTGTCTGAGTTGAGTTACTCTTTTGTTTCTAAAATGATAAGTGATACTGCTGGTACAAAAGCAAAACCTTATTTTTCATTTATTTTTTCATTATTTATGTTTGTTTTATTTTGTAACATGTTAGGCATGATTCCATATTCATTTACAGTTACAAGTCACATAATTGTGACTTTTGTATTAGCTGCTTTTATATTTGTTGGGGTTACAATAATCGGGTTTATTAAACATGGTTTTGGCTATTTGAAATTATTTGTACCAAGCGGAGTGCCTATGGTTCTTTTACCTCTAATAGTTATTATAGAGATAATCTCATATTTGAGTAGGCCAATTAGTTTATCTGTGAGACTTTTTGCAAATATGATGGCAGGGCATACGATGATGAAAGTATTTGGGGGTTTTGTGGTTAGCTTAGGTATAGTTGGAGGTTGGCTACCTCTAGGATTTTCAGTTGCATTAACTGGCTTAGAAATATTAGTTGCGTTTCTACAAGCTTATGTTTTTGCAATTTTAACATGCATCTATTTAAATGATGCATTAAATTTACACCATTAACTTAAAAGGAGGACATAATGGAGTTAGAAGCAGCAAAGATGATTGGAGCAGGCCTAGCGGCTATTGCTCTTGCAGGTGCAGGGGTTGGTATAGGAATTATATTTGGTAATTACTTATCTGGAGCTATGAGAAATCCATCTGCCGCACAAAAACAATTTCCAAATCTTTTACTAGGTTTTGCTTTAGCAGAAGCTACAGGACTTTTTGGACTAGTTGTAGCCTTAATTATACTTTTTGCATTTTAATTAATGTTTAAAAAAGTAACTTTAATTATTTTGGTTGCAGCAACAATAACTTCTTCAAAAGTTATTGGTGCTGAGAGTGGAGGTATGCCACAACTTGACCCAGAATTTTGGATTTCACAAATATTTTGGTTAGTTTTAACATTTGGGCTTTTATACATAATTTTATCCAAATTTATATTACCAGGTATAAGTAAAAATTTAGAGAATAGAAAATCTCAGATTGTTGAAAATATAGAAACTGCTGATAAGCAAAGATTAGAAAGTGAAAAATTAAATAAAGAATATGAAAAAGTTATTTTAGATAGCAAGTTAAAAGCAAAAACAATAATAAATAATGCAAAAAAAAAATTAATCAATGATATTAACAAAAAGCAAGAGTTATTGCAGAATGAAATAGATAAAGAAATAAAATCTGCAGAGAAAGAGATAAAGATTTTGATAGATGAATCTCCAGCTAAAATAAATCAAATAGCAATAGATACTTCCTCAGATTTATTGAAGCAATTAATTGGGGCTGAAGTTAATAAAAGTAATATTTCAGCTATTGTAGAAGATTTATCTCGTAAAAGAAATGGACAAGTATCATGACATTTGACTCAACTTTTTGGGTAGCAATTTCTTTCATTATTTTTTTTGGAGTTTTAGTTTATTTTAAAATTCCACAAAAGGTGAATGATCTATTGACCAAAATGATAAGCGATATCAAAAATGAAATCGATGAAAGTGAAAAACTTAGAACAGAGTCAAAAAATTTATTGGATAAATCTAAAGTTAAATTAGAGAGTGCAAATAAAGAAAGTGAAAAGATACTGGAGCAAGCAAAAAAAGAGTCCGAAATACTAATAATAGAAATGAATGATAAATTTCACAAATCATCTGAAAATAAAAAAATTCTTTCACAAAATAAAATTAATCAAATGAAAGAGGCTACGATAAAAGAAATAAAAAATAACGCAGTAAAAATAGCTATAGACTCTGTAAGAAAAGTCATATCAGGATCAGTAGATAAATCAAAATTAGAAGCACTATTTGAAAAAAATCTAAATGATACCAAAGAAGAATTAAAAAAAATAAATTCTTAGTAACTAATTTCGTTACATTTTAAAATAATAATATAAAATCACATTATGAAAACTGTAGTAATAGGTTCAGGTTTTGGTGGTATAGCTGCTGCTCTAAGAATGAGAGCCAAGGGTCACGATGTTACTTTATTAGAAAAACACGATGATCTAGGTGGTAGAGCTAGAGTATTTGAGAGAAATGGATTTAAATTTGATGGTGGACCTACCGTGATTACAGCTCCGTATTTAATTTATGAATTATTTGAAATATTTAATAAAAATCCCTCGGATTATATAAGCATTAAACCTCTAGATATCTGGTACAGATTTGTTTTTGAAGATGGATTTAGTTTTGATTATTCGGGAGACGAAAATTCTATGAAAGAACAAATAGAAAAAATAAATAAAAAAGATGTAAATGGATATATCAAGTTAGTGGAATTTACAAAAAAAATATTTAACAAAGGTTTTACTGAACTGTCAGATGTTCCATTTGACAAGCCAATATTTATGATGAAACAATTGCCTGCATTATTAAACTTAAAAAGTTATAAATCAGTTTACTCTTTGGTCTCTTCATACATTGAGAATGAAAAATTAAGGCGAATATTAAGCATGCATCCACTTCTAGTTGGAGGAAATCCTTTTACAACTACTTCGATTTACGGTCTTATTCTTTATTTAGAAAAAAAATGGGGGATCCATTATTCCATGGGTGGTACAGGTGCAATAATAAAAGGTTTAGAAAAATTGATGGTAGAAGAAAAAATTGAAATTAAAAAAAATTCTGAAGCTACGAAATTTTTTACAGAAAATGGCAAAATTAATTCATTAGAAATAAATAATTCAAATAAAATATATGTTGATAATGTTATATGCAATGCTGATCCTCCCAATGTGTATGATCAATTAGTTAATAGTAAGAAGAATTCATTATTTGACTGGAAAAGAAAAAGAATGGATTACTCGATGGGTTTATTTGTTTATTATTTTGGAACCAAAAAAATTTATAAAAACATTGCACATCATACAATTAAATTTGGTAACAAGTATGAAGAACACCTAAAGGATATTTTTGACAAAAAAAAATTAAATAATGATATAAGCTATTATCTTCATAGACCTACTGCTACTGATAGATCTATGGCTCCTGTAGGTAACGACTGCTTTTACGTCTTAGTTCCTGTACCTAATAATCAATCAGGAATAAATTGGACAATTGAAGGTGAAAAAATGAAGAATCTTGTAATAGAAAAAATGCAACGTCAATTATTACCAGATTTGAAGGAGAACATTGTAGAAGATTTTTATTTGACACCAGATTATTTTGAAAAGGAATTAAATACTAAATATGGATCTGGCTTTTCTATTCAACCAAAATTTAGTCAATCAGCATATTTTAGATTTCATAATAAATCAGAAATATGTAAAGGATTATATTTCGTAGGAGCCGGTACTCATCCAGGTGCTGGAGTCCCTGGTGTTCTTTCTTCTGCGAAAGTGTTAGATAAAATTATTTAATGTCACAAAATTACTTATCAATTTATGCAAAATCATTTAACTGGGCGGGCTTTTTTTTGCCAAGAGTAAAATACAGTAATTGTTCTGCTTTGTACGATTTTTGTAGGACAGTAGATAATATTGCAGATGATAATAACAATTTAGATATAAAAAGAAAAAATTTATTAATATTTAAAAAAAGATTTTTTGAGAAAGATTTTAATTCAAGCAAAATAAAAAAAATGTGGAGGATAATAGATGAATTTTCTATATCTACTAAAATTATAGATGACCTATTTGATGGTGTTGAATCTGATTTAAAAGATAAAGTCCAATTAAATAGTAGAAAAGATCTATTAATTTATTCATATAGAGTTGCAGGAACTGTTGGGTTAATGATGGCAAAAATATTAAAAGTTAAATCAGAGGAAGCACTAAAAGCAGCAATTGATTTAGGAATCGCTATGCAACTTACAAACATAGCCAGAGATGTAATTGAGGACGAAAAACTTAATAGAAAATATATTGATTGTGATTTTGAGAAAATAAAAGATACGCTAAAATTGGCAGATTTATTTTATAATAGTTGTTTTAAATCAATAAGAGAAATACCTATATCGAGTAGATTTGCAATTTTAGTCGCTAGAAGAGTTTATAGGCAAATTGGAAATGAAATAAAAAAAAAGAGGGATTTAGATGAATACAAAAATTCTGGGAAAATATTTGTGACAAATTTTGGTAAAGTTAAACAAACATTGTTAAGTGTTTACGATTTTATATTATTATTTTTTTTAAAATCGACTGCTTATAAAATTAATTTAAGTCATGATGAGATTAAGAAGGAAATTAAATTAAATGAAAGATTTTGACTATATTATTATTGGGGGTGGTTGTGCAGGTTTATCTTTAGCTTATGAATTAGAAATAAAAAAAAAACTTAAAAATAAAACTTTGGCTATAATTGACAATCGAACAAACTATAATAGAGACAAAACATGGTCATTTTGGAAGGTTAATCCCCATAACTTTGATGACTGTGTTATTAAAAATTGGAAAGATTTTTCTATTAATATCCCAAATAAAACGAATTATGTTAGTTGCGCCAGAACACCGTATCAGTCAATTAACAGCGGGCTTTTTTATAAAAAAATATTTAATAGGTTGGAAAAAAATCAAAATATTAAATTTTTAAAAACAATAAATGACATAAATGTAAGTAAATCGTTGATATTTAATAGTTTACACAACATTAAACCAAACAAAAAAGATCTTTGGCAACATTTTGCTGGCTTTGAAATTGAAGTAGAAAAAAAAAATCTTGATAGTGAAATTATGAATTTAATGGATTTTGATTGTGAACAAAAAAATAGTGTCCATTTCTTTTATACGCTGCCTTATTCTAAAAGCAGAGCACTTGTAGAGACAACTTGGTTGTCAAACATGATGGATGAAACCGAAAAAAACTATGAAGATCAACTTAGAAACTATATAGAAAAAAATTTAAATATAAAAAATTATAAAATTTTGTATGAGGAACAGGGTAAAATACCTTTATTTCATCCAACGACAGTAAAGAATAATAATGAAATATCTATTGGAACCGCTGGAGGTATGACCAGATTAAGCACGGGTTACACTTTTTTAAATATTCAAGAACATAGTAAATATATTTGTAATAATTTAGAAAAAATAAATAAAGTAAAAAAATTTGAGATTAAAAAAAAATATAAATTTCTAGACAAAATATTCTTAAAAGTTTTATCAAAACACCCTCAGCGAATGCCTGAAATTTTTTATGATATGTTTACTGCTAATAATGAAAAAGTAATAAATTTCTTATCCAATAAGAGTAGTGTGTTAGAAGATATTAGTATAATTTTAAAAATGCCTAAATTACTTTTTTTAAGAGAATTAATTTAAAAAAAATGTCAAAAAAGATAGACTTTATCCATTCATTAATTTTTTTTAATTTTTGTATTATGTTGTCTGCTATTACTTTCATTCAAAATCAAAACTTTTTAATCTTATGTTTATTCTTAATTATGTCATTGGGGATATCACATGGGTCTTTAGATAATTTAAAAGGTAAAAAATTATTAAAGATTTATAAAATAAAACAAATAGAAAAATTTTATTTTTCTTATATTTGTTTATCAATTTTTATAATTTTGTTATGGATATTATTGCCAGCATTTTTATTTGTAATTTTTCTTTTAATTGCAAGTTACCATTTTGGAAAAGAAGATACAGTTTATAAATCAGAAATCATAGGGTTTAAAAAAGATATACTGTTTCTTATAAAAGGCTCTTTAGTTATCACTGCTCCACTGTTTTTTAATTATGACAAAACGAATGAAATATTTTTAATACTAAATTTTAATTTGTTTTCAGAATTTATGATTTCTAAAGAAATTTTGTTTCTTTTAATTTTTTTAAGTTTCTTGTCAGGATTGACTTTATCTAATTTTAAAAATATTGATGATAGTACACTATCAATTATGGATTTTTCATCTATTATATTAATAAATTACTTTCTTAATCCAATATTGGCATTTACAATTTATTTTTGTTTTTTACACTCAATTAGACATAGTCTAACGCTTATATTTGAATTAGATAAAAATTTTAGCACAGGATTTTCAAAATTTTTAAAAAAAGCTTTGCCACTTACATTGATAACAGCTGTACTATATTTGGCATCTATTTACAGTCTTAATAACTTTTTTGAATTAAATAATGCCATATATAAAGTAATTTTTATTGGATTGGCGTCATTAACATTTCCACATATATTACTTGAGTATTTAATCGAGAAAAATGAAAAATAGAAATATAAATTTGTTTGGTTGGATTTTATTTGTAATATCCGCAATTGGTTTTACCATATCAAGTATTGGTAATTTTTGGGCTTTGTTTGGAAGTTTATTTTTTTTAATTGCTTGTATCGTGTTCTTAATACCATTTTTTAGAGAAGAAAAAAATGAGAGATAAATTAATAAAAGTATATTTAGCATCCCCAAGAGGTTTTTGTGCCGGAGTAGACAGGGCAATTGAGATTGTAAAAAAAAGCTTGGAAAAGTATGGTTCGCCGGTTTATGTGAGACATGAAATAGTTCATAACAAACACGTTGTAGAAAGTTTAAAAAAAATAGGTGCGATATTCGTTGAAGAGCTTGATGAAATAAAGGACAAATCAAGACCTGTTATTTTTTCAGCACACGGTGTGCCTAAGTCCATTCCAGCACAAGCTAGTGATTTAAAGATGGAATATATCGATGCTACCTGCCCCCTTGTAACGAAAGTTCATAGAGAAGCTGAAAACCTTTATAGGAAAGGAGATCACATTTTATTAATAGGGCACAGAAACCACCCTGAGGTTATAGGAACAATGGGACAGATAGATAATGATGGTATTGATCTTATAGAAAGTGTTGATGATGCAAAAAACTACCAAAATATAAATAATAAAGAACTAGCATACGTAACACAAACGACATTGTCAGTAGATGACACAAAAGAGATAATAAATGAACTAAAAAGAAGATTTCCAGGAATTAAAGAACCAAAAAAAGATGATATTTGTTATGCTACAACTAATAGACAATCCGCAGTTAAAAAAATTGCAAGTTTCTGTGATATGTTTTTTGTAATTGGAAGTAGAAATTCATCAAACTCGGTAAGATTAGTTGAGGTGGCAAAAAAGTCCGGATGTGAAAATTCTTTACTTATCCATTCAGAAAGTGAAATCCCATTTGATAAAATTGATGCTTGTAAAACTATTGGTATTTCATCCGGTGCGTCAGCGCCTGAAATACTAGTTGAGGAATTCATTAAAAATTTAAAAAAGAAATATAAAATTGAAATTGAAAATACCGAGGTCATAAAAGAAGATGTTACTTTTAAAATTCCTGGTAAATTAAATTAATGGCTGTATTTACTAAAATTAATAAGGCAGATATTGATAAAATTGAGAATAGTTTCAAATTAGGTAAAATAATAAATTATCACGGTATTAAAAAAGGTATAGAGAACACTAATTATTATATACAATTTAAAAATCAAAAAACTGTTCTTACAATTTTTGAAAAAAGAGTAAATAGTAAAGATTTGCCTTTTTTCATGAATTTAATGGATGAGCTTTCAAAACTCAAAATTATATGCCCTAGCCCGATAAAAAATATAAAAGGAGATTATCTTTTTAAAATAAGAAACAAAAAAGCTTGTTTAGTTACTTTTCTTAAAGGTGGGGATAAAAAAAAACTAAGTTCATCTGACTGTAGGCAAATTGGTAAAAATGTTGCTGAACTGCACAAGGCAACTAAAAAACTAAAAATCAATAGAAAAAATTCATTGTCAATTAGGTCATTGTATAAAATTTTAAATACGATTGATAAAAGAATTAATAGACTCTCAAAAAATTTGAAGATCAATATGAAGTCCGATCTTAATAAATTAGTGAAAAATTGGCCTAAAAAATTACCAAGTGGAATTATACATTCCGACTTATTTATCGACAACATTTTTTTTTATAAAAAAAAGTTTTATGGATTTATTGATTTTTATTTCTCCTGTACAGATTATTATGCATATGAATTAGCAACTTGTGTAAATGCTTTATGTTTTGATAAAAAAAAAAATAAATTTATTCTTAACAAAAAAAAATCTTATAACCTGATAAAGGGATATGAAACCAAAAGAAGTTTGACGAAAAATGAAAAAAATGCATTTAATATTTTGTGCAAAGGTTCAGCTTTAAGGTATCTTTTAACTCGATCTTATGATTATTTAAATACACCAAAAAATGCGATAATTAAGAAAAAAAATCCAAGAGAATATTTAGATAAATTGTACTTTCATAAAAATATTAACGAATTTAGTGATTACTTAAGATGATAAAAGTTTATACTGATGGATCTTGCTTAGAAAACCCCGGTAAAGGAGGTTGGGCTGCTATAATAATAAATGAAAGTGGAAGAATAGAAATTAAAGGTAGCAAAGAAAACACAACAAATAATCAAATGGAATTAACAGCACCAATAATGGCTCTAAAAAAAATACCTCGAGGCTCTAAAGTTCAAATTTTTACTGATTCTAAATATGTTAAGTCTGGAATAACAGAGTGGATACATAACTGGAAAAAAAATGGTTGGAAAACCGCAGATAAGAAAGAAGTTAAAAATAAAAACCTTTGGACAAAACTTGATGATCTATCAAACGCATTTGATATAGAATGGATTTGGGTAAAAGCACATTCAACTAATGAATTAAATAATGAGGTGGATCTATTGGCACGTTCTTCAGCTGGCAATTAATTTGGGCGCTTGGAAAAAATTGTAAAAAAATTAAAGGATATCTAAGATAGTTTCTGCTGAAGAGAGACCACATAGTTTAGTCTCTTTTTCAACTCGAACATTCAATATTTTCAAATTTTCAATCACCATTGCATACCGATTTGATCTAATACCCATTCCTTTTGTATTTCTATCAACCTCGGCACCAATGGCTTTTGTAAAGAGTAAATACGGATCAGACAACATTTTGATTTTATTACCTATATTGTTTATTTCTCCCCAAGCATTCATTACATACGGATCGTTCACAGATAAACAGAATATATCTTTTATTCCTTTCGCTTTTATATTTTCGGCATTTGCAACAAAGCCTGGTAAATGAAGTTTTGAACAAGTAGATGTAAATGCGCCAGGAATTCCAAATAAAACAATTTTATCTTTTCCTAAAATATCTATTAATTGACTTTTTTTAGGCTCACCATTAACTAATTGGTAGACCTCTGTATCTGGAATTTGATCATTTATTTTTAATTTCATATTGATCTTAATACATATTCTTTGACCTTTTCTAAATCATTTGAAACCACCTCAAATTTTTCTTCTTTATCGTTAATATAGTTAAGGCTTTCAGGTAGTTTTTCTATTTTTGATATTGCTTTCTCTATTGCCACAGGAAATTTACAAGGATGAGCAGTTGATAAAATAACCACATCACTTAGATTTAGTTTTTCAACAGCACCTACTCCTATAGCTGTATGAGGGTCAATAACAATATTATATTCTTCATAAAATTTTTTAATTGTATTAATAACCTCAGTTTCATTTAAACTTTCTGAGTCAAAATCATTCCTTAAGTCTTTTAGTTTATCCTGTTCAATTTCAAATGAATTATCTTTTATACTCTTCATTACATTTATTACGTTTTCAGAATTTTTATCATATAAATCGTAAAGTAATCTCTCAAAGTTACTAGCAACTTGAATATCCATACTTGGAGATATAGTCTCCTTAACTTTATTTGATTTATAATCCCCCTTTGATATTGCTCTGTGCAAAATATCATTTTGATTTGTAGCAACTATAAATTTACTTATAGGTAAACCCATCTGTTTAGAAATATAACCTGCATATACATCACCAAAATTCCCGGTTGGTACAGAAAAAGACAAATTCTGTTTTCCTATTTGAAAGTATGAATAAAAATAATAAACTGTTTGTGCAACTATCCTAGCCCAGTTTATAGAATTTACTCCTGACATATTTATAGTGTTCGCAAAACCAGTATCAGAAAACATAGATTTAACTAAATTTTGACAATCATCAAAATTACCATTAATTGCTAAGTTGAATACATTATCGTCCTCAATAGTTGTCATAAGTTTTCTTTGTACCGATGAGATTTTGTTGTTTGGATGCAAGACAAAGATATTAATATTTTTCTTTCCTCTGATCGCATCAATTGCAGCTGCGCCGGTGTCACCTGAAGTGGCAACTATAATGTTAATTTTTTTATTACTCTTCTCTAGGTAATATTCATAAAAATTACCAATAAGTTGCATAGCAATATCTTTGAAAGCGAGAGTTGGACCGTGAAATAGTTCTAATAAATAATTTTTATTAATTTTATTAATTTTTACAACATTACTATCTCTAAAATTTTCATATGATTTATTAACCAAATTTTTTAATTCTAGCTCACTGATGAAATCCCCAGTAAATAATTTGATAATATTAAATGCAAGATTTTTGTAATTTAAATTTGATAGATCCTCTAATTCTTTATGATCAAATTTTTTTAATTTATCTGGTATAAAAAGACCACCATCCTCAGATAGACCTTTTAAAAAGACATGTTCAAAAGACACTTTTTTAATATTATTTCTAGTACTTATATAATTCATGGATTAGAAAAACTTCTACAACTAAAATATTTTATCTACAAGGAATAATACAAAAAGTAAGAATAAGTAAAGAATAGAGTAAGAAAAGACTTTTTTTGCTTGAGAAATTTCAAATTTATTTTTTTTAAAACTATAAAGTTCGTAACAAATGAATATGTAATAAAATGTTAGTAATAGAGAAGATATAAGATAAATATTTCCTACAAACCCAATCAGGTATGGCACTATAACAACTGGCAGCATTAAGATTGAATAAATTAATATATTTATCTTTGTATTTTCAATGCCATTTGTTAACGGTAACATTGGTATATTTGCTTTTTTATAGTCATCAGCTTTAAATAAACTTAATGCCCAAAAATGTGATGGTGTCCAAAAAAATATTATTAAAAATAACGTTATTGGCTCTAGAGCAAGGTTATTGTTTGCTATTGTCCATCCTATTACAGGCGGCAAGGCTCCTGATGCCCCACCTATAACAATGTTTTGTGGAGTTTTTCTTTTTAACCATATTGTGTAAATAAAAACGTAAAAAGAGATCGTTATAAATAGAATAACTGCCGATAATAAGTTTGACGAATAATATAATCCTACAATTGATAATAAAGATAAGACAATACCAAATATCAATGCCTGATTTTTGTTTAATTTCCCAGTTGGAATCGGTCTTAAACAAGTTCTAGTCATTAATTTATCTAAATCTGCTTCATACCACATGTTAAGTGCCCCAGCAGCCCCCGCACCAACTGCAACAAAAAAAATTGAGATTATCGATTTATAATAAGGAACACTTACTGGAGAAGTTAATAAACCTACTGCACATGTGAAGATCACTAATGACATTACTCGAGGTTTCATTAGAAGAAGAAATGATTTTAAATATGTTAAAGTATTTCCAAAAACAGATCTCTTATTTATGATATTGCTTGTCACTTTTACTCAACATTAAGCGATATGAAAATTACTACAAGAATAAAACCAGCAATCAAAACATGATTACCTAAATCAAATAAACCCACTTTAGGATTTTTTTTATCTATTAATTTTCTATGTATTGGAATATTATCATATGGATTTATTTTTATGTTATCATCCTTCTCTTTTTGATTTTCCTCTTTTACAGAATATCCAAACCAAACAATATAAATAAAAAATAAAAAGAATATTAAAAAAGCAGCTAAATAATCATATCCATCCATATTATCCTCCTACAAAAAAGTAAAATAATCTAGAAAATAAAGTATACTTACCCTCTGCTACCATTAATGCCACAAAACAAACTATTGCTGTCATAGGCCAAAGCAAAACATTAACCAATGCATATCTTTCCCAATACAAGTGCATGAAAAAAGCCATGATTAATCCTGCCTTTAAAAACATAAAGAATAAAATTAATGACCATCTCAGTAATCCTTGGAATTGATACCAATCAACTAAATATGAAAAAAAACTTAATACAAATAAAAGTCCCCAAATCCATAAATATATACCTATTTTGTGTGTTGATGATTGATCGCTTTTTTTTTTTGTTTCTTCCATAATTTAAATTACCACAAGTAAAAGAATGCAAAGATGAATACCCAGACCAAATCAACAAAATGCCAATAAAGTCCTAATATTTCAACCTCTACATAGTCACCCTTCATTTTAGTAAACCAGCCTCTTTTTCCTTCATCATAGTGGCCCGCAAATACTTTATAACAATAAATAAACAGAAATATAACTCCAATTGAAACGTGTGTTCCATGGAATCCAGTAATCATGAAAAAAAATGATCCAAACTGAGCTGCTCCAAATGGGTTTTCCCAAGGTCTAACACCTTCATGTATTAATTTTGACCATTCGTAAGCTTGCATTCCAACAAATGTAAGTCCGCCCAAGGCAGTTGCTAATATTAGGTATCCACACATCTTTCTGTTTCTTTCGTAGCCATATTTTACAGCTAGTGCCATAGTTCCACTGCTTGTAATTAAAACGAAGGTCATAAGTGCAATAAGTAATAAAGGAACAGGAACACCGAAAGCATCTAAAGCAAAAACTTCACTTGGATTTGGCCACTCTACAGGTGTAGATGCCCTACCTTTCATATATGCTATTAAAAAACAACTAAATACAAATGTATCACTTAATAAAAAGATCCACATCATAGCCTTTCCCCAATGAACGCCTTTGAACATGGTTTGGTCAGAGCCAGTGTCTTTGGCCATGCCCCTAAACCCTTTTTCTAATTCAAAACCTTCAATTTTTGGGTCAGACATTTTATAAATTAAGTTTTTTCTACCTCTGTATGTGCAACTTCACTTGGCGCTGCAGTTTGAGGCAAGTAATCTTCTTCTGCTCCTGGTACATTATAGTCATACGGCCATCTGTGAACAACTGGAAGTCTTTGACCGAAATTTCCGTGCTCAGGTGGAACAGTTGAAGTAAACCACTCTAACGAATTAGCTTTCCACGGGTTTTTTTCCGCTTTTTTACCAGTCTTCATTGTTTTAACTATATTAAAGACCAAAATTAATTGAGCAGCACCAACTATAAATGCTGCAGTGCTTATAAACTCGTTAAGACCAACCCCCGAAGTCATGTATGGACTATCATACATCTCGTAGTATCTCCTTGGCACTCCAATAAAACCTAGGTAATGCATAGGGAAATAAATTGAGTAGGCGCCAAGGAATGTCGTCCAAAAATGCCATTTACCTAATTTTTCATCTAACATTTTTCCTGCCACTAACGGGAACCAATGGTAGATCGCTCCCATTATAACCATTAAAGGAGCTATTCCCATAACCATATGAAAGTGAGCTACAACGAAATAAGTATCAGACAAAGGAACATCAACTGAAACATTTCCTAAAAATATACCTGTTATACCGCCATTTACAAAAGTTACAATAAAACCTAAACACCATAGCATAACAGTATTAATTCTTATATTACCTCTCCACAAAGTTAGAATCCAGTTGTAAACTTTCATCGCTGTTGGAACAGCGATAATTAAAGTTGTTGATGCAAAAAAGAAACCAAACCATGGGTTCATTCCACTTACATACATATGGTGAGCCCATACGAAGAAACTAAGTGCACCGATACCAACTATCGCCCATACCATCATCCTATAACCAAAAATATTTTTTCTTGCATGAACTGAAATTAAGTCTGAAACAATACCAAATGCTGGAAGAGCAACAATATAAACCTCAGGGTGTCCAAAGAACCAGAATAAATGTTGAAATAAAATAGGGCTTCCACCGCCATACTCTAAAACTTCACCAGCTTTTAATATAGTTGGCATAAAGAAACTCGTTCCCAAAAGCTTATCTAATGTCATCATAATAGAACTAACTAAAAGTGCAGGAAACGCTAACATCGCTAAGACTGTAGCAGTAAATATACCCCATACAGTTAATGGCATTCTCATAAGTGTCATGCCTCTAGTTCTTGCTTGAAGAATAGTAATCATATAATTCAAACCTCCCATCGTAAAACCAATTACAAAAAGAGATAAAGAAATTAACATTAATAAAATTCCCCAACCATGACCCGGAGTTCCTTCTAAAATAGTTTGAGGAGGATATAACGTCCATCCCGCACCAGTTGGTCCTCCTGGAACAAAAAAGCTAGCCATCAAAACTGCTACAGCTACAAAGAACATCCAAAAACTTAACATGTTCACATATGGAAAAACCATATCTCTTGCACCAACCATTAAAGGAATTAAATAATTTCCAAATCCTCCAAGGAATAATGCTGTTAAAAAATAGACAACCATTATCATTCCGTGCATAGTTACGAATTGATAATAATGTTCAGCAGTTATAAAACCTGCTAAACCAGGAAAACCTAATTGTAACCTCATCAACCATGATAAAATTAAACCCACAACACCTGTAAAGACTGCTGTTAAAAAATACTGTACTCCTATCACTTTTGCATCTTGGCAAAATACCCACTTCTCAATAAAACTATGTGCATGATACAAATCCTGCTCTGGATTTTCTGCTGGCCTTACATAGTCCATATCTGGTGAAACTCCTGAGCCGGTTCCTGAAATTGTTTCAGAAGACTGTGCTTGATAACTCGATTTATTTTCGTATTCGTCCGACATAAATTATTCCTCTTTATATATATCTTTGTTTAAAATGAAATTATTATTCTTTACTATTTTTTTATTTTCAAATTCAAGTTTTTCTTGCTTTGCTATCAAATCCTGGAAGGTCTCTTGTTCAGATAACCATTTATTATAATCCTCAGTGTTTTGAACTTCTACTCCACCTCTCATAGCATAATGTCCTACTCCACAATACTCAGCACATAAAACCTCATACTCACCAACTTTGTTTGGTTCAAACCAGTAAAAAGTTACAATTCCTGGTACTGCATCCATTTTAGATCTAAATTGTGGAACATACCAATTGTGTAATACATCGACTGATCTCAATAAAATTTTCACAGGCTTATTGTTTTCTAAATTGATATAATCACTCTGAACAAGTATATCGTCTCTACCAAACGGATCATCTACATTAATTCCAAAAGGATTTTCATCATTAATATTTGTAACTTTAGTTGTTCCAAGTTTTCCATCTTCACCAGGTAATCTATATTGCCATCCCCATTGCCATGCCATGACATCAACTTCTAGAGCATTCTTTGGCACATTAACATATTGATTCCAAATTATTAAACCAGGTGCAAGTAAAGCAGCAACACCCAATGTTGTTGCCCAAGTTAAAATTTTTTCTAATTTTTTATCCTCAGGTTTATATTCTGCCTTTCTTCCTTCTTTGTATGAATATCGAAAAACACAGTAAACCATAAACAAACAGACAGCTACGAATACTCCCCCTCCTACCCAGAATGTTAAAGTAATAGTATCGTCCATACCTTGCCAATTAGAAGCAATATCTGTCCAATACCATGGGGTAAAAATATGGAATAAAACTGAACCCAAAATTACCAAAAAGAATATAATACCTGCGTGCATAAGAATTTTTATATAAGAGAAATTTAATAAAAACCTATGACAAAATGTCTTTCAAATGATTATAATTACCCTATATAAAGCTAAAAATGTTAGGAAAATTCGGAATACTTATCGCTATTTTAGCTCTTGTTTTATTATTTTATATTGTCATCTCATTCGGTGCGGGGGCTTTTAAAAAAGACGGAGTAAAGCCTGAAACTAAGAGATATCTTAAGTCAGTAAATATATTGCTTTTAGTAGTTGCTTTAGTTGGTTCAATACTAGTTTTATTTCTTTAAGCGACCAGAGTCTTACACCATTCTATGAATGCATCATTGAAAACATAGATCATAAGAAAAAAAGCTAACCATACTACAAGAAGGAATGTCCAGTACATTGAAAGAGCGGATATATTTTTTTCTTCGTCTAAAATTTTTTCGCTTTTAGTTTTTAAAACTCTCGAGGCAACTTTCCCCCAAAATAAAAGTCCGCCAAGTAAATGCAGTCCGTGAAGAGCTGTAAAAATATAAAATGAGGAAAAATAATTATTTGTTTGAACATAGTTTCCACTTTTCATCAACTGAATCCAAAAAGCCACTTGTCCAAATAGAAAAAGATAACTCAGACCTCCTATAACTAATAAATTTTTTTTTACATTTGTTACTTCAGATTTTTTTAATTCATTAGTTACTTTGTTAAAGTAAAAGGAAATTATAAAAAGTATAAAAGTATTTATCCAAAGCAGATTAGGTTTTAATAAATATTTAGTATCTTGTTCAGGTGGAACACTGTAAATATAACCTGTAAAAATTAAGCTAAATAAGACTGTTGCAATACCAAAGA
>CACNFY010000010.1 GCA_902619925.1 uncultured Pelagibacteraceae bacterium
TGGTGAAATCCGCAAAAGATAAAGATTTGGAAAATAAAGAAAAAAACAAAGCGCTAGACGCAGCGATAAACCAAATAACTGATACCTTTGGTAAAGGTTCAGTGATGAAGCTTGGTCAACAAAAGGCTATGGATGTTGAATCAATTTCAACAGGATCATTAAGCTTAGACCTTGCTCTTGGAATAGGTGGTCTTCCCAAAGGAAGAATTATTGAAATTTATGGACCAGAGTCTTCTGGAAAAACAACATTGGCTTTACAAGTTTTAGCCGAAGCACAAAAAGCTGGTGGGACATGCGCATTTATAGATGCTGAGCATGCTTTAGACCCAGTATATGCAAAGAAATTAGGTGTTGATACAGACTCCTTATTAATTTCTCAGCCAGATACTGGTGAACAAGCTTTAGAGATTACTGATACATTAATCAAATCTGGCTCACTATCAGTTTTAGTTGTGGATTCAGTTGCAGCATTAACGCCTAGAGCTGAAATTGAAGGCGATATGGGAGATCATCATGTGGGTCTTCAAGCAAGGTTAATGTCACAAGCATTAAGAAAATTAACAGGTTCTATTTCAAGAACTAATACAATGGTTATTTTCATTAACCAAATCAGGATGAAAATTGGTGTAATGTTTGGTAGTCCAGAAACTACATCAGGTGGTAATTCACTTAAATTTTATTCATCAGTTAGAATGGATATAAGAAGAATTGGTGCAATCAAAGATAAAGAACAAATTATAGGAAATAGCACAAGAGTGAAAGTAGTTAAAAATAAAGTTGCTCCACCATTTAAAGTAGTTGAGTTTGATCTAATGTATGGAAAAGGAATTAGTAAAACGGGCGAGTTAATTGATCTTGGTGCTAAAGCAGATATAGTTGAAAAATCAGGAGCTTGGTACGCATATAAAGGTGAAAAAATTGGTCAAGGTAAAGAAAATGCAAAACTTTACCTAGAACAAAATCCTAAAGCAGCTGCTGAAATTGAGATGGCAATTAGAGAGAAAGCTGGCTTAATTTCCAAGAAAATAGAGGGAAATCCTATAGAAAAGGAAAAAGTAGAGATAGCAGAAGCTGCAACTGAAGAAGTTCCTTCAAAAAAGAATTAGCATAAATCTTTTAGCATCAAAAAGGGCGCCTTATTAAGGCGCCTTTTTTTTTAATTAGAATTTACTTACACTAAAAAAACGGTATTTTAAATAAAATGCCAAATAATACCTTAAACGATATAAGAAAAACATTTCTTGAATATTTTAAAAAAAATGGTCACGAAATAGTAGGATCAAGTAATTTAGTACCGAATAATGATCCTACATTAATGTTTGCTAACTCAGGAATGGTTCAATTTAAAAATGTGTTTACAGGACTAGAAAAAAGAAATTATCAAAGAGCTACCACCTCGCAAAAATGTGTAAGAGCAGGGGGTAAGCATAATGACTTAGAAAATGTAGGTTATACTCCAAGACACCATACTTTTTTTGAAATGTTAGGCAATTTTTCTTTTGGAGACTACTTTAAAGAGCGTGCGATTGAATTAGCGTGGAATTTAATTACCAAAGATTTCGGAATTGATAAAAATAAGCTTTATTTTACAGTATTCAACGAGGATGATGAGGCCTTCAATTTATGGAAGAAAATTTCTGGTTTTGGAGAAGATAGAATAATAAAGATTTCTACTTCAGATAACTTTTGGTCCATGGGCGAAACAGGTCCATGTGGACCTTGTTCAGAGATTTTTTACGATCACGGAGATCAATTGTCTGGTGGTTTGCCTGGCACCAAAGACCAAGATGGAGATAGATATATAGAGATCTGGAATTTGGTTTTCATGCAATTTGAACAAATTTCAAAAGACAAAAGAATTAATTTACCAAAACCCTCTGTTGATACTGGAATGGGTTTAGAGAGAATTACTGCTTTATTACAAGGTACGCATGATAATTATAAAAGTGATCATTTTAAAAAATTAATTGAATCGATATCAGATACCGTAAAAGTAAAAGCTGATGAAAATAACATCGCAAGTTTTCGTGTGATTGCAGACCATCTAAGAGCGAGCTCATTTTTATTAGCTGAAGGAGTATTACCATCTAATGAAGGGAGAGGCTATGTTCTAAGAAGAATTATGAGAAGAGGTATGAGACACTCTCATTTGTTAGGCTCGAAAGATCCAGTCTTTCACAATATTTTTAAAAGTCTATTAAATGAAATGTCAAATAGTTATCCTGAATTAGATAGAGCTCAATCATTAATTAAAGAAACTTTAAAAATGGAAGAAGAAAAATTTTTAGTTTTACTCGAAAGAGGCATGAAAATTTTAGATGAGGAGATCTCCAAGATAGATAAAGTCTTACCGGGTGAAGTAGCATTTAAATTATACGATACCTATGGTTTTCCATTAGATTTAACAGAAGATATTCTTAAAAATAAATCTTTAAAAATTGATAACGATAAGTTTCAAAGTCTTATGCAAGAAAGTAAGGAACTTGCAAAAAAAAATTGGAAAGGTTCTGGTGACGCTGCTGTTGATGAGATTTGGTTTGATATAAAAGATAAAGTCGGAGCAACTGAATTTCTAGGTTATGAAAAAATTCAATCAGAGGGAGTTATTTTAAAACTTATCAAAAATAATAAAGAAGTTGATAGTTTAAAAACTGGTGAGAAAGGAATGATTGTTGTAAACCAAACACCTTTCTACGGTGAATCTGGTGGTCAATTAGGAGATATTGGAAAAATAAATTCAGGTAATAATTCATTTACAGTCAATGATGTTCAAAAAAAATTAGGAAATCTATTTGTGCATTATGGAGTAATGGATGGAGGAAGCTTGAAGGTTGGGGAAAGTGTGGAATTAAAAATAGATAGCGCGAGAAGAGAAAATATTAAAGCTTATCATTCTGCAACTCACCTTTTACATGAGTCTTTAAGAAGAACTCTTGGAAAACACGTTATGCAGAAAGGGTCCCTAGTTGCTCCGGACAGATTACGTTTCGATTTTAGCCATATGAAACCGATATCCAATGACGAAATGCTGAAAATTGAGGAAATAGCAAACGAGATAGTTAATAAAAAATCGGACGTAATAACTAGAATTATGACACCTGAAGAGGGCATAGAACATGGAGCATTAGCCTTATTTGGAGAGAAATATGGTGATGAAGTAAGAGTGGTTTTTATGGGAGATGAAGGTAATAAATATTTTTCAACTGAATTATGTGGCGGAACTCACGTTAAAAATACTGGAGATGTTGGAAAATTGAAGGTTATTAGCCAGTCATCGATTGCTGCAGGCGTTAGAAGAATTGAGGCTTTAAGGGATAAACAATTAGAGGACTTCTTAAAAGATAAAGAAAAACAATCAAATTTATCAGCTCAAAAAGATGAGAAGACAATAGAAATGTTAACTAAAGATATAACGTCTTTTGGTGGAAAGCCAAATTTAGAAAACAAAAATCCAAAAGACTTAATTAAAGATTTAACAAGACAACTAGAGAAATTGTCAATTGGTAAAATTCTAAATGATAAATCAAAAAATATAATAAAAGATGAAACCATTAATAATATTAAAGTAAGATTTCAAAAAATTTCTGACTTACCTCCTAAAGAATTAAGAGGATTAGTTGACAACGGAAAAAAAGAAATAGGAGAGGGATTGATAATTATTTTTGCGAATAAAGATGGCAAAGTGGGGCTTGCAGTGGGAGTTACAAAAAAACTAACCTCAAAATACGATGCTGTAAAATTTGCAAAACTTGGATCAGAAGTAATTGGTGGCAAAGGTGGAGGTGGTAGACCAGATTTTGCTCAAGCAGGTGGTGTATTAGAAAATAAAATTGATGAAGCTTTTGAAAAATTAAAAGTTTTGATCTAATCTTTTTTTAAGATTGCTATCTATTACGTCTAAAAATTGATTAGTTGTTAAAAATTTCGTATCTGATCCAACTAATATAGCTAAATCTTTTGTCATTGATCCACTCTCGACCGTTTCAATGCAGGTTTTTTCCAGATTTTTAACAAATTTTTTTAAATCCTCGTTTTCATCAAGTTTTGCTCGGTGATATAAACCTCTGGCCCACGCAAAAATTGATGCAATAGGATTTGTTGAGGTTTCTTTTCCTTGTTGATGCATTCTATAATGTCTAGTGACAGTTCCATGAGCTGCCTCTGCTTCAATAGTTTTACCATCCGGGCTCATTAAAACACTAGACATTAATCCTAATGAACCAAATCCTTGGGCAACCGTATCTGATTGAACATCGCCATCATAATTTTTACAAGCCCAAATATAATTCCCGTTCCATTTCATAGCACATGCTACCATGTCATCTATTAATCTGTGTTCGTATGTAATGCCTCTCTCTTTAAATTTATCTATGAATTCATTTTCATAAACTTCTTGGAAAATATCTTTAAATCTTCCATCATATTTTTTTAAAATTGTATTTTTTGTAGACAGAAAAACTGGCCATCTTCTGTTCAATCCATAATTCATACATGCTCTTGCGAAATCTTTTATAGATTGATCTAAATTATACATCGACATCGCAACTCCTGGACCTGGAAAATTAAATACTTCAAATTCTTTTTTTTCTTTTCCGTCCTCAGATGTCCATTTAATCTCTAATTTTCCTTTACCCGGAACTTGGAAATCTGTTGCTCTATATTGATCTCCAAAAGCATGTCTCCCAATACAAATTGGGTTTTCCCAGCTTGGTACTAATTTTGGAATATTTTTACATAATATTGGTTCTCTGAAAACTGTTCCTCCAAGGATATTTCTTATTGTTCCATTAGGAGACCTCCACATTTTTTTTAGTTTGAATTCTTCAACTCTACCTTCATCAGGTGTGATAGTTGCGCATTTTATTCCTACATTGTATTTTTTAATTGCATTCGCACAATCAATTGTAATTTGGTCAGAGGTCTCGTCTCTACTCTTTATGCCTAAGTCATAATATTTTATATCCAGCTCCAAATAGGGCTTGATTAGTTTATTTTTTATAAATTCCCAAATAACTCTGGTCATTTCATCACCATCTAGCTCTACAATAGGGTTTTTTACCTTAATTTTAGCCATATTTATTTATATATCTTATTAATTGAATTATAGAGTTTTATATACATATTAACCACAAATTAGCAAATGAAGGATTATGATAGATAAAGTTTTTCCAAAGGTTCACAACGAGGGTTATAAATTTTTAGTTATTTTTGGCGTAATAACATTAATATTCTATTTTATAAATAACTTTTTAGGACTAATTGGATTAGTTCTAACTATTTGGTGTTATTATTTTTTTAGAGACCCAGAGAGACAACCCATTAACGACGAGGATTATCTTGTTAGTCCAGCAGATGGTGTAGTTTTACAAGTTAAAGAAACAAATGGACCTAAGGAACTAAATTTAGAAAACAAAACTTTTACAAAAGTGAGCGTTTTTATGAATGTATTTGATTGTCATGTGAACAGAACACCATGCACAGGGAAGGTTTCGCAAATATTATATAAACCTGGAAAATTTTTTAACGCTTCTCTAGATAAAGCGAGCGAGGATAATGAGAGAAATTATTATAAAATAACTAATACAAAAGGTGAAGATATAGTTGTTGTACAAATAGCAGGACTTATTGCTAGACGGATTGTTTGTGAAACTAATGAAGATACTGATCTACAACAAGGAGACAGAATAGGCATGATAAGGTTTGGAAGTAGGGCAGACTTATATTTTGAAAATTATAAACCATTAGTCAAAGTTGACCAAAAAACTATTGCCGGCGAAACACTAATTGCAAAAAAATAATGGAACCTAAAAGAAAATTTAAAATTGTTTCTGCAAAAAATTCTAGAGTTATATTGCCTAATATATTTACTTTAGTTGGTGTTTGCATTGGTCTATCTTCTATCAAATTTGCATTTGATGGAAATTTTCAATTTTCAGTAATCGCAATAATTGTTGCAGGTATAATTGATGGCTTAGATGGAAGAATTGCAAGATTAATCAAAGGTACTTCAAAGGTGGGCAAAGAATTAGATTCCTTAACTGACGTAATTAGTTTTGGAGTTGCTCCAGCTTTTATAATGTATTTCTGGAAATTAAATGAGCTTGGAAGAATAGGTTGGTTTATATGTTTAATATACGTTGTTGCAGTTGCACTAAGACTGGCAAGATTTAATGTTAACTCGTCTGAGGAACCATTTTGGAAAGCTAATTTTTTTGAAGGAATTCCCTCTCCTGCTGGTGGAATATTAGTTCTTATGCCTTTATTTTTTAGTTTCAGTGAACTTACACTAATAAACATTAATTATGATTTAGTAGTACCAATATTTTTTATAACGATATCAATATTATTAATTAGTAAATTACCAACTTACTCTTTCAAAAAAATAATTGTACCTAGAAGTATGAGTATATTTTTAATATTTGGTGTAGTGATTTATTTTGTACTATTGCTTCTGTATACATTTAATACAATAGTTATTTCAGGTCTTATATATCTTTTAATGATTCCAATTAGTTCTGTACATTTTATGAAAGTGAGAAATAAATTTACAACCCAATCAGGTGATATTGATGATCACGAAGATATATTGTGATGAATAATAAAGCAGTAGTAACTTTAGCAGACTCTACTTACTTCGAAATGTTAATAGAGCTTGTAGACTCTATTACAAGATTTAAAGAAAGCTCAAATGTCGATATTTGTGTTTTAGATGCTGGTCTATCAGATAACGAATTGAGCAAACTATCTGGGAGAGTAAAAAGTATCAAAAAAGCTGAATGGGATATTAAAGTACCAGATTATAAAGTGAGAGGAAAAGAATGGTTAAAAAGTCAAATTTCAAGAGCTTTTTTACCAAGATACTTTCCAGATTATAAAAAATATTTATGGATTGATTGTGATGCATGGGTTCAAGATTGGAATTGTGTGGAATTATATTTTAAAGCTTGTGATAGTGGAAAGCTAGGCATTACACAAACAATAGGTCCTGGTTATAAAATAACCTCTAAAGTAAAGTGGATATTTGGAAAATTTGCTCAAATAAAATCTCAAAATTTTAAACATGCATTAAGTTCGAACATAAATTTAAATGACGCAAGAAAGCTCGCATTTGCTCCTCACATAAATATTGGAACATTTTCATTAGAAAAAAATTCACCCTGCTGGGACATATGGCAAAAAAATCTGAAAAAAACTCTTAGTGCGGGTAAAATTTTTGGATCGGAAGGTCTTGCTATAAATTTAAGTGTTTATGTCGATGGTGTTAATACTGAGTTTTTACCATTAAATTGCAATTGGATCGCAAGTAATTTGCTACCTAAGTTTGATGAAAATAGTAATTACTTTGTAGAACCTTATTTGCCAAATAATAAAATTGGTATAATGCATTTAGCAGCTGGCATTTGGGAAAAAAATAAAGATATGAGAATAGATAAAAGTGTTAAAATAAACATTCAATCTATTTCAAATAATACATTGTCAAAAAGTTTAAGGTTTCTACCCAATTGAAAAAAAATAAGATATCAAAAAATTGGATTAATAAGCAAAGAAGAGATATTTATGTTAGACAATCTAAAATCGAAGGATACAGGTCTAGGGCAGTTTATAAACTTAAAGAAATAAACGATAAATTTAAAATATTAAGAAATGGTCAGTTAATAGTGGACCTTGGAGGAGCCCCAGGAAGTTGGTCTCAATATCTATCTTCAACACTGAAAAATGCTAAATTATTAACAATAGATCTTATTGAAATTGAAGAAATTAAAAATGTTAAATTAATGAAAGGAGATTTTACTGATGATATTTATAAACAAAAAATTAGGTCCTTTTTTAACACCAAAATAGATTTAGTAATTTCAGATATGGCTGTAAATACTACGGGGAACAAAAATCTAGATGCAATTGTTACTGGACAATTAGCCATTGAGTCTATTGAATTTGCAAAGGGTATGTTAAAAAAAAATGGTCAATTTGTCACAAAAATATTTATGGGATCCTCATTTAATGAAATAATATCTAAATCTAAAAAATACTTTAAAGAAACTAGCGTTTTTAAACCACCGTCTAGCAGAAAAGACTCTAAAGAAACTTTTTTAATATCAAAATTTTTGAGATCATAAGCCTTTTAATTTATATAGAATCGTATATATAAGGACATGGACCCTATAAAAGAAGCACTCACATTCGATGATGTAACGCTCGTACCTAAATACTCTTCGGTCTTACCGTCAGATGTACAAACAGAAACATCCCTTACTGAAAAATTACAACTTAAAATACCTTTAATAACTTCTGCCATGGATACTGTTACAGAGGCAAAAATGGCAATAGCGATTGCAAAAGCTGGAGGGATTGGAGTTATCCATAGAAATTTACCAATAAAAAAACAAGTTATCGAGATAAAAAAGGTAAAATCATTGAAATTAAAAGTTGGGGCAGCAGTTGGTGCAGGAATTAACGAATTCGAAAGAGCCAAAGAGATTTTAAAATGTAAAACTGATTTAATTGTAGTAGACACCGCACATGGTCACACTAAAAAAGTAGGTGAGATAATTAAAAAAATTAAGAAAATTAAACCAAAATCAGTGTCACTTTGTGCAGGAAATGTTGCTACTGCAGACGCAGCTAAGTTTTTAATTAAATTAGGAGTAGATGTAATAAAGGTTGGTATTGGTCCAGGTTCAATTTGTACTACAAGATTAGTTGCCGGTATTGGGGTACCGCAACTTAGTGCAATTTTAAATGTAAGAAACGGGATCAAAAATAAGAAAGTAAGTATCATAGCTGATGGTGGAATAAAATTTTCTGGAGATATAGCAAAAGCTCTTGCAGCAGGCGCAGATGCGGTAATGATAGGCTCATTATTTGCTGGAACAGATGAGGCGCCAGGAAAAGTAACAAAAAGAGGCGGTAAATGGTTTAAAAGCTTTAGAGGCATGGGATCTATTGGTGCCATGAATAGAGGTTCGGCGGATAGATACTATCAATCAAAACAAAAGGATAAATCAAAGTATGTTCCAGAAGGAGTTGAGGGATTTGTAAAATATAAAGGTAAAGTAGATAAAATATTTTATCAATTGATAGGTGGATTAAAATCTTCAATGGGATACCTTGGGGCAAAAAAAATAAAAATTTTAAGTCAAAATCCAAAATTTGTTAAAATTACAAAAGCAGGATTTTATGAAAGTATGGTACATAACATTGATGAAATTAAAAAATAAACTTTTAATATTAATTTTCATTTCATTTTGTAGTAATTCTTTTGCTCAAGAGAATTTTTTTAAGGATGCTCAAAATTTTTTTAAAGAGGAAAAATTTGATAAAGCAAAATTTTTATTTCAAAAAAATCTAGTTTTTAATCCAAAAGATTCTAATTCATATCTGTATTTAGCTAAAATTTATAAAATAGAGGAAAATGAGAAAGAAACAGAAAAAAATTTAAATTCTACATTGTTAATTGATCCAAGTAATGAAGAAGCAATGTATATGAAAATGGATATAGAATTAACTAAATCAAACTTTTCAAAAGTAAAAGAATTGAAATCAGATTTTGAAAAAATATGCGATAAATTGTGCGATAAAATTACTTCTATTCAAGAGAGGTTAAAAAATTTCGATAGCTCAAATGAGTCTTAAAAAGATAATTATTATAGACTTTGGCTCACAATTTACTCAGTTGATAGCCAGAAGAGTTCGTGAACTTGGTGTTTATTCGGAAATAATAAGTCATAAAAAAAAAATAAATTTTAAATCTAAAGATATATTAGGATTTATTTTATCAGGGGGACCTTTAAACGTTTATCAAACAAAAAAAGTTAGCTTTGATGAAAAAATTTTAAATCAAGGAGTCCCAATTTTAGGGATATGTTTTGGACACCAGATTATTTCAAAAGAATTAGGTGGAAAAGTAAAACAATCAAAATATAGAGAGTTTGGTTTGGCTAAATTAATAAAAATAAGGAATAGCCCTCTAACAAATAATTTCTTTTCTAAAAATGGTTTTAGCAAAGTATGGATGAGTCATTCAGATCAAGTCACTAAAGTTCCGAAAAATTTTAATGTGGTTGCTTCGACAAATAACTCGAAGTATTGCGTAATACAAAATAATATTAAAAAATTTTATGGTATTCAATTTCATCCAGAGGTGACGCATACAAAAAATGGTAAAAAGTTAATAAAAAATTTTATATTTAATATATGTAAATCAAAAAAAAATTGGTCGCCCAAAAAACAAAAAGATAAAATAATTAAAGAGATTAGAGAACAGGTAGGAAGCTCAAAAGTTATATGCGCTCTATCAGGCGGAGTTGATAGTAGTGTAGTTGCAAAAATAATTCATAATGCAATAGGAAAAAATTTAACATGTATATTCGTGAACACAGGTTTATTGCGTAAAAATGAAGAAACACAAGTTATAGAAACTTTTAAAAAAAGATTAAAAATTAAATTAATTTATATTAATGCAAAAGATAAATTTATTAAAAAATTAAAAAATATAAGTGATCCAGAAAAAAAAAGAAAAATAATTGGAAATTTATTTATAAAAATATTTGAAAAGTATTCAAAAAAAATTTATAAAGCAAAATTTTTAGCTCAGGGAACACTATATCCCGATTTAATAGAGAGTAAGTCTGTGACTGGAAGTCAAACTTCAAAAATTAAATCTCATCATAATGTTGGAGGTTTACCTAAACAAATGAAATTAAAATTAGTTGAGCCAGTTAAGTATTTATTTAAAGATGAGGTAAGAAAATTGGGAAAAGAATTGAAATTGAATAATGAAATTTTAAATAGACATCCATTTCCTGGTCCAGGTTTAGCAATTAGAATACCTGGAGAAATTGATGATTATAAAATTAATATTTTAAAAGAGGCAGATGATATTTTTATAAAAAGTTTATTTAAATATAAAATTTACCATAAAATTTGGCAGGCTTATGCTGCATTACTGCCAGTCAAAACAGTGGGTGTAATGGGGGATAACAGAACTTATGAATATATTTGTTTATTGAGAGCCATAACATCAGAAGATGGTATGACAGCTGATTTCTTTAATTTTAAAAAAGAATTTATGCAAGATGTATCAAATCAAATTATCAATAATATCAAAGGTATCAATAGAGTTGTATATGATATAACATCAAAACCACCAAGTACGATTGAGCTTGAGTAATTTTTAAAATGAATGATAAAATAAAAAATATTATAAGCAAAAAAAATAATTCAAAAATAATATCTCTTACAGCTTATTCAAAAAATATTGCACAAATTGTAGATAAATTTGTTGATATAACATTAGTTGGTGATTCGGTTGCATCAGTACTTTATAATTATAATACCACAAGAAAAATTTCATTAGATACTATGATTGAACATGCCAAAAGTGTAAAGATGGGTGTTAGTAAAAGTTTAATGGTTTTTGATATGCCCTACAACACTTATAAATCAAAAAAATTAGCATTAGAAAATGCTAGAAAAGTTATTAAAAAAACAAAAACAGAAGCAATTAAACTTGAGGGAGGATCAAAAATTAAAGAAATAGTTGAGCACCTTATAAAAAATAAAATACCTGTACTTGGACACTTAGGTATTATGCCTCAATCTGTAAGAGGAAAATTCAAATCAAAAGGTAAAACAGATAGAGAAAGAATCAAGATATTAAAAGATGCTAAACTTTTAGAAAAATTAGGTGTATTCGCGATAGTCCTTGAATGTATTGAAAAGTCTTTAGCAAAAAAAATTACGAATGAAATAAAAATTCCAACAATTGGAATAGGCTCATCAATAAATTGTGATGGACAAATACTAGTCACAGACGACTTAATAGGTTTAACTGACTCTAAAACTAAGTTTATTAAAAAATATACAAATATTAGAAAAGTTATTGAAAGAGCGATAAAAAAATTTAAAAATGAGGTAAAACTTAAAAAATATCCTACAAATAAGCACTCTTATTAAAAGTATTTTTTGAATTGATCATTTATTTGTAAAATTTCAAGATCTACTAATCCACCAATAATTAATTGAATAGCAACTAACAAAATAAAAGCCAATCCTATGTAAGCTATCCAAATATGTTTCTGGATATAATTTGCTAAATATGTTGCTCCAGCTCCAGTTAATATCACTGATAACACTAAACCATAAATCATCAATCCAATATTACCTTTGGCTGCCCCAACTACACCAATAACATTATCAAAACTTATTGTAATATCTGCAAATAATACTTTATAAATGCTTTGTACGTATGAAGTATACACAGGCTCTTGAGACTTTTTTTTAGTAGTTTTTACTTTTTTTATTTCTAATAAGTCTTTTCTGAGATCATTAACTATCCAAATTAATGCTAAACCTCCAAGAATTTTAATAAAATAATATTTATATAAATAGGTTGCAAATATAGCAAACAACACTTTAAATACTAATGCTCCAGCAACACCCCATAATATAATTTGCTTTCTATATTTTGGAATGAAGTTTGCAGCTATTAAACCAATTATTATTGCATTATCAGCAGCTAGAATTATGTCAATAAAAGTTATCTGTAAAAGTATAAGAGCTTGTTCAATCAATTTAATTAATAATAATAGAATTTTTTAATTTTTCAATATTTCACTTAATATTTAGATTTTGATTTTCCATCTATAATATCTTTAAGCAATATATATTCTTTACAATCGCAGCCATCTAAAACTGCTAACCTTTCTTTTGCTTTATCAATTTGGTTTGTTGATACATATAACTCCCCCATATATTGATTAATCCTGATATGATAGGGACTAATTTCTAAACCTTTGGTATAATATATTTCTGCATTTTCGAAATCACCTAATTTTCGAGACGTAAACCCTAAGTAATTTAAGGTATCTGCTTTACCTGGTTTTTCTTTATTCGATTTTACCAGCAATTTAAAAGCTTTTTTATATCTGTCATCTGCTTTTTTTGTTTTTCCGTCAGCTTCATATTTTTTTGCTGATTTAATTAATTTCACGGCTTTATCATAATTGCTTTTGGTCGAACCGCCATCGCCACCAGCTGCAAATGTTAGGTTTCCAAATGTTAAAGTAAAAAATAAAGTTATCAATATTTTTTTTATCATAAAAATTTTTTCATTTTATTTAAAGGTCTTAATCTAAAACCATTATTAAGTAAGTTATTTTTAACAGTTCTAGCAATTTCTAACGAACTTAATGTATCACCATGTATGCAAATCGAATCAATTTTACAAGGTATTTGCTTTCCACTGAGACATCTTAGCGCCTGATTTTTAACCATAAACAAAACATGCTCTTTAGCCTCATCTGGATCTGTTATAATTGCATTTTTTTCTTTTCTAGATACTAAATTGCCATCATCCAAATAATTTCTATCTGCAAATATTTCAGAGGCTGTTTTTAAACCATGTTTGACTGCTGAAATCTCCATTTTTGATCCTGTTGGAACAAGATAAATAAGCTCTTTATCTATTTCATTAATTGTCTCAGAGATTATATCGGAAAGCTCAATATCTTCACATGCCATATTATTTAAAGCTCCATGCGGTTTAATGTGAGTAACTTTTTGGTTTTTTTCATCTGCAATTTTTTGCAGTATATAAAATTGATCCTTTATTATTTTTTTAATTTCGATTGCTGGTAAATTCATTCTTTTTCGACCGAAATTTTCAAGATCTTTAAAAGACGGGTGTGCTCCAAAACTCACTCCATTTTTTATAGATATACTTATAACCTCTCTCATGGTGCTTTCATCTCCAGCATGATACCCGCATGCAATACTTGCTGTATTTACAATATTTAATAAATCAGGATCATTTTTGTTAGAGTGATGCTTTGATTTTTCACCTAAGTCACAATTGATGTTAATTTCCATATCTACATGCTAAATATAACACGATATGATTAAAAATATATCAAATCTTGGAGATTCTTCTATTTATTGTGATTTTGGTTCTGAGGTAAACAAAGATATTAATCACGAAGTTATAAAATATTTTAAAACTTTGACATCGAAAAATATAAAAGGAATAACAAATTTGGCTCCATCTTATAACAAACTAATTATTACATTTGATTTAAGCGTCATTAATTATAAAGAATTAGTTGAAAAAATAATTAATTTAAAACCAGATAAAATTAATGAGACAGTTTCAAAGAGAAAAATAATTCCAATATGTATCGATGAAGAATTTGCTTTAGATATAGAGCGTGTTTCAAAAAATACAAATTTAAATATAAAAGAGGTTTACAAACATATATTAAATAAAGATTTTTATTGTTACATGACAGGGTTTGTAGCAGGAATGCCCTTTTTGGGAGATACAAATAAAAATATTAGGTTAGAAAGATTAAAAACTCCTAGAGTGAAAGTACCAAAAGGTTCAGTAGGGATAACAGAACAGTTTTGTAACATTTATACATATGAAAGCCCTGGTGGCTGGAATATTATTGGTAATACACCCGTAAAAGTATTTGATAAGAATAATGACCAAGACCCTATTTTAATTAAACCTGGTGACAGTGTTCAATTTTATGAGATTACTAAAAATGAATTTTATAAAATAAAGGAATAAAATGAGTATAGAGGTAATAAGATCAGGATTAAACACAACTTTTCAAGATAGGGGAAGATCAAACCTTTATCATCTAGGAATTCCATTTAGTGGGGCTATGGATACAAGAAATTTACTAATTACAAATAAATTGGTTGGCAATGATCAAAACGATGCAGTTATTGAATTTGCACTCCAAGGACCAAAACTTAAAATAAAACAAAATAACATAAATTGCGTAGTGACAGGTAATGTAAATTTTACATTTAAAAAGAACTCTAAAATTTATAATGGTGAATGCTACAAAACTTTTAACTTAAATAATAACGATGAGATCGATATTATTTCAACAAATAATTCAATGTACGGATATTTTTCAATATCAGGAGGTTTTAAAATAGAAAAAAAATGGAATAGTTATTCCACTCATTTGAGATCCAAGGTGGGCCCAAATAAAGGAAATAAAATTGTTGAAAATGACCTTTTGCAATTAAATAAAAATCTAAAACCTATTATTAAAAAAAGTGTTGATTACTCAAATAGCAAAATTGAATTCATAAGAGTTATTAAAGGAACAAACTTTGATTATTTTTCAAAGGATTCTCAAAAATCTTTTTTTGAAAGCCAATATCAAGTTACGAATTTAACCGATAGAATGGGAATGAGATTAGATGGTTATAAATTAAATAATATAAAAAGTGAAAATATTAAATCTGAGGGTCTAATAAAAGGTGTAATCCAAGTTCCACCAGATGGTAAGCCTATAATAATGCTCTCTGATCATGGCACAATAGGTGGATATCCAAAAATTGGTGTAGTCATAAGTGCTGACTATGATAAAATAGTTCAATTACCCCCAATGTCAAAAATTAAGTTTAAAATGATTGATATTATAAATGCTGAAAAATTATTTAAACTTTATTCTGAGGAAACCAAAAATATTCTAGATCAAATATGAGATATATTTTTAGTTTACCTGGTCCATTATTAGTTTTTCTAGGAGCTGTTAGTCTAAGTTTCGGTGGACTAATAGTAAAATCTTTTGAAGGAGCAAATTTATGGCAAATATTATTTTGGAGATCTTTGTTTTTTATTTTTGTAGTAACAATTTTTTTAATATTTACACACAAAAAAAATTTTTTACTTTCATTTAAAAAATCTGGATTTCCAGGTATTTTTGGAGGCATTATTTTATCCTCAGGTTTCTGTGGTTATGTATTTGCAATGTATAATACTACTGTTGCTAATACAAATTTCATTATTCAAACTCAAACTATTTTCTTAGCTATATTTGGATATTTCTTTTTAAAAGAAAAAATTTCAAAGATAACTTTAGCATCAATAATTTTAGCCATATCTGGAATAATTTTAATGATAGGATCAGATCTCTCAGGCGGACAAATGACAGGTAATATAGCTGCATTTGTAATGCCAATCTCATTTGCAATTTTGATAATAATAATTAGAAAATATCCAAGTATAGATATGGTACCTTTACAACTATACGCTGGTATTATTGCGATGGTAATTGGATATGTAATTGCAGGAAAAATAGCCATATCATCATATGATATATATCTCGGATTTCTGGCAGGTTTTTTTCAATTAGGATTTGGATTTATTTTAATTACGATTGGAGCAAGAAATACACCATCAGCAACAGTAGGCATTATTATGTTAGTTGAGGCAGTATTAGGGCCTCTTTGGGCGTGGATAGTTATAAACGAGCAACCACCTTTGATTGTTTTTGTGGGAGGATCAATCGTATTATTTGCCGTTTTTCTTCAATTTATAAGAACAAAAAATGAAGAGATACAAAATAAACTTAGTGAAAAAAATTAGAATATGTTATAAGATTTTCAACGGAAGAGACTACTTAATTGTAGCGCCGAAGGAGCAACCACCCCGGAAACTCTCAGGCAAAAGGACCGTAAATATTAACTCTGGAAAGAGAATGTTTCTCGCCGACGGAGTAAATCTCTCAGGCTCATAGACAGAGGGGGTAAGAGTTAATATTTATGAATAAAACAGCTTTATACAATTTACACAAAAAATTTAATGCAAAATTTGTATCTTTTGCTGGCTATGAAATGCCTATCCAATATAAAGATGGAATAATTGCTGAGCATAATCTAACGAGAGAAAAGTCAGGGATATTTGATGTATCACATATGGGTCAATTATTTATTGCGGGTGATGTTAAATTAACAGACAAACTTCAAGATATATTTCCAACAGACTTAAAAAATTTATCGGTGAATCAGAGTAAATACTCGTTTTTAATGAATGAAAATGCAGGAATTCACGACGATTTAATTATTACAAAAATTTCTAAGGGATATATGATAATTCTTAATGCTGCATGTAAAGAAAAAGATTTTGAAATAATCAAATCTAAATTAGGTGAAGATTTTAAAATATCATTAAGTAAAGACCTATCTCTTGTTGCCGTACAAGGTCCTGATTCAAAAGATTTAATTGAAAAAATTATTCCAGGTGTAAATAAACTAAAATTTATGTTTGGTGGAGATTTTAAATTTAATTCAAATAATATTTATGTAACAAGATCGGGATACACAGGAGAAGATGGTTTTGAGATTTCGATAAATAATAATGATGTGGTTAAATTTGTTGAGACATTAATCAGTTTAGGATCTAATCTTATAGGCCTTGGTGCCAGAGATACATTAAGGCTTGAAGCAGGGTTGTGTTTATACGGTAATGACATTGACGAAAATACTAGTCCATTAGAAGCAAATTTAAAATGGGCAATTTCAAAAAATCGAATCAACAGTAATTTTCCAGGAGCAAAACGAATTCAGAGACAAATTAATGAAGGTGTCACAAAACTAAGAGTTGGCATTAAACCTGATGGTAAAATTATAGCTCGAGAATCAACAAAAATATTTGATGAAAATAATAATCAAATAGGAAAAATTACTAGTGGTTCTTTTGGCCCGAGTGTAAAAAGTCCTATTGCAATGGGTTATGTAAATAATACATATACAAAAGAAAATACAAAAATATTTTTAGAAATAAGAGGAAAAAAAGTTTCGGCGAGTGTTTGCAAGCTCCCGTTTTATAAAAAAAACTATTACAAAGGAGATATAAATGTCCGAAGTTAAATTTTCTAAAGAACATGAGTGGGTTACTATTAAAGATGATGTGGCTACAATTGGAATTACTAAACACGCAACAGAACTGTTGGGAGATATTGTTTTTGCAGAGCTTCCAGAAAAAGGAACAAGTGTTACTAAAGATGGAACAGCAGGTGTAGTAGAATCTACAAAAGCAGCTAGCGATGTTTATACTCCAATAAGTGGAGAAGTTGTTGATACAAATCAGTCAATCGTTGATGATCCTTCTAAAATTAATAATGATCCTGAGGGAGACGCTTGGTTTTTTAAACTAAAAGTAAAAGATTTAAATGAGATAAATTCTTTAATGAGTAGGGAAGAATATGAAAAATTTGCTAAAGAGAGTACTAACTAATGTTACATAATTCAGAAAAAGATTTTATTAAGAGACATATAGGTTTGTCCAAAAAAGACGAAAAAACTATGTTATCAGAACTTGGTTATAAATCCTTAAATGAATTAATTGAAGATACTGTTCCAAGTAAAATTTTGTTTAAAGATTTGTTAAGCATAGGAGATCCTAATTCTGAGTATGAAGGTTTAAGAAAATTAAAATCGATATCAAAAAAAAATCAAATTTACTCAAACTTTATAGGCATGGGTTACTATGGAACTTATACTCCAAACGTTATTGTCAGAAATATACTGGAAAATCCTGGATGGTATACTTCTTATACTCCTTATCAACCAGAGGTGGCCCAAGGAAGATTAGAGATGTTATTAAATTTTCAACAAATGATAATAGACTTTACAGGAATGGATATTGCAAATGCATCATTACTTGATGAAGGAACGGCTGCTGCTGAAGCTATGGGGTTAAGTCATAGATTAGATAAAAAAGATAATAAAATTGTGTTTATATCAAATGATTGTCATCCACAAACTATAGAAGTTGTTAAAACCAGATCAGAGCCTTTAGGGCTTAAAGTTGTTATTGGTAATGACGAAGACTTATCAAATATCTCAGAGGATATAATATGTGGAATACTTCAATATCCTGGTACACTTGGAGATATTAAGGACCCTAGCGAAAATATAAGTAAAATTAAAAAAAGAAACGGTAAATCAATTTTAGTCTGCGATTTATTATCTTTAGCAAAATTAAAAACACCAGCAGAGTTAGGAGCTGATATAGCTGTGGGAAGTTCTCAAAGATTCGGAATACCCATGGGTTATGGGGGTCCACACGCGGCTTTCTTTGCTACGAAGGATGAATTCAAGAGATCTATGCCTGGAAGAATTGTAGGTGTTTCAGTCGATAGACATGGGAACAAAGCTTATAGATTAGCTTTACAAACAAGAGAGCAACATATTCGAAGAGATAAGGCGACAAGTAACATTTGTACAGCACAAGCTCTTTTGGCAATTGTATCAGCAGCGTATGCAATTTATCACGGCCCAAAAGGCATAAAAACAATTTCTGAAAGAGTTTCACAATTAGCAAAAAATTTTGCAGATAAATTAAAACAGTCAGGCTATGAGTTATATTCAGACTATTTTTTTGACACAGTAACTATAATAACAAAAGACAAAACAGATCAAATTTTTAATAATGCTTTGGCCCAGAAAGTTAATATTAGAAAAGTAAATTCTGAAATGTTGTCGGTATCATTTGATGAAAAGAAAAATGTTTATAGAGCAAATCAACTACTTAAAATATTTAATTGCGCAGAATCAATTAAAGAAAATCCGACAGAAAATCTTCCAAATTTACCTAAAAACTTGCTAAGAACGTCAACTTATTTAGATCACCAAGTATTCAACAGCTATCACTCTGAAACTGAAATGCTAAGATATTTAAAGAGATTAGAGGAAAAAGATATTGCACTTAATAGGTCAATGATAGCATTAGGCTCGTGTACAATGAAATTAAATGCTGTAGCGGAAATGATACCAATTACTTGGCGTGAATTTTCAGAGCCTCATCCTTTTGTGCCTATTGAACAAATGGAAGGTTTTAGAACTCTTTTTACTGATCTAAAAAATTGGCTTAGATCTATTACAGGTTTTTCAGGTGTGTCACTACAACCAAATGCTGGTGCTCAAGGAGAATATGCAGGACTGATGGTTATACGCAAATATCATCTTGAAAGGGGAGAGTCTAATAGAAATGTTTGTTTAATTCCTAGCTCTGCTCACGGGACCAACCCAGCAAGTGCACAAATGGTTGGAATGAAAGTGGTGGTGGTTAACTGTGATAAACAAGGAAATGTAGATTTTGAAGATCTAAAGAAAAAAGTAGAGGCGCATTCTGAGAATTTAGGTGCATTAATGGTAACATACCCATCCACACATGGAGTTTTCGAGGAAAAAATATCAGATATATGTGAGCTAGTACACAAACATGGTGGCCAAGTTTATATGGATGGTGCAAACTTGAATGCTCTTGTTGGGATAGCAAAACCTGGAAATTTTGGTCCGGATGTTTGTCATATAAATCTACATAAAACTTTTTGTATTCCACATGGAGGTGGTGGACCAGGTATGGGCCCAATAGCATGTAAGAGACATTTAGAAATATATTTGCCCTCACATCCTGTTATAAAAGATTGTGGACCTGCAACTGGTATAGGTCCTGTCTCCGCAGCACCATGGGGAAGTTCAAGTATTTTATCTATATCTTGGATGTACATTAAAATGATGGGTTCTGAGGGTTTAAAATTAGCAACTCAGATTGCAATTTTAAATGCTAACTACGTTGCACACAAATTAAAAAATCATTTTCCAATTCTTTATAAAGGTACAAATGGAAACGTAGCTCATGAGTGTATTATAGACATCAGATCAATTAAAAATGATACCGGTGTAACAGAGGAAGATATTGCAAAAAGATTAATCGATTTTGGTTTTCATGCTCCAACTATGTCTTGGCCAGTACCTGGTACAATGATGATTGAACCTACAGAAAGTGAAAGTTTACAAGAACTTGATAGATTTTGTGATTGCTTGATAAAAATCAAAGAGGAAATAGACAAGATTAAAAGTGGGGATTTCGATAAAAATGACAATCCTATCAAAAATGCCCCACACACAGATTTAGAACTTGCTTCAAACAAATGGGAACATAAATATTCGAGGGAGGAGGCTGCTTACCCTTCTAACTTTTTGAGATCTAGTAAATTTTGGCCACCTGTTGCAAGAGTTGATAATGTATATGGAGATAAAAACCTTTTTTGCACATGCCCTTCCATGGATGAATTTAAAGAAGACGCAGCATAATATTAATGAGAATTGCTGTAATCGGATCAGGCATATCTGGTTTAAGTGCAGCACACTATTTATCTAAAAAAAATAAAGTTGATTTATTTGAAAAAGAGGATCATTTCGGTGGCCACTCATATACCATTGATGTTAAAGATGATAACAATCATGTTCCTGTGGATATAGGTTTTATTGTTTTTAATTTTAAAACCTACCCTAATTTTGTAAAATTTTTAAATGATAACGGTATAGAGATAGAGAAAAGCAACATGAGCTTTTCAGTTTCTGTTAAAGAAACAGATATAGAATATTGTGGTAAGGGCTTGCTTGGAATTTTTTCAAATAAAAAAAATTTACTCAATTTTGATTTTTTTAAAATGTTTTTTGAAATAATTAAATTCTATAAAAAGAGTAATGATTTAGAAAATATAGAAGAGAACTTAACATTAGATGATTTTTTAAAACGAGAGAAAATGTCCAAGTATTTTATAAATTATCATATTATTCCTATGGTTTCTGCAATATGGTCTATGCCACCATATGAGGCAAAACAAATGCCTTTAAAATTTTTTTTAAGATTTTTTCAAAACCATGGTTTGTTCAACTTAAAAAATAGGCCTCAGTGGTATACGATTAAAAATAGAAGCAGAACTTATGTTAAAAAAATACTAGAAACTATTAGTGGTGAATATTACAAAAATTATAGAATTAATAAAATATCTAGATTTTCAAATGGAGTAAAAGTTTACTATGGAGGAAATAACGAATTTTTTGATTACGATAAAGTTGTAATTGCCACACATGCAGATGAAGCTTTATCCTTAATTACAGACCCAACACCAGAAGAAAAAAGTATATTAGCTAATTTTAAATATAAGAATAATATTGCGACAATTCATACAGATGAGTCTTTAATGCCTAAAAATAAAAAAGCATGGTCATCATGGAATTCATCTGTAAATAAAGAAAATACTTCTGAAACTTCAATTACTTATTGGCTTAATTTGCTTCAAAATTTAAAAACTAATAAAAATATATTTTTATCATTAAATCCATTTTTAAAAATTGATCAAAAAAAAATTATAAGTAAAGTTAAGTTTACTCATCCATATTATGATAAAGAGGCCTTAGAAAATCAAAATAGACTAAAAAATATACAAAACAAAAAAAATTTATTATTTTGTGGTAGTTATTTTGGTTACGGATTTCACGAGGATGGAATAAAATCCTCATTAGAAATGATAAAAAGTTTTAATGATAGATAAATCGTGCTTATATATTGGAAGTGTAATACATAAAAGATTCAAACCGAAAGAGCACTTTTTTAAATACAAAGTATTTTCTCTTTATCTTAACCTTGATGAGATTGACGAGGTACAAAAAAAAATTCCTTTTTTTTCTTATAACAAATTTAATTTAATTAGTTTTTACGATATAGATCATGGTGAAAGAGACGGTTCATCTTTAAAATTGTGGGTGCAAAAAAAGCTAAATGAAGTTGGTATTGGAAATGAAATTAAAAGTGTAAATTTACTATGTTATCCAAGAATTTTTGGTTATGTGTTTAATCCTTTAAGTATTTTTTTCGTATTTGATAAATATTCGTCCCTTATAGCTATAATGTATGAAGTTAAAAATACATTTGGTGAACAGCATACTTATATTTTTAAAACTAAAGATAATAATTTAATAAAAAATCATTGTGATAAAAAATTTCATGTCTCACCCTTCATGGATTTAAATTCAACCTATAATTTTAAAATATTAAAACCTGGAAATAAATTATCTGTTATTATTGATCAAAGAGATTGTGAGGGAAAGTTATTATTTGCATCTCAAGATGGCGAAAAAATTGAGTTAAATACAAAAAATCTTTTAATTTCCTATTTAAAACACCCATTAATGACATTTAAAATAATTTCAGCGATACATTTTGAGGCATTAAGATTATGGGTAAAAAGAATTAAGTTTATTAAAAAAGTTATAAAAATTAAAAATAACGTAAGTTTTGAAAAATAATGTATCTAAAAAAGATTTCCGACAAAATTGTTCTTAATTCACTTAAAAATATTTCGTATGGAAACATCAAATTTATTAATTATGATGGCAGTATTAAATTATTAGGTTCAAAGAAATCAGAAAAAACTGCAACATTAAAACTAATAAAACCAGGTTTAACTTTTGAAATAATTAATAAAGGCAGCATTGGATTGGCAGAGTCCTATATGCGAGGAGATTTTGAAACAGATAATCTGACTAATTTAATTGAAATTGCTGCAAAAAATATTGGTAAAGTACATAAGATATCTGGTTTATTAGATTTTCCTATAATTAATTATTTTAAAAGTTTTTTTATTAAAAATACAAAGAGAAAAAGTAAAGAAAATATTGCTAAGCATTACGATTTAGGAAATGAATTTTTCTCATTATGGCTAGATAAAACTTTAACATACTCTAGTGCTATTTTTGAAGATAAACAAAATGACTTAGAGAATGCTCAATTAAATAAATATAAAAAATTGTCCAATCTTTTTAAACCAAAAAGCGGAGATAAAATTTTAGAAATAGGATGTGGATGGGGAGGTTTTGGCGAATTCATTGGAAAGAATTATGATGTAAAATTAGACTGTATAACAATATCAAAAAAACAATACGAGTTTGCTAAAAATAGAATTTATAAAAATGGATTAAATGAAAAAGTAAAAATTAAAATGTTAGATTATAGAGACGTAAATAAAAAATATAATTCCATAGCTTCTATTGAGATGATTGAAGCTGTAGGTCAAAACTATCTACCTGGTTATTTTAAAAAAATTAAAGATAGCTTGCATCAAAACGGTATTGCCGCGATACAAGCAATTACTATAGATGAAAAAATATATGATAGATATAAGTTGAAAACAGATTTTATTCAAAAATATATATTTCCAGGTGGTTTTTTGCCTAGTAAGAAGGAAATATTAAAACTTTCAAATAAAAATGGTTTAAGTTTTGACAAATGTAACTCTTATGGCTTGGATTATTCTAATACCCTGAGAATTTGGAGAAATGATTTCCAAAAAAAATGGGATATTATTTCAAAACAAGGATTTGATGAAACATTTAGAAGAATGTGGAATTTTTATTTGTCTTATTGTGAAGCTGGCTTTAAAGCTAAGAATATTGATTTAATTCAATTTTCGATGAATAAAAACTAAATTAATGAAAATTAAAAAATTATTATTGCTAATATGCACTCTTTTCATTACAAGTTGCTCAACTAATCAAGCAATGAAACCTGAGGATTTTAAAGATCAGAAACCAAGATTAATAATCGAAGAATATTTATCAGGTAATGTCAAAGCCTGGGGTATTTTGCAAAATAGATCAGGAAAGGTTACAAGACAGTTCTCTGCAGATCTCAATGGTAATTGGGATGGAAAACAGTTAATTCTTGACGAAAAATTTAATTGGTCTGATGGAGAAATCCAAAATAGACAGTGGCAGATTACAAAAATTGATGACCATAATTATGAAGGTACAGCTGGTGATGTGGTAGGAACAGCAAAAGGTTACTCATATGGTCCAACATTTAAGTTTGAATATGTATTATTAGTTCCAGTAAAAGGTAGAGAATTAAAAATTACATTTGATGATTGGATTTTCATGCAAGATGAGAGAGTAGCGATAAATAGAGCAACAATGACAAAATTTGGAATAAAAGTTGCAGAACTAACTGTTATGTTTGTGAAAGATTAGCGTTTTTGATATTTTGTAAGTCTACCAACTAAACTTAAATACCAACTATTAGGTAATATTTTTAAAAATTTTAGTATCAAAGTTAGTTGTTTTGGGAAATGTATCTCAAATTGATTAGTTTTAGTTAGTCCTTCAAATATTTTTTCAGCCGCATAATCTACCGTTTTTAGGAAAGGCATTTTAAAATCATTTTTATCTGTCATAGGTGTTTTAATAAATCCAGGTGAAATTAATGAAACTCTAACTCCGTATCTTTTAAAATCAAAATATAAGCTTTCAGCAAGATTATTTAATGCAGATTTAGAAGGACCATATCCAGTTGAATTTGGTAGTCCTCTATAACCTGCAATGGATGATACAATAGAAATATGTCCACTTCCTCTTTTTCTATAATATTCCTCTACACTTTTAATACAATTTAAGGTACCAAAAAAATTTACTTTCATCACGTTTTCAATCTGTTCAACATCTATATCTTTTTCTTTTTTAGGATCCCATGTACCGGTAGAAAAAAAAGATATGTCTATGTTTTTAAATTTTGCAATAATATTATGAAAAACCTCTCTGCAGTTTTCCTTATTTGTTACATCTAAAGGGTATGGAAAAATATTTTGATTAGATTTTTCTAGTTCTCGCAACAGATTCTCTCTTCTAGCAGAAACTGCAACATTCCACCCATTATTTGCAAACTTTAAAGCTAAAGCCCTACCTATTCCTGTGCTACCTCCAGTAATCCAAATAGTTTTATCGTTCATAATCAAGTGATATATATATCAAAATGTTAAAAAATAAATTTATATCTTTTATAATACTTGGATTAATTACTTATTCAGCGTCTTTTGTGGGTGCAATTTCAACAATTTCTTATAAAGAGCCATGGTACTCAACTTTAAATAAAGCTTTCTTTAATCCACCTGATTGGATTTTTGCTCCAGTATGGACAACACTTTATCTATTCATGACTATCGCAATTTGGTCAGCTTGGCATAAAAATACTAAAGATATTGGGTTAGTGTTTATTTATTTAATTCATATTTTTTTTAATACTACTTGGAGTATTGTTTTTTTTGTGATGCATGATATTTTCGTCGCATTAGTGAACATCATTATAATAATATTATTCATTTTGTTTCTTATGAATAAATATAAGCCCCTAAGTAAATTAAGTTATAATCTAATGATTCCGTATTTACTTTGGACAGTTTATGCATTAATCCTAAATACAAGTTTACTAATTTTAAATTAAATATGGATGATGTCGTAATAATTGGAGGTGGAATAATTGGAACTGCAACAGCATATTTTTTGTCTAAAGAAGGAAGAAAGGTAAAAGTTATCGAAAGAGATCCTACATACAAAATTGCATCATTTCCATTGTCATTAGGCGGCTTTAGAAGGCAATTCTTTCAAAAAGAAAATATTTTATTAGGTAAATTTGCAAGAGAATTCATTTTTAACTTACCAAAAAATCTAAAAACAAAAAAAAATCCAAACCCAACTGCAAGCATGGTGCCTAATGGTTATTTACTAATGTTTGGCCCAGATAAAGCCGAAGAACAATACAAAGCTTTAGAAAATCATAAAGAATGCAACGCAGGAACAAAAAATATTAAAGGATCGGAACTTAAAAACATATTTCCATATATTAACAATGAGGGTATTGAAACAGCTACCTATACAGATAATGAAACAGAAGGGTGGATAGATCCATTCCTTTTTCATGGAGCATTAAAGAGCAAAGCAGAGGAACTAGGAGCTAAATTTATAAAAGGAGAAGTTAAAAGTCTTTCAGAAATTAATGCTAAGACAATCGTTTCAGCAGCAGGATGTTGGACTAAAGAATTATTAGATGATATACCAGTAGTACCTCAAAAACACACAGTATTCAGAGTGAAGTGCCCAAAGTATATAAAGGAAATGCCATTAACTGGAGATTTAACTTCAGGCGTTTATTGGAGACCTGAGGGTGGAGAATATTTAGCAGGATCCCCAATATCAACTTTTGATGCTAAAGATCTTGAGCCTGATTGGTCTCATTATGAGGAACTAGTATGGCCGGCGCTCGCAAAAAGAGTACCAGTATTCGAGGAATTAAAATTAACGGGAGCTTGGGCTGGTTATTATGATTGTAATAAATTGGATAACAATGCTGTTGTAGGAAAACATCCCAAATACGAAAACGTTTATATGGCCTCTGGATTTACAGGGAGAGGATTGATGCAGGCTCCAGGAATAGGAAGAGCGCTGACAGAACTTATTACGACTGGCAAATATCAGACAATTGATATAAGCGTTTTTGACGTTGAAAGGGTTTTAAATAGTAATGCTAGACCCGAACCCTACGTATTATAGTTTTTTTATATAAATTCCTAAAAAACCATTAAACATAGAAACGCTTAAAATTATTAATTGCCCCTTAAAGGAGTAAAAGTTAAATGTAGGATAAAAACTAATTGCAACTGAAAATAATAAATATGTTATTATAAATGGTTTGACAAATTTCTTTACAGTTTCCAAATTCTTTTAAGCACTTCCTCTCTTCCACAGCCTTTTTTATACATTAAGTAATTTAGCAAGTATTCTTGATAGTAATCTTGATGTTTATCCTCAGCTTTATAAAATATTTCAAATTCTCTTACATAAGTTACAACTCTTTTATTAAATTTATTTTCTATTTCTGAAATACTTTTTTCAATTTGACTTTTTTCATATGCATTTTGAAAAAATGCTACAGATCTATAACTATAACCTTTGTCACAAAATTGACCAAACGCATCGAATGGATCAATATTTATCCAAAAATTTTTTAACAATTCATTATAAGAAATAATATTGTTATTATAAATAATCTCTACAACCTCAAAATGTCCCGTATCTCCAAAAGTAACTTCTTTATATGTGGGATTAGATGTAGTGCCGCCCGAATAACCAGAAATTACTTCTTTGACACCTTCTAGTTTTTCAAATGATTCTTCCATACACCAAAAACATCCACCTGCAAAATAAGCCTTATTTAAATTTTCGGAAAATGCGTAATTAACAGGTAATATTAAAAATAAAACCAACGATATAACTTTCATTATATCAGATTAGCTAAATTCAGATAATTGTGAATGATATATAAGGTAGCTACCGTTTATAGTAGCTACCTTGACTAAATTAATTATGCTTTTTTATATTTAGCAGCTTCTTCAGATCCGCTTGTTGCAGAACCCTTACTGTATGAGTGAGCGCCCATACCTGCTAACTGACCATCTTTGACGATTAGATATTGATTTCTTATTTCTTTACCATCAAAGAAACACTCTAAAATCTCTCTAACACCATCTGCATACCTTGCTTGAGCTGTTAAAGATGTTCCAGATGTATGTGGTGTCATTCCATGATTTGGCATACTTCTCCATACATGATCATTTGGAGCTGGTTGAGGAAACCAAACATCTCCTGCATATCCACTTAATTGACCACTCTTCAATGCTTTTGCGATTGCATCACGATTGCATATTTTTCCTCTCGCAGTATTAACAATATAAGCTCCTTTTTTCATTTTACTGATCATAGCGTCATCAAACAGGTTTTCAGTTTCTGGGTGAAGAGGACAATTAATTGTAACTACATCACAAACTTTTACCATTGACTCAACAGTTTCGTGAAATGTTAAATTTAATTCTTTTTCAACACTTTCTGGCAATCTATGTCTGTCAAAGTAATGTAGGTGAGTATCAAATGGTTTCATTTTTCTTAATGCATCTAAACCAATTCTTCCAGCAGCAACTGTACCAATATGCATTCCTTCAACATCGTATGATCTTTGAACAGCATCAGCTATATTCCAACCACCTTCGTTAACTATTCTATGTTGATTATGATAATCTCTTACCATTGATACAATCATCATAACAATATGTTCGGCAACTGATCTTGAGTTACAGAAGGTTACTTCCACGACATCAATTTTATTGTCCATTGCAGCTTGCAAATCAACATGGTCTGAACCTATACCCGCAGTTATTGCCATTTTAAGATTTTTAGCTTTAGCAATTCTCTCCTTAGTTAAGTAATATGGGAAGAATGGTTGAGAAATAACAATATCTGCATCAACAATATGTTTATCAGCTTCACATCCATCTCCATCTTTACTATTTGTTACTATAAGCTTGTGTCCATTGCTTTCTAAAAATTTCCTTAAACCAAGTTCACCTGATACACAGCCTAGCAATTGTCCTGGAGTATAATCTCTACCTTTTGGTGATGGCAAAGTCATTCCGTCAGGATATTTTTCAATTTTAGGTAATTGCGAAAGTGGATAAGATTTCGGCATTCCACCTTTTGGGTCGTCATACAATATACAAAGTACTTTCATTTTATTTCTCTCCTTCTCTATAAATTCTTATGAAATCTACTGTCTTATTTATAATAAAGTCTAGCATATTAAAGCATCTCTGCAAATAATATTTAGTTTCATTATAATTTTATTTTTTTGGGTATTGTTTCTTAATAATAAATCTGTTTAGAACTACTCCAAAGAACAACACTATAACACTTCCAATAATAATTGGGCTGATTATATAGTCAAATGACGCAGAACCCAGTATAACAATTATAGGATTTCCTCCGGCTGGAGGATGAGTAACAGACATAAATATCATTAAAGACACCCCAATTCCAACCGCTAAAGGTATCATTATAAAAATAGGTAGTGGTATAAAATTTACAAAAATAACACCAACAATAGATGTCAATAAATGACCAAAAAATATATTTTTTGGTTGAGCAAACTGACTTTCTGGATAGCCAAAAAGTAAAACCATTGTTGAACCAAATGATGCTATTAAAAAAATACCGTATTCAGTTTTGTAAGTTAATAATGTTAGAAACCCAATTGTTATGATTGAAAATATCCCAGCGATAAAAGCTTTTTTAGTTTCTAACTTTTTCATAGATTTATAAATACACTTATTACAATCAATAAAAATTTGATAACAAATTAAAATAGTTAATTACAATCTATAATTGATATTTTTCTTGCTTGAGTTGTATATCAGAATTAATTTTAGAATGTTTTTAAGAAATATTTGCACTAATTTAAGCAATGTGATTTAATCATATCAACTAAGAATGTTTAACATACTTAAAAAGGGAGGAAAAATGTTAGCAAGAATGTTTAAAAAGCTAGCTTCTACTCTTACAGTAGTTGTAGCTTTAATTTCTTCATTCGCTATACCTCAAACTGCAAATAGTGCAGAAACTCAATACTTTCCAATTGCAAGTAGTCGTGTAGGACCTTACTCTGCTATGGGAACAGGTTATTATGGTGCGCAAATTGATTACTTGAACTATGTCAATATGACTGGTGGAGTAAATGGTGTCATGCTTACTTGGCAGGAATGCGAAACTGAGTATAACGCAGTTAAAACAGTTGAGTGTTATCAGCGATTATTAGAAAAAGATGGTCAAAGAATTGTAGTCTTTGATACTTTAGGAACGCCAGGAGCATACGCAGTAATTAACCGTATGGCAAAAGACAATGTTGTTTTAGCTCAATATGGTTATGGAAGAACCGACGGTGCTGATGGAAGAGTATGGCCTTGGGTATTCAATGCTGCAAGTCACTATTGGTCACAAATCGCAGTTAAATTAAAATTTATGGCTGAAATCGAAGGCGGTATCGATAAGATGAAAGGTAAAAAAATCGTTCACTTACACATTGACTCTGCTTACGGAAGAGAGCCGCTACCAGCAATGAGAAAAATTTGCGCTGACTGGGGAACGGAGTTAGTAGAGATTTCAATTCCACCTCCAGGACTAGAGCAACAATCTCAGTGGCTGCAAATCAGAAAAGAGAAACCTGACTGGGTAACTTTCTGGGGTGCAGGTTCTGGTATGAACTCAACAGCAATGACTAACGCTGCTAGAATTAATTTTCCTAGAGATCGTATGATGTATGTAACTTTTGGAGCAGCCGAGGAGGATATGTATCCTGCTGGTGATGCAGCAATAGGAACATACGCAGTAGCAAATGCTTTACCAGGTGAGTATCCACTTGTTAAAGACATTAAAGCTAAAGTGTATGGTGCTGGAAAGGGAAACTTAGCAGATGAAAGTAGAATTGGTTCAGTATATTGGAATAGAGGACTAGGTGCTGCTGTTATGTGGATTGAGGGTTTAAGAAACGCTCAAAAAATGCATAACAAAGTTGGTAAAGCAGTAAATGGTGCTGAGTTTAGAGATGGTTATGAAGCAATTAACATGACTGAAGCTAGAATGAAAGAGCTAGGTGTTGACGGAATGTTAGCTCCATTTGCTATTTCATGTGCGAACCATGAAGGTGCTGGTAAATTTGCTGTAATGCAATGGGATGGTGAGAAATTCAATCAAGTAACTGGTTGGGAAGCTCCATTGGACCCTGCATTTATTAGAGGACTAGTAGAAACTTCTGCGGCTAAATTTGCTAAAGAAAACAACATAACACCTAAGAAGTGTTAAGGTTGACCTTAATATAAAATTATATTGGGGGAGAAAAAATGTTTTTGAATTTTTCAAAAATTTTTATAAACTCCCCCAATATTAAATTCTAAATTATTATACTAGAGGGATATAAAATTTATGAGTTCTGTATCTGGAAACATTTTAGAACTTAAAAATGTCAAAGTTGTTTACGATAACGTTATTTTAGCTTTGCACGATGTAACTCTTAATGTGCCTAAGGGAAAAATAGTTGCTTTATTAGGTGGTAATGGAGCTGGAAAAAGCACAACTTTAAAATCAATATCTACAATGTTAGCTTCTGAACGTGGAAAAGTTACAGGTGGTACTATCAATTATGATGGAAACGCTATTGAAAAACAAAACCCTTCACAAATGGTTAATATGGGAATGGTTCAGGTTTTAGAGGGTAGAAGATGTTTTGGACATTTGACTGTAGAAGAAAATATTATAAGTGGTGCGTATTCAAGAAAATTATCAAGAGGAGATATAAATCAAGAATTAGAGAAAATTTATGGATATTTTATAAGACTTAAAGAAAGAAGAAAAAGTCAAGCAGGTTTTACTTCAGGCGGAGAACAGCAAATGATAGCAGTTGCTAGGGCGATGATGGCAAAACCAAAAATGTTATTGTTAGATGAGCCATCAATGGGACTAGCACCACAGCTTGTTGCTGAAATATTTAATATTGTAAAGGAATTAAATGAAAAGGAAGGTGTAAGTGTTTTGCTTGCTGAACAAAATACAAACGTTGCATTAAAAAACTCTGATCATGGTTATATTATAGAAACAGGAAAAGTGATGTTAGAGGGTACAGCAAAAAGCCTACTTAATGATGATAAAGTAAAAGAATTATATTTAGGTATTTCTAAAGAAGGAAGAAAAAACTTTAGAGATGTGCTTAAAGAAGAAGGAAAAAAGAAGAAAAAAAAGGTTAATTAATGACTGAAAGAAATTTTCCAATTGGAGGACCAGTTTTAGAGGTAAAAAATATTTCTTTAAGTTTCGGTGGTGTAAAAGCTATTACAGATACGTCATTTAATGTTTTAGAACATGAAATAAGAGCAATCATTGGACCAAATGGGGCAGGAAAAAGCTCAATGTTAAACTGTATTAATGGTATCTATAAACCTCAAGTCGGGTCTGTTACTTACAAAGGAGAAGAAATTAAAAAAGTTACCCCAAATATCATGGCACAAAAGGGAATATCGAGAACATTTCAAAACTTGGCTTTGTTTAAAAGAATGTCAGTTTTGGATAATATACTAGTTGGACGAAAACTCCATACAACCTCAAACTTTATGGAGGTAGCATTACAACTACCTAAAGCAAAAAGAGAAGAAAAAGTTAATAGGGACAGGTGTGAGGAGATAGTGGAATTTTTAGAAATCGAGGATATTAAGAATACACCAGTAGGAAAGTTACCATATGGTTTACAAAAAAAGGTAGAACTTGGAAGAGCTTTGGCAACAGATGCAAATTTAATATTATTAGATGAACCTATGGCCGGTATGAATGTAGAAGAGAAAAGAGAAATGTGTAGATTTATTCTTAAAGTAAATGACGAAATAGGAACTACAATGGTTTTGATTGAACATGATATGGGAGTAGTAATGGATATATCAGACAGAGTTGTAGTATTGGATTACGGTAAAGTTATTGGTGACGGAACACCAGATGAGGTAAGAGCTAATCAAAGAGTTATCGATGCATATTTAGGAGTAGAACATTAGTTATGGCGGATCAAATATTATTTTTTATTGAAGTTGTAGTTGGAGGCTTGCTTGCAGGAACGATGTATTCTCTTGTGGCTTTAGGGTTTGTTTTAATCTACAAAGCTTCAGCTACATTTAACTTTTCTCAAGGAGCCATGGTATTCTTTGCGGTTCTTGCATTCGTTGGTTTTATGCAAGATTTTAATGTACCATTTGTTTTAGCGTTCTTTTTAGCGGTGTTCTTAATGATAATCGTAGGTTTATGCACTGAAAGATTAGTTTTAAGACCTTTAATGAACCAGAGCGAGGATACTTTGCTTATGGCAACTATAGGACTAGGTTATGTTTTAGAAGGTCTTGCTCAAGCAATGTGGGGCGTAGAGGTAAGAAGATTAGATTTAGGGATTAAAGATTTCCCAATTCCATGGATTGCTGATAACTTAAAATTATTTATTAGTGCGATTGACCTAACTGCTGGAATAGTTGCGTTCGGTATGATTATAGGTCTAACTCTATTATTTAAATATACCAAAATGGGACTTGGTCTAAGAGCAGTGGCAGATGATGCTGGTGCAGCAAGTTCAATTGGAATTCCTTTAAAACATATAATGCTTCTTGTATGGTCAGCAGCTGGTGTAGTTGCTTTAGTAGCAGGAATGATGTGGGGCGCAAGAGCAGGGGTACAATTTGCGTTAGTTGATCTAGCATTAAAAGCGCTACCTGTACTTATCATTGGTGGGTTTTCTTCAATTCCTGGAGCCATAATTGGTGGTTTATTGATTGGTGCTGTTGAAAAAGTTCTAGAAGTATACATTGGACCATTTTTTGGAGGTGCCATTGAGGGGTGGGCACCATACGTATTAGCAATTTTCTTTTTGTTATATAGACCTGAAGGTTTATTTGGAGAAAAAATTATTAGGAGAGTTTAAAATATGAAGCCAATTTTTATGACATATACAAGAGGTGATCTAATCAATCTTGCTATTTTATTAATTGTCGGTGTCGTAATTATTCCTATGACCGTATCATCAGGATACTGGTATACTTCGATATTAATTCCGTGGTTATGTCTAGCTTTAGCTACGATTGGACAACAAATTATTATGGGATACACAGGTCAACTAGCTCTTGGTGCTGCAGGATTTATGGCAGCGGGCGCATTTGCATGTTTTAATCTAATATTAAGAGTTCCGGGTATTCCTTTTGTAGGTGCATTATTGATATCAGGATTAATTGCTGCAGCATTTGGTATATTATTCGGATTACCAAGTTTAAGAGTAAGGGGAATTTATTTAATGGTTGCAACTCTTGCATCCCAATTTTTTATTATATGGATGATAGATAAATTTGGTTGGTTTAAAAATTATGACTCTTCAGGAATTATCACTGCCCAAGATATAGTAATTATGGGAAAGCCCTTTACTTCGCCTATTGAAATGTACTTAGTTATTGTTGCCGTGGTAACGCCGATGACACTAATTGCAATGAATATGGCAAGAGGAAGTACTGGGAGAAATTGGATGTCAGTAAGAGACATGGATATAGCCGCAGAGTCAATGGGAGTATCATTGCTTAAAACAAAATTACAAGCTTTTGCAATAAGTTCATTTTATTGTGGTGTTGCTGGAGCTCTTTTTGCATTTACATATTTGAAATCATTAGAACCAGTAGCTTTTGACATTAAATTATCCTTTAAGGTTCTATTTATGGTTATATTAGGTGGTCTAGGAACAATAAATGGTGCATTTATTGGAGCTGGATTTATCTTATTATTCCCTGTGTTACTTAATTATATAGGAAACAATGTATTTCACGGGGCAATAGATGCCACAATTATATCAGCAATTGAACAAGTTGTTTTTGGTGTCTTAATGATAATATTTATGATTTATGAGCCTCTCGGAATGGCAAAGTTATGGGAAACTATAAAGATTAAAATTGCTGGACTGTTTTCAAAAAAATAAATGAATAGAAGAACAAGACTTATTTTAGCGCTTATACTAGGTATTGGTATTGGTCTTATGGTAAAAAATAATTTTATTATAGGTTAATATTTTTTTTTAAATTTAGAGCTTTAAAAAAAGCTCTGGCAGGAAGATATACACACTCCTTTCTTTTAAAATTATCTTTATTAAAAATTCTTATAAGACCTTTATTCCTTAATATAAATTGCCCTTCATAATACTTATTTATTATATTTAACGTCTCAGCAACTTTTTTAATATTTTGGTTAATAAAGTATTTAGATAAAAAACTTGCTGAAGCCTGACAATAAATACAAGATTTTGTTTCATAATGTATACCTTTAATAATATTTTTTTTTAGATTAATTTTAATATTAATTTTGTCACCACAAATCGGATTTTTTTTATTTGCTGAATGAGAAAATATACTTAATTTTTTTGTAAATTTTATATCCGAAGCAATTTTTAAAAGTTTCATGTCCATAAAGATATAATTTATACGTTATTTAATAGAATTTTAATATTTATTTTCTTGTACAGAAAAAAAATAAGTAATAATAATTGCTGATGATTGGAGTTAAAAATCCAAATACTGCGATACCAATAGTATTATTAGCTGGTTTGTTTTGGTCGTTTGGACCTTATGTTGTTAGAAATATAGACCAGGCCAATACTGTGCCTTGGCAATATTTATTCACAAGAGGATTAGTAATATTTATTTTGTTGAACGTATATTTATATTTATCTGAAGGTTTAAATTTTTATAAAAACTATATGAGTGTTGGAATTTCAGGCTTATTAGGAGGAACTGGTTTAGCTATTGCAATGATCTCTTTTATTTGGTCTATCACAAATACTACTGCTGCGGTCACACTTCTTTGCCTTGCTTCAATGCCATTCATTACTGCTCTATTAGGTTTTTTATTTCTTAATGAAAAAATAACTCTTAGTGTCTGGTTATCAATTATTGTTGCTTGTGTTGGGATAGTGATTATGGCTATAGGAAATTACAATCAAACATCTTTAGCAGGACTATTATTTGGTTTAACATCTGCTTTGGGTTTTGCAATCTTTTCAGTCTCATTGAGATGGAGAAAAGAAACACCTAAATTTACAACTGTTTCCATTGCTGGTTTACTTTGTGCTTTATTTTCAACAATTATGATTTTAAATAAAGATTTAAGTTTTTTATCTACTAGTAAGAATCAGGCACTTTTTTCTGTTCATGGTTGTTTGGTATGTTTTGGGCTAATACTATATTCAATTGGATCAAAAAGTATTCCAGCTGCCGAATTAACATTATTATCTTTAACAGAAGTTGTAGGAGGAATTTTTTGGGTTTGGTTACCCTGGTTAGGAATTAATGAGATACCATCAAATAATACAATAATCGGAGGTTTTTTAATTTTTATCTCTATATTTTATTACAGTATGATCAGTCAAAATAATAAAAGATTTATAGGATTAAACTAATGAGTAAAGCAATTGTTAATAGTTGGAATGAGTGGGATCCATTAAAACACGTAATATTAGGTAAGGCAGATGATACTTGTATTCCAGCACCTGAGCCTGCATTAGATGGAAAAGTTCCAGAAGACTCGGACATGAGAGGAAAACATGGACCAAGAACAAAAGATACTGTGGATAAGGCAAATGAGTTACTAGATAATTTCGCCAATCTTCTATCTAAAAGAGGTATCAGAGTTGATAGACCGACGCCAATTAACCATAATCAACAAGTTCAAACACCAGATTGGAAAACTGATTCAATGTTTGGATGTATGCCTGCTAGGGACATCATTTTAACAGTTGGCAATGAAATATTGGAAGCAACTATGAGTTACAGATGTAGATGGTTTGAATATTTAAACTATAGGCCTTTAATTCAAAAATATTTCAATGAAGATCCAAATATGAAACATGAAACCGCACCAAAACCAAGACTTACTGATCGTGACTATAGAAAAGACTATCTATCTGATAAAATTGGAGTAGAAAAAAGACTTGAGTGGACAAAAAATAAATTTTTTGTAACAACTGAGGAAGAGCCTTTATTTGATGCTGCAGATATTCTAAGATTTGGCAAAGATTTGATTGTACAACATGGTTTTACAACTAATCTTAAAGGTATTGATTGGCTTAGAAGGCATTTTAAAGATCACAGAGTACATGCTGTAAATTTTCCGGGTGATCCATATCCAATTCATATTGATGCAACATTCACACCCATTACAGAGGGAATAATTATAAATAATCCTCAAAGAAAACTTCCAAAGGAACAAAGAAAAATATTTGAAAATAATGGATGGAAAATATTAGATGCCGCTCAACCTGCACATAACTCTCCACCTCCTTTATGTTATTCTTCTGTCTGGCTCTCAATGAATGTATTAGTTTTAGACCCTAAAACAGTGTGTGTGGAGAAAAGTGAAGTTTATCAAGCTGAACAAATAGATAAACTAGGCTTAGAGGTTGTACCAGTTGACCTTAGAGATGCATACGCTTTTGGTGGAGGCTTACACTGTAGCACAGCTGATGTTTTTCGAGAGGGTGTATTGAAAGATTATTTTCCCAATCAATAAAATGACAATATTTGCATCAGATAATGTAACCCCAGCCTGTCCCGAGGTAATGGAGGCAATAAATCAAGCGAATATAGGAAATATTGAGTCTTATGGGCACGATAAATGGTCTAAAGTTTTAGATAATAAATTTTCAGAATTATTTGAAAAAGATGTTAAAGTATTTACAGCAGTGACGGGAACAGCTGCAAATTCTTTAGCTTTATCTTCAATAACACCAAGTTATGGAAATATATATTGTCATAAAATTTCACATATTAATGTAGATGAGTGTGGTGCTCCTGAATTTTTTACAGGAGGTGCAAAACTCATAACGATAGATGGAGATGATGGTAAATTCAACTCAGATGAGTTAAAAAAAAATATAAGAGGATCTGGTGTTGTTCACAATACTCAACCTGCCTCAGTTAGTATTACCCAATCTTGCGAAACAGGTGTGACTTATAAGCTTGATGAAATATTAAAAATTAACCAGGTTGCAAAGGAGAATGGAATGAAAATACACATGGATGGTACACGTTTTTCTAACGCTATAGCATCATTAAAAAAGTCTCCAGCAGAAGCAACATGGAAATTGGGAATAGATGTTTTAACTTTTGGTGGTACAAAAAATGGTTGCATGGATGCAGAAGCAATTATTTTCTTTAATCCTAGCGAAGTAAATAATTTTCAATATCTACAAAAAAGATCTGGTCAATTATTATCAAAAACTAGATTTTTGTCATCGCAATTAGATGCTTATATTACAGATGAGCTATGGTTAAGAAATGCAACACACGCGAATGATATGGCAAGAAAATTAAGTGAAAAACTGTCGAAAATTAATAGTTTTGAATTAACTTACCCAACTGAATCTAACGAGATATTTATTAAGATGCCTAAAAATATTCAAGATCATTTGAACAATGAAGGATATTCAGCAATTCCTGATGATATGTTTGACGGATCTGTACGATTTGTAACTGCTTGGAATACAAATCTTAATGATATTGAAAATTTAATAAATACAATTAAAGAAAAACTTTAACCTTAATTACCATTATTATTTTCCAAGTTTACAGGAGTATCTGGGTCAAGTTCCAATCCTGCAGGTGTAATAGTAGCAGGTATAGGTGTAAATGAAGAGTCAGGATTTGTTATTGCATCCCTAATTTTCATTCTATGTATTCCAAAAATTCCAATAAAAATATGAAATACTATTAAAAATACAAAAAAACCGTTTAACCCAAAAAGTTGCATAAACACTGAACATAATATTGGACCAGATATTGCTCCAAATCCAAAAATTAGTTGTAATCCACCACCAGCAGCCACGAATTGGTCTCTTGATACAAAATCATTGGTATGAGCCAAATTTAAAGAAAATAAAGGTAAACAAAAACTGGTATACATTCCTACAAATAAAAAAAATAATATTTTTTTTATATGCATTTCTGATAGCCAATAAATATTTTCAATAGGGTCATTAGAAGTTAAGATTGAAAAGAATGCTAGTAATGCTGCTGAGAATGTAGTGATAACTATTATCGATCTTCTGTCATACCTATCCGAAAAATAACCGATTGGCCATTGTCCCATAACACCAGAAATTGTTGAAATAAAAAGTAGAATAGAAGTTTCAAATAAATTAAGATTAGCCTTCGTTGCATAAAAAGCTATTAAAGA
>CACNFY010000011.1 GCA_902619925.1 uncultured Pelagibacteraceae bacterium
ATTTCTTGACGAATATGGAAAATAATTTTTTTGTCTAATTGTTTTGCAAGATATTACATTTATCTTAAATCTTTTTTTTTTAATAAATTTTCTAATTAGAAAAAGTTGCTGATAATCTTTTTCTCCTAAATATATTTTATTTATATTTAATTTTTTTAGAAATTGATTAATTACAGTTAATACACCCTGAAAATGCCCTTTTCTAAATTTTGCGCATAGGATGACATCTTTTTTGGCTAGCTTTTCTTTTTTTACTTTTCTAGTACCATATAATTCCTTAAAACTAGGTAGCAACAGATAATCTATCTTATTTTTTATAAGTGTATTTATATCTTGTTTCAAATTCTTTGGATATCTTTTGTAGTCATTTTTGTTATTAAATTGTGTAGGATTAATAAAAATACTTACCAAGGTTTTATCGCTACTATTTTTTGATTTTTTTATGAGTGATATATGACCCTTATGTAGTGATCCCATAGTTGGGACGAATCCGACATTTTTTGATCCATATAACTCTTTATTTAACTTATTAATGCTTTTAAAAATTATCATTTATGGTACTTCATTACTTATAAATTGTAATGATTAGACAAGCCATTATACCACTTGCAGGATTAGGAACAAGACTTTTGCCTTTAACGAGTGTTTTCGCAAAAGAACTTTTGCCGATGAATGGAAAGCCAAATATTGAATATATATTAGATGAGTGTATTGACGCAGGTATTAAAGAAATTATTTTTATAATTTCAAATAAAAAAAAAATGATAAAAAGATATTTTTATAGCGATAACTTCTACAAAAATATAATTTCAAAAAAAAAAGATAAAAGAATCAAACATATTTATAAAAAAATTTTAAAATATAAAAAGATGATTAAGTTTGTTTATCAAAATAAACCACTTGGAACTGGCGATGCTGTTTTGAAAACAAAAAAATATATAAAAGATAAATATTTTCTTATGTTGCTACCAGATGATCTTATAATTAAAAAAAATTGTTCAAAAGCGATGATTAAAGTTCATAATACTTATAATTCATCTGTTATGGCTAGCATGAATGTAAAAAAAAATACAGTTTCTAGGTGGGGTATTTATAAATTTGGTAAAAAAATAAACACAAATAATAGAATAATTTCAGACGTTCTTGAAAAACCTTCAAAAAAAAAAGCCCCATCTAATAGTGCGGTTATAGGAAGATATATTCTTCCAAAAAAAATTTTTTCAATTATTTCTAAGACAAAGCCTGGTGTTGGAGGTGAAATCCATATAACAGATGCAATAAGACAACTGATATATAGAAATGAAAAATTTATTGCTCATAAATTTTTAGGAAAATATTTAGACTGCGGGTCTATGGATGGTTATATCAATTCTTCGAAAGAAATTTCTAAATTATGAAACTTTGTATGATTGGTACCGGATATGTTGGTCTAGTGAGCGGTGCTTGTTTTTCTGATTTAGGAAATTCTGTAGTTTGTGTTGATATAGATAAAAATAAAATAAATCAATTAAAACAAGGCATTATACCTATCTACGAACCTGGTTTAGAAGAAATAGTAAAAAAAAATATTAAAAATAAAAGACTTAGTTTCTCTTTTGATTTTGATAAATCTATTAAGGATTCAGATATAATTTTTATTTGTGTAGGAACACCAAAAAAAAATAATGGTAACGCTGATTTAACCCAAGTATATCATGTAGCAAAAAAGTTAAGTAAGTTAATAAATAAATATAAAATAATAGTGACAAAATCAACTGTACCAGTTACAACTGGAGATAAAATACAAACTATTTTATCAAAAAAAAACAAAGATAATAAATACTCAATTGTTTCTAATCCTGAATTTTTAAGAGAAGGAGAGGCTATAAGAGATTTTATTTATCCTGATAGAATAGTTATTGGCTCTAATGACGTGAAAGCAAATCGTATTATGAATAACTTATATGCGCCGTTAATTTCCAAAGGTGCACAATATTTTCATACTTCAAGAAGAGCAGCAGAACTAATTAAATATTCTTCTAATGCTTTTTTAGCTACAAAAATAACTTTTATAAACGAAATTGCTAATTTATGTGAAAAAATTGGAATTAATATTGAGGATATATCCATTGGAATGGGATTAGATAAAAGAATAGGAGGTAGATTTTTAAGAGCTGGTCCTGGCTATGGTGGTTCGTGTTTTCCCAAAGATACTAAAGCAATTATTTCAACAGCAAACTTTTTTAAAACAAATTTATCACTAGTAAAATCAGTGGTAAAATCTAATGATAATAGATCTAAGTTGCTTCTATTAAGAGTTTATAAAATACTTAATAATAGAATAAAAAATAAAAACATTACTTTTTTAGGAGTAACTTTTAAGGCAAATACAGATGATATGCGTGACTCTTCTAGTATAAAAATGATACCAGCATTATCAAAAAAAGGAGCCAAAATTAAATATTTCGATCCAACAGGTTTTAAAAATGAATTTTCAAAAATTAAAAATGTTAAATATTGCAACTCAATTAAAAATTCTTTAGATAAAGCTGATCTTGTAATTATTCATACTGAATGGAATGATTTTAAATCAATAAATTTTAAAAATTTTGCAAAAAACAAAAAATTTATTATTTATGATATGAGAAATATTTATTCACCTTCAAAAATAAAAAAACAAGGTTTTAAGTACTTTAGCGTAGGCAGATAAATTTAATTTAATTGAAAAATTGCATCCACTTCCACTGATACACCTAACGGTAGACTATTTGTACTTACTGCTGCTCTAGAATGTTTTCCAGCATCACCAAATATTGAAACAATTAAATCTGATGCACCATTTATTACTTTAGGTTGATCTTGAAAATCATCGGTAGAGTTAACATAACCTGTTAGTTTTACACATGATTTAACCTTAGATAAATCTCCGTTACATTCTTTATTAACTAATGCCACTATACTGAGAGCACACCTTTTTGCAGCTTTATATCCAGCATCAATGTCTAATTCTTCACCAACCTTTCCCTTGATAAGTTTTCCATTTTCGTCAACTGAAATTTGTCCTGATATAAAAAGAATATTTCCTAACTTTTTTGTAGCAACATATGAACCGGCAGGGTTAAGGGGTTCGGGTAAATTTATATTTAGTTTTTCTAAATTTTCTTTAAAGTTCATCGATTGTATTAGTTCTTTTTTTCAAAAGCTTTTTTTTGGTAGTCTACAGTCTTATCAATCGTATTTTTTAAAAAATTTCCTGGTGGAACTACATTCGATGCTTTACATTTCATTTTATCAATAAGTTTTTTATGTACTGAACAATCCTTTTTCTCATTTGCAAGACTATGACTAAATACTAAGTTTAGAATTACAATTAAAAATAAAATAATTTTCATTTTTTTCCTTTCTTTTTACTTTTATCGTATTCTATCCTTTTCTCAATCAATATTAGAGCATCTTCCATAGTTAGCTCCAATGGATCTTTTTCCTCAGGTATTGTTGCATTTAAAGATTTATATTTTATATAAGGTCCATACTGACCTTTCATGATTCGCACTGGCTTTTTATCTTCAGGATGTTCACCTAAATCTTTAATAAGAGACGAAGATATTCTACCCGGTTTAGCCTCTGCTATTAATATGATAGCTCTGTTTAATCCAATTGAAAATAAATCATCGATATTTTCTAATCTTGCTGATTTATTATCACATTTAAGGTATGGACCAAATCTACCGTTATTAATTGTAATATCCTTCCCATTATCGGGGTGTTGTCCGATTACTTTAGGCAATGAACACAGGTATTTTGCTTTTTCTAAATCAATTTGATCTATTTCCAAACCTTTTGGTATTGAAACATTTTTTAAATTCTCATTCTCTTTTTTTTTTTTCTTTTTTTTTATAGTATTTTCTTCATTTATAATTTCATATTGGAGGTAAGGACCAAACCTTCCATTTTTTAAATAAATTTCTTTACCATTTTCATGATGTCCAATTAACTTCGGTTCGGCCAATGCTATTTGATCGTTTGCCTTAGATTTAGACAAAGGTCTTGTAAATTTACACTCTGGATAATTAGAACATCCAATAAATGCACCTCCTCTAAAACTATTTTTTAAGCTTAATTCACCTGTTGCGCATAGTTTACATTTTCTATTAATTGATCCACTTTCATCTGACTCAAAAATAAGTGCTCCCAAACTTTCATTAAGAAGATCAAGCACTTCTCTAGTTCTTTTTTCTTTAACATTTAAAACATTTGTATTGAAATCTCTCCAAAAATTATCAAGAACTTTAATCCACTCTTCTTTGCCTGAAGTAATGTCATCTAGTTGTTCTTCTAAACCAGCTGTAAAACCGTAATCAACATATTTTGTAAACAATTTCTCTAAAAAAGCAGATAATAATTTACCTCTATCTGTTGGAAAAAATCTTTTATTAACTATATCAGCATAGCCTCTATTTGAAATAACAGATATAATACTTGCATATGTTGATGGTCTTCCAATACCAAGTTCTTCAAGTTTTTTTACTAAACTTGCCTCCGAATATCTTGGGGGTGGTTGAGTAAAATGCTGTTCATCGATAAAATCGGAGGTTTCAACTAAACCTTTTATAACATTAGGTAGAATTTTTTCATCTTGATCATTGTCATTTTTTGTAAGTTTTAAATAACCATCAAATTTAATCGTAGAACCAGAACACTTAAATTCATTAAATTTATCTATAGATGAAATCGTTATAGTTTTTCTATCAAATTTTGCTACCTCCATTTGAGATGATAAAGCTCTTGACCAGATTAATTCATATAATTTGATCTGATCTGTACCTAAAAATTTTTTCATTTTATCTGGCGTATTAATTATATCGGTTGGCCTAATAGCCTCATGTGCCTCCTGAGCATTTTTTGCTTTTTTACCTGAGTAATTATTAGGTGTAACAGGTAAATAATTATTACCGTAATTTTGTTTTATAAATTTTCTGAAATCACCAACAGCATCCTTTGAAATATTGGTCCCATCTGTTCTCATGTAAGTTATTAAGCCCACTGTATCTCCATCAATATCTATACCCTGATATAATCTTTGTGCTATTTGCATTGTTTTGGATGCACCAAAACCAAGCTTGCTTGATGCAGTTTGTTGTAATGTTGATGTAGTAAAAGGCCCAAGTGGATTTCTTGTATAAATTTTAGAGCTAATATCAGTTATTTCATATTTATTTTTTTTTATTTCATCTATTGCTTTATTTATTTCGTTCTTATTTTTAAAATAGAATTTATCAATTTTATTATTATTAATCTTAATGACATTTGAGTTTAAAATATCTCCCTCAACTGTTTTAAAATCAATCTGAAGTGTCCAGAATTCTTTTGGAATAAATTGTTCAATTTCATGTTCCCGTTCAGTTAATAATCTCAAAGCAACTGATTGAACACGTCCAGCAGATTTTGAACCAGGTAATTTTGTCCAAAGTATTGGTGATATATTAAAACCCACCAAGTAATCTAAAGCCCTTCTTGCCATATAAGCATCGACAAGGTTAGACTCTATATTTCTCGGATTTTCTATACCATTTGTTACAGCTTTTTTTGTAATTTCATTAAATACTACTCTTTCAATTTTTTTATCTTTTAAGACTTTTTTCTCATCAAGATATTCTTTTACATGCCACGCTATAGCTTCACCCTCTCTGTCAGGGTCTGTAGCTAAAATAATTTTAGTAGATTTTTTTGCAACATCGGTTATTTCTTTAAGATATTTTTTTGAAAAACTATCAACCTCCCATATCATTTTAAATTTATCTTTTGGATCCACAGATCCATTTTTGGATGGGAGGTCTCTTATATGCCCATAGCTCGCTAAAACAGTATATTTATCTCCTAAATATTTGTTAATAGTTTTCGCTTTAGCTGGACTTTCAACAATTACAAGATTCATTAAAAAAGAACCTACACAAAATATATATGAATAGTCAAATTAATAAATTTTCGTTTTAGATTCTTCTTTATTTACAAGTCTTTTTATATTTTCTCGATGTGTGTAAAATACTAATACAAACATAATTATATAAAAAAAAATTAATTCATTTTTTAAAATAAAATAATCAATAAATGGAATTGATAGTGAAGCTACTAATGAAGAAAGAGAAGAATATTTGAAAATTATTAAAGTAATTATCCAAAAAAAACCAAATCCAATACCCAAATATAAATTTATACAACATAGTATGCCTACATATGTTGCGACACCCTTTCCACCTTTAAATTTTAACCATATAGGAAAAACATGCCCCAAAAAAACACTTAATGATGCTATAAATAAGTATTCATACATATAAATTTTTATAATTATTAACGGTAAAATTGCTTTAAAAACATCGAGTAATAAAGTTGAATATCCTATAATTCTATTTCCTGTCCTTAAAACATTGGTTGCCCCAATATTACCTGATCCGATTTTTCTAATATCTTTTTTTAAAAAAAATTTAGTAATTAAATATCCAAATGGTATAGATCCAAAAGCATACGAGATTGCTATAATTACAAATATTTCATTTAAGTCATTCAAGAAATTCATTTTAAATTAAATAACTCATTTCCATTAATATAAGTGCACAAAACCTTACCTTGAAGTTTTTTGTTTTCTATACAAGTATTTTTAGATTTAGAAATCATTTTTTCCTTTTTTACAATCCAAGGTTTATTCACATCTACAATACAAAAATCTGCATCATTTCCAATTGATAGATTTCCTTTATTTATCTTTAAAATTTTTGCAGGATTATTAGTTAGTAATTCAATAATTCTATAAAGTTTTACAGAACCATTATGAAATAGCTCTAAGGATAACGGTAATAAAGTTTCTATTCCGCTTGCGCCAGTTGCTGCTTGGGTAAAAGTTAGTCTTTTGGATTCTTCATCTTCAGGTTTATGATCTGAGACAATTACGTCTATTAAATTTTTATTAATTGCTTCTATTAAAGATAATCTGTCTTCTTCAGTTCTTAATGGAGGAGATAATTTTAAAAAAGTCCTAAAATCTCCAATATCATTTTCATTTAGTGAAAGATTATTTATTGATACACCAGTTGAAAAATCTACATCATTTTTTTTGTACTTTATTACCTCTACTGATTTGAATGATGATATTTGCGCTATGTGATATCTACAATTAAATTCCTCCAACAAGGATAAATCTCTTTCAATTATGACTTTTTCCGCTAAGTCTGTTATACCTTGTAAGCCTAGCTTTGTGGCGATTATTCCGTCATTGACAGTCCCGTTCTCTGCTAAATGATAATCTTCAGCGTGTTGAATTATTAACGAACCCAAATCATATGCCGAGCGCATTATTCGAGACATTAGCCTAGAATTTTGGATTGTTTTTACACCATCAGTAAAACCAACAATGCCTTTACCTTGTAAAAGCCCAAACTCAGTCATATTTTTCCCTTCAAGGTTTTTTGTTAGAGTAGCCGTAGGATAAATATTAATTTTTGCTTTATCTCTTCCTCTTCTTTTTAGAAAGTCTACTATCGAAACATTATCTATAACTGGCTGTGTATTTGGCATTGTAATAGCAGATGTGACACCGCCAGATAAAGCTGCGTTACTTAATGTTCTAAAATTTTCTTTGTATTCAAGGCCTGGTTCTCCAACAAATACTCTCATGTCCACTAAGCCAGGAAAAATATGTTTACCTGATAAATCAATAAACTTTTCTCTTGAGGGAATATTATTCTTATTTACTTTTTTCCCAACAGCTTCAATTTTGCCGTTTTCATTAATTATTAATCCGCCCAATTCATCAATAGAATTTTTAGGGTCAATTATATGAGCATTTAAAAAGTATTTTTTTTTCATTATTCACAAAAAAGTTTTAAACATGCCATCCTAACAGCAACTCCGAGTTCTACTTGTTCTTTGATTACACTTTTATTGATATCATCCGCTAATTTAGTATCAATTTCTATTCCTCTATTCATAGGTCCTGGATGCATTATTAAAGCATCCTCTTTAGCAAAACTTAATTTATCTGGTGTTAGACCGTAGTATTCATAATATTCTCTATTGGAAGATAAAAATGAACTTGTCATTCTCTCATTTTGCAATCTAAGCATCATAACTATATCACAATCCTTTACACCTTTTTTCATATCAGTAAATTTATTTACTCCTAGTTTATCAATATCTTTAGGCATCAAATTTGAAGGAGCTACGATATTTACCTCTGCACCTAACATGTTAAGTAAATATATATTAGACCTAGCTACTCTAGAGTGAAGAATGTCACCACAAATTGCAATTCTTAAACCTTGAATTTTTTTCTTTCTGTCTATTATAGTCAAAGCATCTAAGAGTGCTTGAGTAGGGTGTTCTCTACGTCCATCACCGGCATTTAAAACAGCACAATTTACTTTCTGTGATAATAAATTACATGCACCAGAATCTTGATGTCTAATTACAATTATATCAGGATGCATTGCATTAAGAGTCATTGCTGTATCTATAAGTGTTTCACCTTTTTTAATTGCAGAATTTGTGATATTCATTGACATCACATCTGCACCTAGTCTTTTACCTGCTAATTCAAAAGAGCTTTGTGTTCTTGTAGAAGGTTCAAAAAATAAATTAATCTGGGTCTTTCCTCTCAAAATATCAATTTTTTTATTCTTACTTTTGTTTAGAGTTATAAATGTCTTTGATTCTTTTAATATTACATTAATATCATTGATCGATAAGTCTTGGATACCTAATAAGTGTTTTTGAGAAATTTTAATAGCTTTTTTTGAGGTTGCCATTAAAACAAACTCTATAGCTTTAATATGAATTAAGTGCAAGTGTTAATTATTTAGGAAATCGATAGCTCCTTGAAGTATAAATGTGGCTGCTTTTTCGTCTATATTTTTTTTTCTATGTGGAAATTTAATGTCCAAATTACTTGATATATTAAAAGCACCTGAGGTTGATAGCCTTTCATCCCACATAGCAATTATAACATTTAGCTCTCTACCAATAATTTTGGCCTTATCACTAATAGATTGTGCACTTTTTCCAAATGAACCATCCATGTTAATTGGATTTCCAATTATAATCGCGAATATATCATTTTCCTTAATAATAACTTTTAACTCATTTAACAAATAATCCATATTTCTATACTCAATTGTTTTAAATGGAGTAGCAATTTTTCTTTCATCATCACAAATTGCAACACCTATACGTTTTGATCCTAAATCTAATCCTATTAATCTAGCCTTATCTGCTAATTTGTCTTTAAGTTCATCCAAAGTGACCATATTGTATTTTTTAGATTAAATGATAGTTTTTAATATTCTTATCATATGACTATAGATCTTAAAACAGTAAAGCACATTTCAAAATTATCAAGAATCTCCATAGAAGAGGAAAAAGCAAAAAAACTAAGTAATGATCTTAACTCAATATTTGAATTTATAGAAAAATTAAATGAGTTAGATACTAGCAAAACTGAACCTTTAACGTCAATAGCTGAAACGACTTTAAAATTAAGAAAAGATAAAATTGGATCTAAAAATATTAGAGAAGATATTCTTAAAAACTCACCTGATAAAAATAAAGATTTTTTTGTAGTACCTAAGGTGGTTGAATAATGTCAGAAATAACAAATTTTAAATTGTGTGATTTAGTAGATAAAATAAAAAAAAAAGAATTATCTTCAAAAGAAATAACAGAGGCTTTTATAAATAGATCTAAAAAATCTACTAAATTAAATTCATATATTTCTGATAATTTTGATGATGCTATAAAACGTGCAAAAGAGTTTGACTCAAAACCTAATCTTAATAAAAAAATCCCTGGTATTCCAATGGCTGTTAAAGACCTTTTTTGTACAAAAAATTTAAAAACCACTGCTGGAAGTAAAATTTTAGAAAATTTTATACCAACATATGAATCTACGGTAACACAAAATATTTTGGATCACGGAGGTATAATAATTGGAAAATTAAATTGTGATGAATTTGCAATGGGTTCTTCAAATGAAACAAGCTATTATGGAAATGTTCAAAACCCTATATCAGAAAATTTAGTTCCTGGAGGGTCATCTGGAGGATCATCATCTGCACTCGCAGCTAAATTAACTCCTGCTACAATCGGAACTGATACAGGTGGTTCTATAAGGCAACCTGCATCTTTTACTGGCACCGTAGGTTTAAAACCAACTTATGGAAGTTGCTCAAGATACGGAATAGTTGCTTTCGCCTCATCACTTGATCAAGCTGGTCCGATGACTCATGATGTTAAAGATTGTGCTTTACTTTTAGAAGTAATGAGTTCTTATGATGTAAAAGACTCCACCTCTGTAGATTTTGTTAGAGGTAATTACCTAAACGATTTAAGCGATAATATTAAAGGAAAAAAAATTGGAGTACCAAGAGAGTATAGAGTAGATGGAATGCCTAAAGAAATAGAAAAACTTTGGGAAAAAGGGATAAAAATCATTAGAGATAATGGTGGTGATGTTATTGATATATCATTGCCTAATACGAACTATGCTCTACCAGCTTACTATATTGTTGCTCCCGCAGAGGCTTCATCAAATTTAGCAAGATATGATGGAGTAAAATATGGTTTTAGATCTAGAGGTGAAAACTTAATTGATATGTATGAAAAAACTAGATCTGAAGGGTTTGGTGACGAGGTAAAAAGAAGAATTATGATTGGTACTTACGTATTATCATCTGGTTATTACGATGCTTATTATCTTAAAGCTCAAAAGGTGAGAAGATTAATTAAAAATGATTTCGATGAAGCTTATAAAAAAGTAGACGCTATATTAACTCCATCAACACCTAGCTCGGCATTTAAAATTGGGGAAAAATTAAACGATCCAGTTTCAATGTATTTAAACGATATTTTTACAGTTCCTATAAATTTAGCTGGTCTTCCTGCAATCTCAATTCCGGCTGGCCATGATAAAAATGGTTTTCCTTTAGGGCTTCAAGTTATTGGGAAAGCTTTTGATGAGCAAACTATTTTAAACATTGCTTTTTCAATTGAAAAAAATATTGGATATAAAAATAATATCAATGATTGGTGGATTAAATGACTAAAAATAATAAAGAATATTTAATAAAAAGAGATAATCAGGTATATGAGGTAGTAATTGGTCTAGAAGTTCATGCCCAAGTATTATCAGAATCTAAATTATTTTCTGCTTCACCAACAAAATTTGGCTCAGAGCCAAATACACAGGTAAGCCTAGTAGATGCTGCATTTCCAGGAATGTTACCTGTAATAAATGAATTTTGTATTAAACAAGCAATTAAAACTGGGATTGGATTGAATGCAAAAATTAATAATAGATCTATATTTGATAGAAAAAATTACTTTTATGCAGATTTACCACAAGGTTATCAAATTTCTCAATATAAAAATCCAATAGTAGGCGAGGGTTCAGTTACACTTGATATGCCCGAAGGTGAAAAAAAAATAGGTATTGAAAGACTTCATTTAGAGCAAGATGCAGGTAAAAGTATACATGATATCGATCCTAAAAATACTTTAGTTGATTTAAATAGATCGGGTGTAGCTTTGATGGAAATAGTAAGCAAACCAGACCTAAGATCTTTAGATGAAGTTAATGCCTTTATAAAAAAATTGAGATCAATTATGAGATATCTTGGTACGTGTGATGGTAATATGCAGGAAGGATCTTTAAGAGCCGATGTTAATGTATCAGTTAGAAAAAAAGGAGTTTTAGAACTTGGGACAAGGTGTGAAATCAAAAATGTAAACTCTATTAAATTTATGCAGATGGCGATAGATTATGAAGCAAATAGACAAGTTGATGTATTAGAGGAAGGCGGTTCAGTAGATCAAGAAACAAGGTTGTTTGATACTAAAAAAAATGAAACTAGATCAATGCGTACAAAAGAGGATGCACATGATTATAGATATTTTCCAGATCCAGATCTTTTACCATTGGAATTAAATGATGAATTTATCGAAGATATTAAAAAAGATATCCCAGAATTACCCGATGAAAAAAAAAAAAGGTTTATTGAAAAATTTAAATTATCTCCGTATGAAGCCAATATCCTAGTATCTGATATAGAGACATCGAAATATTTCGAGGATGTTTCAATAAAATCCGATATAAAACTTGCAACAAATTGGATTACTGGAGAACTATTTGCCTTATTAAATGATAAAAATATTGAAATTACAGAGAGTCCTATCTCCTCGGAAGATTTAGCAAAACTAATTAATTTAATAAAAGATGGAACTATTTCTGGAAAAATTGCAAAGACCGTTTTTGAAATAATGGCTGATGGAAATAAAAATCCAGAAAAAATAGTTGAGGAAAAAGGCTTAAAACAACAAAGTGATCCAAAAGAATTAGAGAAAATAATTGATAAAGTTATTTTAGATAATCCTAAAAATGTTGGAGCCTATAAATCAGGAAAAGATAAATTATTTGGTTTTTTTGTAGGTCAAGTTATGAAACAATCTAATGGAAAGGCAAACCCCCAGTTAGTTAACGAAATTTTAAAAAAAAAACTGAGCTAATATGGGTTCAAATCTAAAGCTAAACGATCAAATCGAAGAATATATTAATAGTCACTCAATCAAATTACATCCGGTCCAATACGAAATAATTAAATATAATGAAACTCTTGGTGAAATAAAAAAAATGCAAATTTCTATAAGTCAATGCCATTTTTTACATTTTATTATTAAAATTATTAAACCCAAAAATATTTTAGAAATTGGAACATTTACTGGTTTGAGTGCATTAACAATGGGTTTAGCTATGGATGAAAATGGCAAGTTAACAGCTTTAGATAAAAATAAAGAAACTTCAGATGTAGCTATGAGTTTTTTTAAAAAAGCAAAAATTGATAATAAAATTAATCTCTTGATAAATAACGCTATTGTATCTTTAAAGGATTTATGTAATCAAAAAAAAAAATTTGATTTTATATTCATAGATGCAGATAAGGAAAATTATATAAATTATTTTAATAATGCCCTTAATATATTGAATAATAATGGGATTATAGTTATTGATAATGTTCTGTGGTATGGCGATGTTGCAGACCAAAATAAAAACGATAGATTGACACTTAAAATAAGAGAATTCAATAAATTTATAAATGATGATAATCGTGTAGAAAGCTTAATATTGCCAATTGGAGATGGTTTATCTGTTTGTAGAAAAATATAATGTATAGCATATTTGGTTTTTATAAATTCAAAAAATTAACTTCTTTGAAATCAAAAAAAAAATCTTTGGATAGTTTACTTATAAAAAATGATATTAGAGGAACAATTATAATTTCAAACGAAGGATTAAATGGAACTATAAGTTTTAAATCAAACAAATTTGATAACATTACTAAAAGCTTAAAAAAAATTTTTAATATTAAAAAATTTAATAACGAAAACTTAACTAAATATAAATTTCAAGCATTTTATAAGGGTAAAATTAAAATAAAAAAAGAAGTAGTTCCTTTAGGTATAATAATTAAGAAAAAGATTTCAGATAATGAATTAACACCGTACGAATGGAATAAATTTATTAAAAGAAAAGATAGTATATTGGTTGATACTAGAAAAAACTTTGAGTTTAAAGTTGGTACTTTTAAGGGTTCAATCAATCCAAAATTAAACAGTTTCAGAGAGTTTCCAAAATATTTTAAAACACTTAAAAAAAATCAAAAAATTGGCATGTTTTGCACAGGTGGAATTAGATGTGAAAAAGCAAGTTATTATTTGAGAAACAAAGGTTTTAAAAACGTTTATCAATTAAAGGGCGGTATAATAAATTACTTAGATAGAATTAATAGAACAGATAGTTACTGGAAAGGGGATTGCTTTGTTTTCGATAATAGAGTTTCAATTAAACATGGTTTAAAACCAGGAAATCTACGCATTTGTGCAGGATGTAGAGAGCCCATTACAAAAGCTGATACTAAGTCTAAAAATTTTGAAGAGGGTGTATCTTGCCCAAATTGTTATAATAAATTGACAAACAATCAGTTACAGAGGTTTAGAATGCGACAAAAACAAATAAAAATTGCAAAAAAATCTGGTAAAAAATATTTTCATCAAAGGGAGATTTAATTTGGATTTACTGAAAGACAAAATTCCAATCTTAGTTCGTAAGCTTGCATTGCCAGCAATGGTAGGAATGTTATTTCAAACTTTATATAATATAGTTGATACATTTTATGCAGGAATGATATCTCCAGAAGCCTTAGCAGCTTTAAGTAAAGCCTTTCCAATGTATTTTATTATTGTTGCTTCGTCGATTGGTGTCACTGTTGCTGGAACATCTTTAATTGGAAATAGTATTGGTGAAAAAAATAAAAATAATATTTTAAATTATTTTACGCATATTATTTATTTTGCAGTTCTTTTATCGATCATTATTAGCTTTATAGGTTTAAACTTTTCAGAAAAAATCTTTCAATTGATGGTAACAACTCAAGAGGTAACGAAATTAGGACTTGAATATACTGATATAATATTTGCTGGTTCAATACTATTTATATTAGTTGTTGCTCTAAATTCTTTACTTCACGCGGAAGGAGATACAAAAACATACAGGAATGTATTGATTTTATCTTTCTTTATCAATTTAATTTTAAATCCAATATTAATATTTGGTTTATTTTTCATTCCTGCGTTTGGTGTAAAAGGTATTGCTATTTCAACAATAGTATCTCAACTAATTGCTTTTTTAATTATTTTTTTGAAAGTTTTAAAAAATGAGAGAATAAAAGAAATTCTTAAAGAACATTTAATTCCAAAAATATATTATTTTACTAATATTTTTTTTACAGCAATGCCGATTGTAGTCTCAATTTTTGCATACTCAATTACAGCTGCAATTGTTTTAGCTTACATTGGTATTTCAGGTGAATACGCAGTAGCTGGATATGGAGTAGGGACAAGAATAGAGCAAGTAGTGCTTTTACCAATATTAGGAATAAATACAGCTATTATATCAATTATTTCACAAAATTTTGGTGCTAAAAATTTTAATAGAGTAAAACAAGCTTATTTCACATCGATTAAATATTCATTCTTAATAATGATTATATCAGGCTCAATGTTGTTTATATTATCTGATTTAATTATGAGTGTATTTTCATCTGATATTACAGTCATAGATTTTGGATCTAGATATTTAAAGATTTGCGCATTTATTTTACCTGCTTATCCTATTTTTTTTCTGTCTAATGGTTTATTTATGGCTATTAAAAAAGCTGAATATGCAATGATATCTAATTTATTTAGAAATGGATTTAATCCGGTAATGGTTTTTGTGCTTGCCAAGTACATAAATGCAAGTTTTGAGATCTTTTTTTGGATTTGGGCAGCTGTAAATTGGATATTCTCAGGAATTTATTTAAGTATACTAATTATTTATTTAAAAAGCCGTTTAGAGAAAACGAGCGCTATCATTAATCCACAACCATAAATCCTCTGAAAAGGACCTTCTGACGAATAGGTTTAATTCATTATGATCTTTGTTATGCATTATTACATCTACATGGTTTAAAACAGTTTGAACTACTGAGCCTTTCTTTTTTTTGAAATCTTTAAAATTAAATGGACAGCCTTTTGATAGTAAATCAAATATTTTACTACCTTTTAAATTAATCATTACCCAATGATCAGAAACATTAGTAACAGCTCCTTGATTTAGCTTAGATATTTCGTTAAATAAATTATTCTCTAATTCAATTTGATTACCTAATGTGTCATTGATATTGTTTGAATATATAAGCCATTCATCAGGGCTTAACCATAACAAACTATAACTTTCGTTACCTGATGAAGTATTTGCTTCGTTAGGTGGTAAAATTGACAAAATTTTTCCAATTTTTGTTGAAAATTCTCTTTTACTACTTCTTAAATTAATTTTTATAGTTGGCTCAATTTCTACAATTTTCAAATCATTGTAGTTTTTTTCTTCTTTTATTGGTGGATTAAAACTAAGCATTTAGCCTCTTATTTTCTTTGTCATAAAATACGGTGTCAGTTATTGTTACATTTATATTTTTATTTTCCATTGGCACTATAAGTTTTTTACCTTTAAGTTTTTTTCCACTCTTTACAACAGCAAGGGCTATTGACTTATTCAAATTAGGGCTGAAATAACTAGAAGTGACATGTCCTAACATTTCAACAGGTTTTGTGTTGATATTTTCAACTAATTGTGCTCCTTCTTCTAAAACTTCTTTCGGATCGTCTGTTAAAAGACCAACTAATTGTTTCCTATCTTCTCTAATTGTATCACTTCTATAAAGTGATCTTTTGCCAATAAAATCGAATTTCTTTTTTCCTATAATCCAATCCATTTGTAAATCTGAAGGAGTTAATGTCCCATCTGTATCTTGACCAGTAATTATAAATCCTTTTTCAGCTCTTAAAAGGTGCATTGTTTCAGTACCGTAAGGTGTTAAATTAAATTCTTTTCCTGCCTCCATACATTTAATCCATAAATCTTCTGCATAATTTGATTGAATATTTATCTCGTAACTGTGTTCTCCTGTAAAACTTATTCTCATTATTCTGCAATTCACGTCACTTATTTTAGTATTTTTAAATGACATATGTGGAAAATTACTGTCTGATAAATCAAGACTTGGAACAATTTTAGAAATTATATTTTTAGAATTAGGACCACAAATACTAATTGTTGAGTATTGATCGGTTACTGTAGTCAAATAAACATCTAATTCTGGCCACTCAGTTTGTAGGTAATCTTCCAACTTAGATAAAACATTTGCTGCTCCCCCAGTTGTAGTTGTCATAATATAATGATTTTCACCCAGTCTTGTTGTTACACCATCATCATAAACCATACCGTCTTCATTAAGCATTAATCCATACCTACATTTGCCTATCTCAAGTTTTGACCACGCATTGGTATAAACTCTATTTAAAAATTCTGAGGCATCTGTCCCCTGGATATCAATTTTTCCTAATGTAGATGCATCTAATATACCTGCACTATCTCTTGCTGCTTTACTTTCTCTTTGAACAGCTTGGTGCATATTTTCACCATTTTTTGGAAAATACCAAGGTCGTTTCCATTGACCTACATTTTCAAACTCAGCATTGTTTTTTACATGCCAGTTGTGGATTGCAGTTTTTCTTGTGTGGTCAAAAAATTCTCCGACATTTCTTCCTACGATTGCTCCAAATGTTAGAGGAGTGTAGGGTGGTCTGAATGTTGTAGTACCAAGCTCGCCCATATTAGTTCCCGTAGTATCTGCAATGATGCCCAATGCGTGCATATTAGATAATTTACCTTGATCAGTTCCCATTCCAGTAGTCGTATATCTTTTTACATGTTCAATAGATTTAAATCCTTCACGCAACGCAAGTTTAACATCTTTAGCAGTAGAATCGTTTTGAAAATCTAAAAAAGGTTTTGTTTTTCCAATAGGTTTGTCTGAAGGAAGTAGCCAAATATTTCTTTTTGATATTTCATCTGGACAATTAATTTTCATCTCATCGTAGCATGTTTTGCTTAGATCTAAAAAACTTTTTGTATTTTCAATAGTTCTAGTTACTATTTCATCTAATTTAAATTCACCGTTACATGATCCAACACTGATTTGATTTGTTGGGGTTTTATTTTGATCTGGAATAAATACATTATCTTCATTTCTAAATTTTAACTTTCCGCCAGATTGAGTAAATAAATGAACCATAGGAGTCCAACCACCAGAAATACCTAAGCAGTCACAATTATGTTTAGTTTTGTTTCCTATAACATTATTACCATCATCAGAGAGCCTCATTACCTCAAATGATTTAATTTTTTTATATCCTTGAGTTTCTACAACGGTCGACTCCCATAATACTTTCAATCCTAAGTCTAATGCCTCTTTAACAATTAATGATTCTGAATTTTTACGGATATCTACGATTACGTTTACTTTAACACCACTTTTAATCAGAGAAATTGCAGTTTCATATGCACTATCATTGTTAGTAAATAGAGAAATATTTTCTCCGGTTTTAACGCCATAATAATCGATATATTTTTTAATTGACGATGAAAGAATAATTCCAGGTCTATCATTGTTGCTAAATATTAATGGTCTTTCAATAGATCCTGACGCTATAATAACTTTTTTAGCTCTTATTTTCCACAATCTTTGTCTTATCTTATTTTTTCTATCACTAATACTCAAATGATCGGTTAAATTTTCTCTTGCTAATAAGTAATTATATCCATGGAATGCAGCAAGACTTGTTCTATTCTTGATAATTAAATTCGGATAATTTTTTAAACTCTTTATTTCTTTAGCTAACCATTCATTAGAATAAATATCATTAATTTTATAGGCTTCATTTTCTTGATATATTGTTGATCCTCCAAGAAAATTTTTGTCGTCAATTAAAAATGTGTCTAAACCTTTTTCTGCGGATAGTTTTGCAGATATAATTCCTGAAATACCTCCTCCAACTATTAAAACATCACAGTGTGAATATTGATGATCATAAATATCTGGATCTGATTTTGTAGGTGCTTTACCAAGACCAGCAGAATGTCTAATAAAATACTCGTATTTTTCCCAAAAACTTGCTGGCCACATAAATGTTTTATAGTAAAATCCGGCTGGTAAAAGAGGGGATAAAAAATTATTTATACCTCCAATGTCAAAATTTACACTTGGCCAACAGTTTTGACTTGATGCCTCTAAACCTTCATACAATTCTATTTCAGTAGCTCTAACATTAGGATCAGTCAGAGAAGAGTCGTTTCCGATTTGGACTATTGCATTTGGTTCTTCTGAACCACAAGTCATTATTCCTCTTGGTCGATGGTACTTAAAGCTTCGTCCAACCAAATGAATATTATTAGCCAATAACGCTGATGCCAAAGTATCACCCTTGTAGCCAAATAGTTGTTTGCCATTAAATTTAAATGAAATTCTTGTCGTTTGATCAATAAAATTATTTTTATTTATTCTTAAATTTTTTGACATGATTATTTAACTGGAGGTGTTTCCCCCATTTTATACACAGCATGAATTTTGTCGTTAGAAGTGTCTCTAACCATATTAAACCACTTTCTACATCCATGAGCATGATTCCATCTTTCAAACTGTACACCTTTAATATTTTTTCTCATAAATAGATATTCAGCCCATTGATCATCACTTAGCTCAGTTGGTTGTTTTGGTCTTTCTATATGCGCTTCACCACCGCATGAAAATTCTGTTTGGTCTCTTTCACCACAATAAGGACAATTAATTAAAAACATTAGTGTGCAACTGCTGCAGCGCCATGTTCATCAACGAGATCTCCACTTACAAATCTGTTTAGATTGAAAGCTGCATTCAATTGATGTGGCTCATCATTCGCAATTGTGTGAGCAAATAAATCTCCAGAACCTGGTGTTGCTTTAAATCCACCAGTACCCCATCCACAATTAAAATATAGGCCCTTTATTTGTGTTTTACTAATGATCGGACTTGCATCTGGACAAATATCAACAATTCCTCCCCATTGTCTTAACATTTTCATCCTACTAAATATTGGATATAATTCTAAAATTGCTCTAAGGGTTTCCTCTACAATATTGTGACTTCCCTTTTGAGTATATGAAACATATGAGTCAGTACCAGCCCCTATTACTAATTCACCTTTATCTGATTGACTTACGTAAGCATGTACAGCATTAGACATTACAACAGTATCAATGATTGGTTTTACTGGTTCTGATACCAAAGCTTGCAGTGGCTTACTTTCTAAAGGCAATCTTATACCAGCCATGTTCGCTATTACACTTGAGTGACCTGCTGCAACGACTCCAATTTTTTTTGATTTAATGAAACCCTTTGTTGTCTCTACACCTTCAACCTGGTTACCATTTCTTTTAATTCCTTTAACTTCACAATTTTGAATAATATCAACTCCCATAGCATCCGCACCCCTTGCATATCCCCAGGCCACTGCATCGTGTCTTGCAGTACCAGCCCTTTTTTGCAATGTTCCTCCTAAAACTGGATATCTAATGTTTGGTGAAGTATTAATAATCGGGCAAAATTTTTTAACTTCCTCAGTACTCAACCATATAGCGTCAACCCCGTTTAATCTATTTGCATGTGTTCTTCTTTTTAAATCTCTTACGTCTTGAAGGTTATGTGCTAGGTTCATAACTCCTCTCTGACTAAACATTACATTATAATTAAGTTCTTGAGATAAACCTTCCCAAATTTTTAAAGCATGATCGTAAAGCCCTGCACTAGCATCCCACAAATAATTTGATCTTATTATAGTAGTATTTCTCCCTGTATTACCACCACCAATCCATCCTTTCTCAACAACTGCGATATTTGTAACTTTATGCTTTTTAGCTAGATAATATGCTGTAGCTAAACCATGGCCACCACCACCTATAATTATAGCATCATATTCTTTTTTAGGCTCAGGATCACGCCAGGCTCTTTGCCAATTTTCATGACCGCTTAAAGCGTTTTTTATAAGAGAAAATATTGAATACTTATTTTTCATAATTTGCTCATAAATACTTTATAAATATTGAATATTCAATGGTTTCAAGTTACACACTATATAAGGAAGGATGGGTGAGCTGGTTTAAACCAACGGTTTGCTAAACCGTCGTACGCTTGAAAAGGTGTACCGAGGGTTCGAATCCCTCTCCTTCCGCCAAAAATAGGTCAATAACCCAATTCAATTCTAATTTTTTCTATAAGCTCTTTAACTAAAACCCTATCTTCTGGGTCAAAAACATTTTCATTATCAATAGTATTTTTCAATTCTTTTCGAATTAAATTTCTTACATCCTCTCTACCTTGGTCTGTTACAAAATATATCAATTTTGACTCATATTGATCGATAGTTTTTCCGATAGTAAAATTATAAAGTAAATAAATTCCTACAAATATAACAATGCTTTTATAAATAAATAATCTCATTTCTTTTTATAAATACTATTTATTCTTACATTATTTGATCGAATTTCATAGATTAACTTAAAATTTGATTTTAAATATTTTTCCTCAATTTTGGGATCTTTTGATTGATAATAATGATTGGTAATAATTAAATCTGCATTATTAATATTATTTACAAAATTAAAATTTTCTACTTTGTTTTTTTCAATCATTTTTAAACTATATTGATAAGGGCTTTCGCTAAATATAAATATATTTTTATTTTTATAATTTTTAATTTCAGAAATTTTCTTTAGGATTTCTAAGTTTGATACGCCCCAATAGTCAAGTTCATAATTTCTAATATTTTTCTTATTAATAAGTAAATTATAATAAACATATTGATGTGGATGATTTTGATAATTCCATCCTATAATATAAACAATACCTATAAATAATAAAAAAAATACCAGATTTTTGTAATTTTTAAATTTTAATAATTTATTTAAACCATAAACACATATAAATATTATAGAAGGATAGATGAAGTATATTTGCCTCCATCCATTGTAAATCGTTGAGTTTAATTCCGTAATAATAATAATTGTAGAAAAAATAATAATTATTGAATAAAAACAATATAATTCCTCGAAATTATTCCATAAATTATTATTTTTCAGGTTCAAGAGATTTTTAGATAGATTTTTTGTAATTATAAAAATTCCATAAATAAATAATATAAGATACAACAAAGGTGAAGTTATTATAATTATTTTTGGCAAATAGTACCAAGGTAAAAATTTTCCTGAATAATAAGTATCTTCAAAATATACAAGACCATCCCATGCATAACTACTCATACTTTTAATCGACAATAAGATATTTAACGGATTTTCCCAAAGAAACGGCCAAAACAGTATTGTTAACCCAATTGTTAATATTAAAAATGGAGCTAGAAGATAAATATTTTTATATTTGTTTCTTTCTAAATTTTCCATAATAAAAAAAAATATAAATAATAAAGGTATAATCAAACCCATTACTCTTGTTCCTATTGTGATAGAAATGAAAAAACATAATATATATAAAAATTTAATATTTTTTGTAATAAAATATTTCAAAAAATAAAAACTACTAATACAAAAAAATGATAAAAATATAATATCCTTGCTATTGTAAAATGATTGAGCAAATATTCTAGGATGGATAAAAAAAATTAAAAAACCTAAGATCGATATCGATTTAGTATAAAATTGATTTAGAGTATAATAAAAATATATTCCTGCTATTAAAAAAATTAAACTATTTAATAAATGTCTACTTAAATAAATATCTTTTGTATCATTAAGATTAAATATTTTTTCTAATATAATGTTTATTAATTCAAAAAATACACCGTATTCATTGTCAATATATTCATTTAAATTAGGTGTATCTTCATACTTTAAAGACTCAAAAATATTTATTTTTTCAATTATATAATTAAATGATACAATACCATTTAACCTTGAAAAGCTTTCATCCCACGATAAACCATAATCACTATAAATTAAAATTTGTATAATAAATATTATAAAAAAAATAAAATAAGGATAGTTTTTTTTAATTTGATTAGGCACAGTTTTGCTAAAATATTCTGTATTTTATCAAACAATAAATAGCTATAAAAAAATCTTTTAGCATTATTTTTTTACCTTCTTGATAAGTTCTTCCGTTATAGGAAACACCGACTTCATAAAATTTTACCTTTTTTCTTGCTAATTTCACTGTGATTTCCGGTTCAATTCCAAAAGAATCTTCTTTGAGATCTAAATCCTTAATAACGCTAGCTTTAAAAACTTTGTAACCTGTTTCCATATCTGAAAAATTTATATTCGTTAATATATTAGTTATCGTTGTTAATATAAAGTTCGCAACCCTATGCCAATAATATAAAATTCTTTGACCTTTATCATTACTTATAAATCTTGATCCATAAACAACATCTGCTTTATTATCTAAAATTGGCTCAATTAATTTTTTCATATCATCCGGATCATATTCAAGGTCTGAATCTTGAAAAACTAATATTTCTCCTTTTGCTTTTTCAATGCCTTTTCTTAAAGCATACCCTTTACCATAATTTTTATCGAGTGTTATAACTTCATTTAAAAGATTGTTATTTTGGCAATTCTTAATTATCTCTTTTGTTTGAGAATCTGATCCATCATCAATTAAAATAATTTCTTTTTGAAATTTACATACTTGATCTATTTTTTTTAATAGTTTTTCTAGAAATATTTTTTCATTAAAGCAAGGAATAATTATTGATATCATATTATCCATTTTGGTTTTTAATACTATATACCGCAAATAAACAAAAAGATAATGTTACTGGTTTAATTACTCTTGTAAATGAAGATGATAGATGCCACTCAAGTTCATAAATACTAGATAAATAAAGAATTACTAAAATAAATAAGTATACTAATGAAAAGAATATTAGATAAAGATTAATTTCTTTATTTTTTTTATTTAATAGAGCAACTAAAATTAATCCTAAAGATAATATAAACTTGTTATTAGTTATGAAGTAACTGAATATTGTGATTAAGTTTTCTAAATTATCATACCTTTCATGAAAAGACGAAAAAACATAGCTTGTATCATTTATGTTATAAAAGGCTAAATGATTATATGAATAAAATGTCCAGCATAGAGATGGCAATGCTGATAAAAAAATTATTAATAAAAGATTTGAATTACATTTTTTTTTTATAATTAATATTAATACAAGTAAATTCATTAAAAATACCAACATTGTACCCTCTGGTTTTAAGAGGGATAGTACTACAGAATTTAAAAACAATGTAATAAGTTCAAAATTATTAATATTTTTATTTTCGATAACATTTAAAATTATCATCAATGATATAAATAGATATAATGACAACAACCCATCTAATTCACCTGTAAATAATTGTTTCCCAACTATAAATAAAACTACAGAATATGAAATATAAATGTAATTACCCTTAAAATATCTTTTTAACATAATTAATGGTGGTATGAATAGCAAAGTCATACCTGCTCTTGGAAATATTTCATTCCAATAACCTAATAATTTTGCAAATGATCCTGCGAATGCCGGAGCAATTGTGGGGTATGTAGGATGAGAAAATAAAGGGTATTCCTTTAAATTTAAAACATTATTTTCAAAGAATATAATTTTAGCTTTTAGCATCCAAATACTTCTTGCATCCCATGCCTCTGTTATATTTCCAAATGAAATAAGAATTAAAAGAATTATAAATAATTTAATATAATAATCCTCTTCAAAAATTAAATAAATCAATAGAAGTGTTAAAAATATTATAATATTGATAATAACCAATATATCATATTTTAAAATTAAAAAAATTAGATTTAAAATTATACTTGCATAAAGTGATTGAACTATTTTATCTATATTAATGGTTTTTAGCATTTAAGTTTATTTATATTTTTGTAAGATTTTATAATTTTACAATTTTCATCTTTTGTATTCTTTAAAGAAAAAGATTCATTTAAATTTTTATTAATCCTTACAGGATATATATATTCAACAGTTCTTTGATAAATATATTGATTATCTAAAAATGAGTTATCTAGCTTGTAAGAATTTAAGCTCTCTTCTTCAATAATTTCTGCTAGTTCAAGAGTTTCTTTTGGTAATGATAAATCACCCTTATAATTTTTTTTAAATGAATTAGTTAAATTTATCCAATTAAAATTTAATCTTTCTTGTGATATATAAAAAAGTTGAGCAAAAATTGTGAATAAAATCAAATATTTAATAATTTTTTTATTCATTCATTTTTTTAGTACAGTGGTTCGCTTTTAAAAAAGTTTTTTAACTTAATAGGCTTTTGTTCTAAAATATATCTATAAACATTATAATTTTCTAAAACTCTTTGTACGTAATTTCGTGTTTCTTTAAATTTAATTAGTTCAATCCAGTCAACATAATCAATTTGACCTTTCTGAGGATTTTTATTTATTTTTTTCCAATATCTTACCCGTTTAGGACCAGCGTTATACGCTGCAATTGCAAATGGATATGCTCCATCATATTCAAGAATTAATCCAGCTATATAATAAGATCCTAAATTAATGTTATATTCAGGATCTTTTGTTAATCTAGATTTCGAGTATGTCATTTTAGCTTGTTTTGCAACTGTCTTAGCTGTGTATGTCATTAGTTGCATAAGACCTTTTGCACCTGCTGAGCTATTTGCTGAAGTATCAAATTCACTTTCCTGTCTAATGATAGAAAGTATAAAAGCCGCCTCAGGTATTTTTCTTTTATTTATCATTTTTGGAGTGCTTATTATTGGATAATTATACTTATTATGAAACCTTTTTTGATATGAAGCTATTTTAGACACTTGAATTGCAAAATCAAACCTACCTATATCTGTAGCAAGTTTTGCAGCCAAAACCTCAGAACCCTGATCAACATTTTCATTAGCGAGGTATCTGAGAATATGTTTTGTATATTTATCTTTATTTAGTTCATCTAATAAATATACAACTTTTACTAATTCCTTATTATAAAAATCTTCAGTAAAAGTTTTATTTACATCCATTAGATCATCTAAAATTATTGGTTCATTAGGAGAAATTTTTAAATGAGATAATTGACCATAATAAGTTGTTAAATATTTCGCGCTTTCTTTATACCATTTTTTAGATTCATCTATATTTCCTAATTTTTCATAAGATCTACCAAGCCAGTATGCACCCCTAGATAAGCTTATAGGGTAACCAACATTGTTATAAAATTTTGAAAAATGATCTACTGCAAGAACAGGATCATTTAAAAAACTTAATGATATCCATCCACTCATCCATTCAGCCTCTGCAAATTCAGGACCTTCTTTTAAACCATGTCTACTTGTTAGCCTATAAGCAGTCGTAAATTTTTTTTTATATATTAAAGATCTTGCAATAATTGATCTTTCTTTCCACCATTTATCTGGTCTTACCATGTAATCTTGAGTATTTTTAATTTTATTCAGAATTTCTAGTGAGCTATCTACTCTTCCTCTTTTACGTCTCCATTTAAGTCTATCGTAATTTAATCCCGCATCATTTTTTAGGTATCCTGGAACTTTATTTATAGCGTTATCTACTCCATATGATTTACTCATTAAAAGTTGCCTAGCTGTATAAAGTAATTGTTGATCTTGAGGAAGATATCTTAACATACGTTTTAAATCCCAATATTTATTTTCCCAGGCAAGATAATCAGCTCTCCTAATGTGATCGTCGTTGTTTAAGTATTTTTTATATTTTTTTCTAAATGATTTTAGTTCAGCTTTAGATAAATCGGCATTAATCCAACCATTTTTAATTAAAGTGATACCTTTTGTGGTTTCGCCTACAGCAATATAACTTTCTCCTAATATAATTTCACCATATCCACTTAGTGGTTTTTCATTTTCAAAATATTTTATTATTTTTTTTGGGGACATAATTTTTGTTGATAATTTGTGTTCAGACAAATACTTAACACGACCCATTCTTGGGTAATCTTTATTTCTTTCAATAAAATTTTTGTAATCAAAGAAAGAAGAAGTATTTCCAGTTGTTATTAAATGGTTCCATTGAACGAAATTATATATTGATTTATCTTTGGCTTTTTTTGCAACTTTTATAGCCTCAAACCAGTTTCTCTTTTCCATAAGTTTGATTGCTTGTTTCGCGTAATTAAAATCTTTTTCACTGAAATATTTTGATTTTTTTTTGACTATAGGTTTATCTTTTTTAACTACCAATGGTTTTGATTTTGGAATAACAATACCATTAACAATATTGTTTTCTTGATTGGTAATTATTATTTCACTCTCTAATGAAATTAATGGTTTTTTTAGAGGCAGTACAAAATTATTTAGTTTTGATTTTTTAATTGTTTCACTTGATAAGGTTGGTTTTTTTTGGGGAATTATTAATTCAGATTTAGAGATTTCAATAAAAGATAGAAAAAAAATGGTGTTTATTAACAAAATTTTTACAAATTTATCTTTCATAAAATTTCAAACGATTCTACAAACTATGTTATAAATATTTATGTTTAAAGGTTCAAATGTAGCACTAGTTACCCCATTTAAAAATAATAAATTAGATGAGGAGGCATATTTAAAGCTAATAGATTTACATTTAGAGAGTGGCACTAATGGTTTAGTTCCTGCTGGTACCACAGGTGAGTCACCAACCCTTAGTCATGATGAACATGAGAAAGTTATTGAAATTTGCATTAAGGAAGCCAAAGGTAAAATACCAGTAATTGCCGGAACCGGTTCTAATTCTACTGAGGAAGCTATAGCCTTAACAAAACACGCAGAAAAAGCAGGAGCGGACGGTGCGCTTATCGTTACACCATATTATAATAAACCTACTCAAGAAGGATTATATCAGCATTATAAAAAAATTAATGACAATACGAGTCTACCTATAATTATATATAATATTCCTAGTAGGTGTGTAATTGATATGTCTGTTGATACAATGGCAAAATTATTCGAATTAAAAAACATAGTTGGAGTTAAAGATGCAACAGGAGATTTAAACAGATTAGATCAAACTATAAAAAAATTAGGTAACGAATTTATACAATTGACTGGTGAGGATGGACTTGCCTACAAATTTAATAGAGCAGGTGGAGTTGGTATTATATCTGTTACTGCAAATGTTGCACCCAAGTTATGTTCTGATATGCAAAGATTATCAAAATCAAAATCTGATGAAGAAATTGGTACTGCAAAAAAAATTGATGCTATGCTACAACCACTCCATAAGTCTTTATTTATTGAAAGCAATCCAGCACCAGTAAAATATGCAGCTAGTTTATTAGGATTGTGCAAAGAGGAAATTCGTTTACCATTAGTTAAAATAAAAAGCACAACACAGGATGAAGTTAAAAAAGCATTAAGTTTTGCAAAATTAATTTAATGAAATCTAAGACCAAGTCTGGTTTAAAAATAATTGCCTTTAATAGGAAAGCTAGTTTTAATTATTTTTTTAATGAACTATTGGAAGCTGGAATTGTTTTAAAAGGATCTGAAATTAAGTCAATAAGATCAGGCAAAATTAATATTGCAGAATCATATGCTGTTGAGAAGAATAATGAAATATATTTAATAAACTCGCACATACCTCATTACCAACAAGCAAGTTATATAAATCATAATCCATATGCTGAAAGGAAATTGCTTTTAAACAAAAAAGAAATTAATAAATTAATTGGCAGAATGAATGAGGATGGTTTTACATTAGTTCCAACCAAAATGTATTTTAAAAAAGGTAAAGTTAAAATAGAAATTGCTGTAGCTAAAGGTAAGAAGCTATATGATAAAAGGCAAACAAAAAAAACTAGAGATTGGAATCGTGAAAAAGCAAGATACTTTAGAAAAGGGGGTTAATACAGTTTTTTTATCTATTGGATCTAATCTAGGTAATAAGAAATTTAATATTGAATTAACTAAGTTCTATCTCAATTTAGAAAAAATTAATATTGTCTCAAGTTCATGTTTCTATAAAACTCCGTCATGGCCAGATCCAAATTTACCGGAATATATAAACATAATATTAAAAATAAAAACCAAATTGAGTCTTAAAAATTTATTTATTGTCATTAAAAAAATTGAAAAAAAATTTGGTAAAAGAAAACATATTAGAAATTATCCAAGAAAGTGTGATATAGACATAATCGATTACGATCAAAAAAAAATAAAACTTAAAATTGATCGAAATGAGTTAATTGTACCACACCCTAGAATGCATACTAGAAACTTCGTGCTTTTTCCTTTGTTTGAATTAGAATGTGATTGGAAATATCCAAAATCATATGAAAATATTATAAATTTAATAAAAAAATTAGAACTTAAAGAAATTAGGACTATTAAAATTGCATAAATAAATGGTATAATTACATATGCTAAAGTCTGATGATTTAATAAATAAGGTCAAATCTTATAATAAGTTTTTAAATCCAAATACTTTAACAAAAGCTTATGATTTTGCTTTAAAGGCTCATGATAAACAGAAACGAGCTGAAGGCTCTCCCTATATAATCCATCCTGTAGCTGTAGCAAATATTTTAACTGAACTGAAATTAGATAGCGCTACTATAGCAACAGGTCTTTTGCATGACACTATTGAAGATACACATGCAACATACAACACTATAGAGAAAGAATTTGGAAAAGAGGTTGCTGATTTAGTAGATGGTGTAACTAAAATTTCTGTTTTTGAAAATCAGGCTATATCAAATTCTAAAGCTGAAAACTTTAGAAAACTTATATTAGCAACTTCAAAAGATATAAGGGTTTTATTAGTTAAACTAGCTGACCGTTTACATAATATGAGAACAATTCAATATTTAGACGATAAGGATAAACAAATACGAAAAGCAAAAGAAACAATGGAAATATATGCTCCATTAGCAGACAGAATGGGCATGAATAGAATTAAAGATGAACTTGAGGATCTATGTTTTGAAGTTTTGAATCCTGAAGCAAGAAAATTGATTAAAGATAGATTAAATAATATAAAAGAAACTAACATTAAAAGTTTTAACAATGTATCAGATGAATTAAAAAATTTATTGGATAGTAAGAAAATAAATTGTAAGATTTTTGGTAGAGAAAAAACTCCATTTTCGTTGTGGAAAAAAGTTCAAATTAAAAGAACCTCGCTAGAACAAATGACTGATATTATAGGTTTTAGGGTAATATTAGATAATGTTGATGAATGCTATAAAGCACTTGGTGTTTTTCATAGTAATTGGAACTGTATTCCAGGTAGATTCAAAGATTATATATCCTCTCCTAAAATTAATAATTATCAATCATTGCATACTGCAGTAATTGGACCAAATAAACGACCAATAGAAATACAACTTAGAACAATGCAAATGCATGAGTACGCGCAAAGAGGAATAGCCTCTCACTGGAAATATAAATCCTCAGAAAAATTTAGCTCATTAACTTGGAAGGAGTATGATTGGCTTGCAGATCTTGTTGAAATAATTGATAAAAATGAAAACCCAGAAGACTCATATGAATTTACTAAATTACAAATGTTCCAAGAAAATGTATTTTGTTTTACACCTAAAGGTTCGGTAATCAAACTTCCTAAAAATGCTTCACCTATAGATTTTGCTTATGCAGTTCATACAAAAATTGGAGATAAGGCAGTAGGGTGTGAAATTAATGGAAAAGAAAGTGATATGCAGTCTGTTTTAAGAAACGGTGATGTTGTTAAAATTATAACATCAAAAAAAGTATCACCATCACTTCATTGGGTAAGCACAGCCAAAACTGGAAAAGCACGTGCGGCAATTAGAAGGTATTGGCAGTATAGAGAGACGAATGGTACCGCAAGAAATAAAAAATATAATACAACATTATGGGTGTCATTATTTGATAAACCTGGTGTTTTAGGCGAGATAACCACTTTAATTGGAAGTCATAATGTTAATATTACAAGTGTGGAAATGGTAGAAAAGACTAAAACTACCATAAATTTTCATTTTAACCTTTTGATTAATGATTTGAAAAACTTTACAAATTTAATAAGTCAGCTAAAACAAAAAGAATATAGCTTTAAAATTATAAGACATAAAAATAGTAAATATGCTTTCT
>CACNFY010000012.1 GCA_902619925.1 uncultured Pelagibacteraceae bacterium
GATCTACTACCATTTTCGTTATGACTACCATCAATAATTAATCTATTGTTTTTAACTAATTCTTTTAACTTACCTGATTTTATCTCTTGAAGTCTAGCTAAGGACGTTAGGTTTGTTATTCCAGTTTTAATATCTGCTTCTGTAATATCAAACTTTAGATTTCTCAGAGCAGATATTGCGGTTGATATATTTTCTAATTGAAATTGACCAAGTAAATTTGGCATTGGTAATTTTAATTTACCAAATTTATCTTTATAATAAAAAAAGTCATTTTCATTAATTAAAAAGTTATAATCATCATTAAAAAAAATTTTATTAGAATTATTTTTTGAAATTACTTGTTTTATACACTCCATAACTTCATCTGAGCTTTGTTTTGCAACAATAATATTTGATTTTAATAATGAAGAAGTTTTTTCAAATATGATTTTTTCAATAGTCTTTTCATTCTCAGGTAGCCAGTCCAAATGATCTAAACTTATTGAAGTTATGATACTAGCAATATTTTTTTCTAATACATTAGTTGCATCAAACCTATGGAATAACCCAGCTTCTATAAGATTAATATTTTTAGGAAATTTAGAGGCTTTATAAAAATAACTAGCGGTTAGTATTTCAAAATATGTTATTTTTTTGTTCTCATTTACACTTTCAACTTCTTCAAATAAATCAGCCAATTCTTCATCTTTAATTTCAACATTATCAAAAATAAATCTTTCATTTATTTTTAAAATATGAGGACTAGTATAAACATTACATTTTATATTTGCTGATTTTAAAATCGAAAAAATTGCATTTATTGTACTATTTTTTCCATTGGTGCCTACAACAGTAATAGCTTTAATTTTATTTTGTGGATTTCCAAGTTTGTGCAGAAGATGTTTAATACGATCTAAACTAAGATCAATTTCTTTAGGATGCAGCTTTTGTAATCTGCTCAATATTTTCTGAAGTCGCATTTAAATTTCCAGACTCTACAGTATTATCTTTCTTTAACAATATTGACAAAATGTTGCCTATCTCTGATGGTAAATCTTTTCTATTAACTACTCTGTCTATAAATCCGTGTTTCTGAAGATATTCAACTGTTTGAAAGTCGCTTGGCAATTCCTCTTTAACAGTAGCTTGTACTACACGTCTTCCAGCAAATGCGCATAATGCACCTGTTTCCCCAAAATGAATGTCTCCGAGCATTGCAAAACTTGCTGTTATACCACCTGCACACGGATCAACTATACAAACAATATAAGGTAGATTATTTTTTTTCAATTCATTTATAGCTAAAGTTGTTCTTGTCATATTTTGAAGAGCTATTGCACTTTGAAACATACGCATACCACCACCGCTAGTAAAAAAAACAAATGGAGTTTTATTATCAATAGCATGTTGTACACCGTAAATTATAGCTTCACCTTCTGAACTTGAAATACTGCCTCCTAAAAAACTAAAATTTATTGCAGCTGCTGTTATTTGTATATTGTTGATATTCCCTTTACAAATCATTACAGCACAATCTTGGCCTGTTTTTTTCTTTGCTTCTCTAAGTCTATCTTTATAAGGTTTGGTATCAGTCCAATTTAATGCATCTTCAACTCCTGGAATTGGTGTTTTTAGTATTTCATAATTTCCTTTACCAAAGAACGTATCAAATCTCTGTACGCAACTTATTCGGTGATGTTTACCACATGCTTTACAAACCCATAAATTACTTTCTAAATCTTTTTTCAGAATTGGTCCGGTACAACAGCTTGTCCAATCAGAATTTTCAATATCTTTTTTTGAAGGTCTTTTTTTTAAAATTCTTTTTATATTCTGACCAAAATTCAGCGCTTTTTTTATCCAATTCATATTATTTTTTTTTTTAGTTTTTTTACTAATTTACTTACATTTGTGACCGGATTTTGTCCAAGAGTAATACTTTTTGTAATTTCTTTACAAATTATACTTCCACAAACAATACCATCTGCAGATTTTAGCTTATCTATATTTTTTTCAGTTATACCGAAACCAATCACACATTTTTTTTTATTATCTATTTTTTTTATTCTTTGATAATTTGATAAAATCTGCTTCGGAGATACTTTTAACTTTCCTCCAGTAGTGGACAGCATACTTATATAATATATCATATCATGTGAGTCTTTTATGATTTTTTTAAGTCTTTTCAAAGAAGTTGTAGGAGACAATAATTGAATAAAACTTACTAAATTTTTTTTACATTTATTTGCAAAATTGATATTTTCTGGCCAAGGTAGATCAACTACGATTAAACCATTAACACCAGATTCTTTACATTTTCTTAAAAATTTGTTTTCATTGTATTGATAAATCATGTTGTAATAGCCCATTAAAATAACTGGTTTAGCGTCTTTAATTTTTTTGTAATTTTTCACTATCTCAAAAATATCATTAATTTTAATTCCTTTCTTTATTGCCCTATATGAGCTTGTTTGAATTTGTCCACCATCTGCAATAGGGGTATTATGAGGAAATCCTATCTCACAAATGTCTACATGATCTGAAATTCTTTTTAATATATTTAAAGATATTTTTTTATTGCTATCTCCTGCTACAGTATAAGTGAGTAAGGCAGGCCTATTTTCTTTATTTGCCTTTTCAAACGCAACTCTAATTGGACTACTCATATAGTTTTTAATCTCATTTTTAATATGTCTCTATCTTTTTTTGCATCTCCACAAGAATTTACAATAACAATTGTATCCCTTGTTAATTTAGGTGATATCTTAATTGCTTCAGCAAATGCATGACTAGGCTCTAAACTAGGATTTAAACTCTCAAATTTTGTTACTAATTTATATGCTTTTAATGCTTCTTCATCAGTTGCATATGTATATATTGCTCTCTTCGTATCTTTAAGAAAACAATGTATTGGACTTACTCCTGGATAATCTAATCCAGCACTTATTGACTCCGTTTCATTAATCTGTCCTTCTAAATTTTGACATACGTAAGACGCTGCTCCATGTAAGACTCCTAATTTTGCGCCTTTACTCAAAGGCGCTGCATGTAATTTAGATTTTTTCGGACCACCTGCTTCAACACCTATAAGTTCAATTTGTTTTTTTGGAAAATCAATAAATTCACTCCAAAATCCATAGGCAGAACTTCCTCCGCCTACACAATTTATTAATTTTATTTTATTTGGAATTTTCTTAAACTCATTTTTTATTTGAATTTTTAACTCCTTTGAAATTTGTGATGTACTCCAACCACAAATTTTTACAAATATATTAGGACCAACAGTTGAACCTACACACATGTGCGTTGTGTCACAATTTGAAACCCAATAACGCATACATTCACTTACTGCATCCACCAATGTTTGACTGCCAGTAGTTACTGGAATTATTTCAGCTCCATTTTTTCTCATAGCATCGCAGTTGGGTTTTTGTCTTTTTATATCTTTTGCACCCATAAAGATTTTACATTTAAGACCAAATTTTTTAGCTGCCATACTTAACATTTTTCCTGCATATCCAGCCCCTGTGTCACCTACAATATATTTTTTTCCCATACTTTTACAAATTAAAGCATGAACTGTTGCATTATAAATTTTATGAGCACCGCCGTTTGCGTCTGATACAACTTTTGCCCAAATTTGTGCTCCTCCTAGGTGTTCTGATAAGTTTTCTAGTTTAATAAATCTTGTAGGAGTACCAATATAATTTTTAAAATAAAAATTTTTTTTCTTAAGAAAAATTTTATTTTTACGTAATTTATTGAATGAAATGGTTAAGTCATCAATAGGTTTTTTTAAAGTTTCAGGTATATAACTGCCACCAAATTTACCGCCCCAAAATCCATATTTATCGTGCTGATCAATTAATGGAACTTTTTTTTTTAAAATCATTTAAACTCTATATATATTTTTTAAAAATTTATTAATCTTTCTATTATCCTTTTCTCCTTGAGTCTCTAAGCTTCCTGATATGTCAATAATATCTGATATTTTTTTAAATTTTTCAAGATTATCATTATACTTTATATTGCCAGCTAACATTCTTTTAGTGTCATTTGGAATATTTTCTAGGAGGGTATGATCAAAACTTAAAGATTTTTCGTATCCTTTGCTATCAAACAAAATAATGTCTGATATTCTTTTATACAAATTGAAGGTATAAACATCTTTAAGGCTTCCAACAGTTATCGCACTTATTATCTTAATCTTGTATTTTTTTTTAATAAATTTAGTTCTCTCAGGATTTACATTATATAATTGAAGATAATCAAAATTATACTTCAGTACTTTATTTAATATGATATCACTTGGATTAACTAAAACAGATACAAAATTAATTTTATGATGTTTTTTTAAATTTAATAATTTTGCTAATTCCCATAAATTTAAATTTCTTTCAGATTTTGGATAATTAAATATGAAACCAATAAAATTAGGTGGATATTTATGATTTAAGATATATTTTAAAGTATTAACACTTTTGATACCACATATTTTAGCTTGCATTCTATTTTAAATGTTTAATAAGTTTTAGAATATTTTCTTTGATATTACCTTTTGTTATAGGTCTCCCAATTACTAAACTGTTAGCGCCAGCTTTTATTGCTACACTAGGCGTAGCTACTCTTTTTTGATCGTTTTTATCCGAATTAAACCTAACCCCAGGTACAATAATTTCTTTTTTAAAAATTTTTCTAATAATTTGTATTTCATGTGCGCTACAAACTATAGCATCAAGGTTTGCTTTTTTTGCCAGTACAGCTTGTTTGTAAACAATTTTTTTTATATCTGAATTATAACCAATTTCTTTTAAGGATTTTTTGTCAAGAGATGTCATTATTGAAACACCAATTAATTTAGTTTTACCAGCAACCTTTTTTGCTGCTTTTAAAGCTTGTAATCCAGAACTGATATGGATGGTAATATAATTTAAATTTAGATCTTTTACAGCTTTTATCGCAGATGAGCAGGTATTAGGAATATCCGCAATTTTGTAATCACCAAAAATAATTTTATTTTTAAGTCTGGATACAAACTTTCTCCCATTTTTAGAATTTAAAAATTCAATTCCAAACTTATATCCAATTTTTAATTTATTATTTTCTGTCTGAGATATAATTTTTTTAACTTTTGAAATATTAGTGGTATCACAAGCGATAAATATTTTAATCTTTTTCATTAATTATCTCCTGCCATTTTTTTGAAATTTTTAATCTTACAATTTTTTTTTCAGGTACATGTATTATTTCATTGGTTTTAGGATTTCTTGCATTTCTACTTTTATATTTTTTGGCCTCCATCATAATTATATCTCTCAACTCAACTCTTTCACCATTTTTTAAACTTTTCATTGCTTCAGCAAGGATTATATCAACCATTTTGGTGAGATCTTTCTTTAAAAATGAGGGAAAACTATTTGAGAGTTTTTTTATGAGGTCTGATTTATTAATAGACAATATTGTTATTTTTTATCTTTCTTCTCTAATTTTTCAGATAAATTAGCAAAAGGAAGTGATTTTCCACTCGATAGGTCAGAATAATTTTTAAGAGCTATCTCGTTATTTATTTCCTCAACTCTTTTGATGCTTAATGATATTTTTCTTTTTTCTATAGAGATTTCAGTTATAGCTGCATCTACTCTATCTGAAACTGTAAATCTTTCACTTCTTGCATCTTCACTCTGTATAGCGATTTGATTTTTCTTTATGAAAATTTCGGTATCTGAACCTTCTGGTTTTACTGTTAGGCCTTTCTTATCAACAGAAACAACTTTTGTAGTTACCACGTCATCAACCTTTTTATTACTCCAAAAATCCATAGGATCCTTTTCCAATGCTTTCTTGCTAACTAATATTTTCCTATTCTCAACAGAAACATCTACTATTTTCACTTTTATTTTATCTCCTTTGCTAATCTTGCCTAAATTATCTGAGGGATTACCGTTCCAGCTAATTTGGTTTTGGTGCAAATAACCTTCAATCGTTGTATCAGGAAGTCTTACAAAAACTCCATTTTCATTTTTTCCTGACACGTCGACTTCAACACTATCATCCTTAGAATATTTTTTTGAGATAGTTTCGTAAGGATTCTCCTGAGTGAGTTTATATGAAACTGATACTCTTTGTGCATCCTTGTCTATTGATAAAATTTTAACATCAATTAATTGCCCCGATTTAAAAAAATTTTTTGGTGATGGATTTTTTTCAGTCCATGAAATTTCAGACTGATGAAGTAAAGCAATTAATGATTCCTCTAATTCACAGAAAACTCCATAAGTAAGAATTTTAGTAATCTTTACCTTATAAGTTTCACCAATCTGATAATTATTAATGTTATCAAATGGATTTTTAAGAAGCGCTTTTATTGAAACTCCAATTTGCATTTTTTTGTCATCCTTGCTTATAACTTCCACAGGTATTTTTTGACCAATCTCAAAAATATCATTTAAATTTTCTATTCTTTGATAGCTACAACAAGATGAATGGCATAAAGCGTCAATTTCACCATTAATTTCAAAAAATAAACCCCAGTCGGTTATACTTTTAATAATCGCGTCATTTATTTTGTCGCCTACATTGTACTTTTCAAAAATTTTAACTTTATCTCCTTTTTTATTTTCACTGATTAGCTCTCTTCTTGAACAACATAGGTTAGCTCTTTTTCTATCAGCTTGAATTATTTTTACATCCATTTCTGAATTTAAAACATTATTATTCTCTTTCTGAGGTCTATTGGACAATTGAGAAGCAGGCATAAAAAGCAAATGTTTTGTTTCAACCTCCTCACATACAAAACCTCCTTTGATTTTATTTTTAATTTTAACTTTTATAACCTCATTATTTTCATATTTTTTTAAAAGAGCTTCCCATCCCTCTATTTTTTTGGCTTTAGCTGCCGATACAATAATTTCCCCAGATTTAGATTCTAGATTTTCTACAACTATTTTTAATTTCGAACCTTCTTTAATTTTATCTAATAAATTAATTTCTTTTATTTCATTAATATCTATTGCTGGTTCACTTTTTAATCCTTCTAGATATACCCAACAATATTTATTTGATATTTTAGTGATAGTTGCCTCGAAGATTTTACCTTCCTCTATTTTATTACTTATTTGATTATTTAAAAGGCTTGCAAATTCTTTGGTTTCGTTGCTATTTAAATCTTTATAAATCTCCATTTATCCTCTAAATTAATTATATAAGTTCGTCCTTTTATTTAAAAAAATAAAATTAATCAAGTTCAAATTTTAGTAATATTTCTAATTAATTTACTTAAATTATACTTGCTCCTAATTTTTTTAGAATTTTTATAAAATTTGGGAAGGATGAATTTATCGAGTCTCGGTCGTGAATTTTGAAATCACCACCCATAGTGAGTGCTGCAATACAAGACATCATAAATACTCTATGATCTTTTAAAAAATTCTTTATTTCAAATTTATCACTTAATTCCAGACTAGGATTTCCATAAATTTTTAGACTATCTCTTGTTTCGACTATCTTAATCCCAATCTTTGTCAAAAAATTAGAAGCAATTTTCAATCTATCACTTTCTTTATGTCTTAATTCTTGAATATCTTTGAATGTTGAAACTCCTTTTGCTTTTGCACATAATAAAAAAATTATTAAAAATTCATCAATCGATTTAGTATTTAATCTTTTTGGACAATTTATAGATTTTAAGAAATATGTACTTTCTACTTTTATATCAGAAATTATTTCACCGTTATAGAGTCTTTTATTTATTAATGTTAGTTTACCTCTCATTTTTTTTAAAATTTCTATAATCCCATTTCTTGTTTCATTAACATTTACATTTTTTATAATTAGTTCCGAGTTTTTTGATAAAATTGTTAAAGCTATAAAAAAGCTTGCAGCACTTACATCTCCAGGTACATTATAATTAAAACATTTAAATTGTTTTTGACCTTTAACCTTAATGATCTCGTATTTATTTCCTCTTTTTACAGTGATTGGTACACCCAAACAGTGCTTAAACATCAATTCAGTATGATTCCTAGATGGTATACATTTAATTGTAGTTTCACCTGGTGTATTTAATGATGCAATTAGTATTGCACTTTTAACCTGTGCACTTCCTTTTTCTTCAACATATCTAATTGGTCTTAAATTTTTAGTTCCTTGAATTATTAAAGGCAACTTATTATTTTTAGATCTGAAATTTATTCCAAATTTATTTAAGGGTATAACCACTCTTGAAAAGTCTCTTTTAGATAGGCTTTTATCTCCTACTAGTTTAATTGTTCTATCTGTCTTGGCGACTAAACCACATAATAATCTTGCGAATGTACCTGAGTTACCAGCATTAATTATAAAATTTTTTTTTACTTTCAAACCATTTAATCCAACACCAAAAACTTCAACTGTTTTTTTATTTTTTAAAATTTTTACACCTAAAGATTTTAAAGAATTTATCGTACTTGATATATCTTCAGCATCTAACAAATTGTATAATCTTGACTTGCCGATAGCAATTGAGGCAAGCATTATTAAACGTATTGAAATTGATTTGTCTCCTGGAATTTCAATTGAATTTTTGAAATTACCTATTTTTTTGTTTATTCTTATATAGCTGCTCATTTTAAGGTAATTTAATTAATATTAAATGTATCTCCAAAATATAATCTTTTGGCTTCTTTATTGTTAATTAAGTCTTTTGGAGTTTCGTGTGCTATAACTTTTTTATTTGCAAGTATTATACCTCTGTCTGAAATTGATAGTAAATCTTTAGCTGCATGATCAGATATTATACAGCATCTACTATTATCTTCGGTCTGAAGGTTTACTATCGTTTCTTTTAAATTTCTAATAGCCATTAAATCGAGACCAGAAAAAGGCTCATCCATCAAAACTATTTTAGGGTCTGATAACAGTGCCATTGCAAGATTAACCCTTTTCTTTTGTCCTCCTGATAGATATTTAGATTTAATATCTTTAACTGCATCTAATTCAAATTTAGATATCATTTTTTCAATTTTAAATATTCTATCTTTTTTTTCATCAATAACTAAATCAGCAATAGCCATTAAATTTTGATAACAAGTTAAGTCTAAGAATAATCCTCCATATTGTGGGACTATACTTACTTTAAAATCTGAAGCTCTTAAATATATTGGCAGGTTTGTAACTTTTTTTTTGTCAATTATTATGTCCCCATAATTGGGTTTTAATAAACCTATTATAAGATTAAATATTGTACTTTTACCAACACCATTTGGCCCAAGTAATCCACATATTTCACCTTCTCTGATAGTAAAAGAGATGTTATCTAAAATCTGTCTTTTTTTAAAAGACACAGAAACATTTTTTAACTCAATTTTTGGTCTTTCTTTCTTAAATTTAGTGATATAAAATTTTTTAATTATTGCCATTATTTACTTTATAAAATAAATTAATTTTTTCTTTATCATCATACATATTGATACTTATATCCTTAGTCAACATATCAAAAACTATTTTGTCGGCTTTAAGAATATTATTATCAAAGTTAATTTTAACAATATTATATAAATCAACTAAATTTTTATCATATATTAAATCAAGATTATCAGACTCTACGACTAAATTATCATGATTAACTGTTACATTTTGAAAAAACTTGGTATTAAAATTTTCTTTATTATGAGTTGCAAATTTCGAATTAATTATGATTGGGGGTTTGTTAGTTAAAAATATTAAACCCTCAACATTTGTTAGATTTAAAATTTCGATATTATCCAATGTATTTTCTGCCTTTTCAGCTTTAATTATGTACTCATTTCCTAAAGAATCAAACGATCTATACTCTAAATTATCAATTATATTTAACGTTTTATCATTTATATTTGAGCTGGTATTGATCCTATCATCTTGTGTGACTTCTTTTTTATCTGTATTTTCAACATAAGTCCTAATTTTGAAAAATTTTTGGTACACAAAAGCAGATGATAAGATAATTACAATAACTATAGAAATTTGAATTATTGAATTTTTACTCATTTATTGAATATTTGCACTTAGTATGTGATGTATATGAAGTATTCCTACTGTTTTTCTTTTGTTACTTTTGTTATGCACACAAAGGCTAGTTATTTTTTTTTCAGACATAATTGCCAGTCCTTTTGCTGCTAAAGTATCTTTGTTGATACTCACAGGATTTTTGGTCATTATATCTTTTACCTTTAAATTTGATACATTACCTCTTATTTGATTTGATCTTCTTATTTGACCGTCTGTTATTATCCCAGTAGTAAATTTTTTACTGTTTACAGCAACTAAAATCCCAAGTTTTTTTTTTGAAATTACATTTAGAGCTTTTTTCATATTTGATTGTTGATTTATAAAAGGTATATCATTATTTGATATCATCAAATCCTCAACCGTCTTTAACTGATTATATATATTTCCACTTGGATGGAGTATTTTATATTTTTTTTTATTAAATTTATTCATATTTAAAGCAGCAACAGCTAAGCTATCACCCAAAGCTAAAATTTCTGTTGAACTACTAGTAGGAACTAAACTTAGAGCAGCCTCTTTTACTTCTGGGATTAGAAGTTTTATGTCTGAAGCTTTGTATAAAGCTGAATTTTTCTTTGAAGTAATACCAATTAATGTAATTTTAAATCTATTTGAATATTGTATTACTGGTTTTAATTCCTCTGTATTACCAGAGTTACTTAATAAAATTAAAACATCTTTTTTAGATATACTCCCCAAATCTCCATGAGAACATTCATTTGCATTTATACTAAAAGAAGGACAACCCACTGATGATAGTGTGCTACTTATTTTCTGACCAATTAAATAACTTTTTCCTACTCCACCCAAAATTATTTTACCCTTACAATTAGATATAGCAACTACAGCTTTTTCAAAAGAATTATTTAATGAGCTCTTTAACTTTTTTAAAGCATTGATTTCCAATTCAACTACTTTTTTTCCAATTTGAATTAATTTATTCTTTTTCATTTAATGTTCAAATGTTGATAATTTAAAACCTGCAATTTCCATATCTACTAATATTGGAATCACTTTCATGGAACTGTCAAATAAGTTTTTTCTTTTTTCACGATTTAATAGATCGTTTAACTTGTCTTTTATTTCAAATAAATATTGAGTATCTTGTGCAGCATATTTAATTTGTTTTTCAGATAAATTTCCACCCCAATCACTCTGTTGCTCTTTTTTAGATATATCTTTTCCACAAAATTCTTTTACTAAATCTTTATATCCGTGAAATTGTGATGCAGTCCTTACTAATTTTGATGACAATTTGGAACAAAAAATATTTTTTAAATTAACATCAAGATGATATTTTAACCAAAGCATATCTTGTCTTGCATAATGCATAATAAAAGTTGCATTAGAATCTGTAAGAAACCTTTTTAAGTTTGGAGCATTATAATTCTCCCTATCTAGTTTTACTAGATGACAATTATTATTTTTAAGGCCTATCTGTACTAAAGTTAATGGGTCTCTACCAAGTACTAAGCCTAAAGCCTCACAGTCTAGTGCGACTTCTTTTTCATCAAATAAATTTAAATCTGAAGGTAAGTCACCATTATAAATTTTGATATTCATTTTTATTTTATATATATAAAGAGTTAACAATATTGTCTATTTTAGATTTATGATAAAAAAAAAGGTATTAATTTTAGGTTCCTCAGGCCAAATAGGAAAACACCTAATAAGAAAACTAACAAAAAATAATTATAAGGTTATATGCCAAACTAGAAATGCCCATAAATCAGTTTTCTTAAAAACCAGCGGATCTATAGGTTATATAGATATTGAAGAGGCAAGTATTTTTGATCAAAAAAAAATTGAGAACCTAATAAATGAAGTTGATGTTTGTGTAAATCTTATAGGCATCCTTTATGAAAAGAACAAAATTAATTCTTTTAAAAATATTCATTCTGCTTTTCCAGATTTTATATCGAGGCTTTGCAACAAAAATGGTACAGCATTAATTCATTTATCAGCTTTAGGTTTAGAAAAAGCTAAAGATTCAAAATATGCAAAATCTAAGTTGGAGGGTGAAAAATTTATAAAAAAAAACTATGATAAAGCTGTAATATTAAAACCATCTGTTGTTTTTAGTGTTTCGGATTCATTCACTACAAAATTTTTAAGTATGTTGAGTATTTTTCCTATTTTCCCATTATATTATAATGGTCTAACCAAATTTACACCGGTACATGCTAGTGATGTAGCAGATCTTATATACAATATAATTTCAAACGAGGTAATTTCGAAAGATATAGAGGTTATTGGACCTGAAGTCCTCACTTTAAAAGAAATTATAGAAATATTGTTGAACTGTATTGGTAAAAAAAGAATATTAATTCCTTTACCATATATTGTAGGTAAATTTTCCTCTATATTTTTACAAAGATTTCCAAACCCATTAATTACACTTGACCAATTTCGCTTGCTAAAATATCATAATATAAAATCTGAAAATAGTTTAACAAATTTTGATTTTGGACACCCAAGCAAAATTAATTTTAAAGAAGGCGTAGAAAAATATGCGTATAACTGGAGAGACGGTGGACAATACTCAATTGAGAGAATTCAAAAATAAATGATAGTAAATTTAATTTATGTTCTAATCGCAGGAATCCTGCTATTTGTGTTATATTTAGCAGTAAAAGCTATCACTAGAGGTGTAGAAGCAAAAGGTGAAAATAATTCTGATCCTAAAATTGATCAAGAAAAAAGTACGCCGGATAATAATTTGACTGAGGAATTAATTAAAATCAATAACTTACATAAAGATGGTGTTTTAGACGAAGAAGAATTTAAAAAAGCTAAAGAAAAATTGTTAAAAAAATAATTATGCAGATTTTATTTTTTTTTCTATAAATTTAGGCACCTCATCTTCATCAACCACATCGTCTTTCTTAGCTTTAACTTGGTAAATTAATATTAAATGAAGTGGACAATAAGAAAATTTTTCAACTGATTTTCTTCCACAGAAACTTGAGTCTTTTTCATCTGGATGTCCTTCCATATATTTACAAGTACTTTCAGTTAAATCTTCTAAAGATAAGTTTCTTGCTGGCTCAAAGTTTTTATCTAGTAACAACGACCTAAACTTTTGCCTCTTACTTTTTTTTGAATTTATATTTTTATTATTGTTCTTGTTGTAATTAATATTGGTTGCATTTATTGATGATCTTGTTTTTATTTTTGCACTTAACTCTAGTCTATGTGCTTTTCCAATCACTGCATTTCTTGATATTCCACCAATTATTTCAGCTATTTGGCTTGCAGTTTTCCCTGATCCCCAAAGTTCTCTCAATTTATTTACTTTTTCCTCAGTCCAGCTCATTTATATATTTTATACATTATCTTGTGTTTATTATATAAAAAAATCTATATGTAGATAATATTAACTACAATATTATACAAGTATTTTCTTTCATTTATTAACATTTATAAGATTTATATGAGTAATTTATGAAGGAAATAGATCACAAATATCAAATTGGTGTTAGAAGATTTAAAATAAATTGGGTGGGCATATATTCACTTTATTGTAAAGAAACTCTAAGATTTTTGTCTGTATTTGGACAAACTATTATAGGACCAATTATAACTGCAATACTATTTCTGGTAGTCATTTCATTAGCAATAGGAGATAATAGAGAAAATGTATTGGGAGTTGAATTTTTATCTTTTTTAGCACCCGGATTAATTGCAATGCAATTTATATCTCAATCTTTTGCTCATTCATCATCATCTATACTGATGGGAAAAGTAATGGGAAATATAGTTGACCTAATTGGTGCCCCTTTATCCTCCGCTGAAGTAACACTATCAATTATATTTGCATCAATTACAAGAGCAGTAATTATTTGTTTCCTATCTATCTTTATTTTTCATATTTTTATAGATATTAAAGTTGAAAACTTTTTATTGCTTTTAGTGTATTTATTTTTATCTTCATTTATTTTAGGCGCAGCAGGCTTTATAGCTGGTCTTTGGGCAGATAAATTTGACCATATGGCAACAATTACAAATTTCGTAATCGTGCCTTTATCTTTCCTGTCGGGAACATTTTACTCAGTTGATAAGTTACCATCTCTTTTAAAAAATTTAAGTCTTTATAATCCTTTTTTTCATATGATTGATGGCTTTAGATACGCTTTCATAGGTAAAATTGATGGATCATTGAAATTTGGTATCTGGTATTTAATTTTGTTATCAATTGTATTTTGGTTTATGGCCTACTATTTATATAAAAAAGGATATAAAATAAAATCTTAAAAATATGTCCTTTCTAGCTAAAAATTATAATAGAAATAAATTATCATTTAAAAAAGGTATTGGAAGCTATCTATATTCCACCGATGGAAAAAAATATCTAGATTTTGTTCAAGGTATAGCTGTTAATTCTTTAGGACACTCAAATCCAAAACTAATTAAGGCTATCAATTTACAATCAAAAAAAGTTTGGCATGTTTCAAATGCATTTAAAATTCCAGAGGGAGAAAAATTAGCTAAAAAATTATGTAAAAAAACATTTGCAGATTATGTTATGTTTCAAAATAGTGGTGCTGAAGCTACAGAAGCAGCAATAAAAGTGGCTAGAAGATATTTTTACTCTATTGGTAAACCTCATAAAAATAGGATTTTATGCATTAAAAATTCGTTTCACGGCAGAACAATAGCTGCTATTTTTGCAAGTGGATCAAAAAAAATGACAGAAGGATTTGGACCAAAAGTTCAAGGATTTGACCATTTTGTTTTTGGAAATCATAAATCTTTAAAAAAAAAAATTACAAAAAATACTGCAGCAATTATGGTTGAGCCAATTATGGGCGAGGGTGGTATAAAAGTAATTCCTGATTGGTGCTTAAAAGAACTAAGAAAGTTATGCAATAAAAAAAAAATTTTATTAATAGTTGATGAGGTACAAACTGGAGTTTCAAGATCTGCTGACTTTTTAGCTTATGAGCAGTCCAAAATAAAACCAGATATTGTTCCAATTGCTAAAGGGATAGGTGGTGGATTTCCTATTGGGGCAGTTCTAATGAATAAGAAAGTGGCTGCAGGTATGACGCCAGGCTCACATGGTTCTACTTTTGGAGGCAATCCATTAGCCATGGCAGTTGGAAATACTGTAATGGATGTGGTCTCAAGTAAAAAATTTTTGAAAAATGTAAAAAAATTATCAAAATATTTTTTTTCAAATCTAAATAAACTTAAACATAAGCACCCAAAAATTATTAAAGAAATTAGAGGCAGAGGACTATTGATTGGAATCCAGCTATATAGAGATCAAGTAAATTTTATTAACAAATTAATGGAGAATAAATTACTAACAATACGTGCTGCAGAAAATGTTGTCCGAATTTTACCACCATTAAATGTTAAAAAATCCGAAATTAATCTTGCTTTAAAAATCATAGATAAAGTTTGTAAAGAATTTTAAGAAAATGAAGCATTTTATAAACTTAAAAGATATTCCAGCAAAAGATTTAAGAAAAATAATTACTGATGCTAAGAAGAGAAAGAACTTTAGACAAAAACTTAATAATTTAGATATTGACAAAGGAGCTCCTCTAAAAGGAAAACTATTAATTCAAATGTTTGAAAAATCAAGCCTTAGAACAAGATTAAGTTTTTATTTAGCTATTAGACAGCTAGGGGGCAGTGCATTAACACTAAGACCAGATGAATTACATTTATCAAAAGGTGGAGAAACAATTGAGGATACAGCAAAAATATTATCAAACTTTGGTGATGCATTTATGCTACGGACAAATAGTGACACAAAACTTGAGGAATTTAAAAAACATCTATCTATACCAATCATTAATGGGTTAAGTCCTAGTTCACATGCTACACAGGTTTTATCTGATGTTTTTACTGTAGAAGAGATAAAAAAAAAAGCTATTTCAAAATTAAATATTTCGTGGATTGGAGACTCCAACAATGTTTTAAATAGTTTGATTGCAGCTTCTATTAAATTTTCATTTAAATTAAATATTGGCTGTCCAAGAAAATACCAGCCAAATAAAAATATTCTTAACTACATAAAAAAAAATAAAAATAAAATTACTCTATATAATGATGCGAAAAAAGCAGTGATTGGAGCTGACGTAATTTTTTCTGATAAAGTAATTTCGATGAACGACAAAGTTAATAAAACGAAAAAATTATATCATTTTAAAAATTTCAAGATTAATAAAAAGCTTTTAAATTATGCTAAAAAAGATTGCATATTTCTTCATTGTCTACCAAGAGGAAATGAGGTGGATGAAAATGTTTTTTCAAGCAACCATTCAAAAGTTTGGCAGCAAGCCCTTAATAGAGTTCACGTACAAAAATCTATATTACTTTACTGTTTTGGCAAACTAAGGTAATGGAAGTGGTTCATTTGAACTTTCATTTAAATATAGAATTACGCTTGCTCTATCTTTGTCATCCTTTAATCCTGCAAACCCCATTTTATTACCTTTTATCCAAGTTGCAGGTTTAAGAAGAAAACCATTTAGTTCGTTAAATGACCAATTTTTGTTATGAGCTATGAGTGATTTGGAATATTTGTAATCGCTTATCTCTCCTGAATTTCTAGACATAACACCCCATAGGGCTGGTCCAATTTTATGCTTTCCACCTTCATTAATACTGTGGCATGCTGCACATTTTTTAAAAACTTTTTTTCCATGATCTACTGTTCCTAAGGCGAAAAAGGCTTTCAAATCTAGCTCTTGCACTTCTTCAGTCTCTGAAACTTTTTCTTGAATTTCGACTTTGTAAGCAACAACGTTTTTTTCAGTCTCAAAAACAGAATTACTTAACTTTGCAATACCAATAACAAGCAAAACAACAAGAACTATTGAAGTAATTAATTTTTGAAATTCGTAAAACATAAAGTAGAATAAAACTCGTATAACATTAATAAAGGAAAAAAAACAAAATATTTTTATTGTTTTTGCGTCCGAAAGACGCATAACTTTTATGTCTAGAACTTTAATACTAATACCATCCAGATTATCGGCGGTCAGGCTGCCAAACAAACCGCTTTTAAAAATTAATGGTTTATCCCTCATCAATCATGTTTATAAAAAAGCACAAGCAACAAATATTGGCGATACCTATGTAGTGACAGGAGACAAAAAAATTTTTGAAGATGTTATTAAAAATGGTGGCAACGCTATATTAAGCTATAAAAATCATTTTACCGGTACTGACAGAATATATGAAGGTTTAATCAACTTAAATAATTTAAATTATGATTATATTTTGAATTTGCAAGGAGATGAACCATTACTAGATATAGACGATATAAAAAATTTAAATAAGAAAGCATTATCGCTTAACTTCAAAATAGGAACATTAGCATGTAAAATAAATTGTGATAAATCTTATTACGATAAAAATATTGTAAAAGTAGAGACAAATGATCAAATAAGCATTAACAAATTTTCTTTAGCAATTAACTTCTTTAGAAGAAACAAAATTATAAAAAGAAGTAAAATATACCAACACATAGGTATTTATATTTATAAAAAAAAAATACTTGAAAAAATTGTTTCATTAAATAGGACTAAAAATGAAAGAGCATTAAAGCTAGAACAGCTTAGGGCTTTAGATAATAACATTCCTATAAATGTTTTATTAGCAAAAAAAAAACCAATAGGTGTTGATACAAAAGAAGATTTTAATAAAGTAAAAAATATACTGGAAACAAATAATTTTTAGAATATAACAAATTCAATGAAATTTGCTTATCAAGGTATTCCGGGTTCATACAGTGAGAGTTGTATAAGAGACAATTATCCAGACTGTGAGGAGGCTATATCTTGTAGAACATTTCAAGATGCCTTTGAACTGGCCTTAAAAGATAAAAATATAAAAGCTATAGTACCGGAGCAAAATCAGCTAATTGGTTCGATAAATATTGAGACATTAATTTTAAAATACCGATTAAATATAATTGCAGAGCATTTTTTTAGTATAAGCCATAGTCTTCTGGTAGTGCCTGGCGCTCAACTTAAAGATATTAAAAATGTTTATTCTCACACTGCTGCTTTAAGTCAAGCAAATAAATTTTTAAGAGATAATGAATTAAAAGAAAATGTCATGGCTGATACCGCAGGAAGTGCAGCTTATGTAGCAAAAAAAAATGATAAATCAAAAGCAGCAATTGCTTCAAAAAATAGTGCTGAAATTTATGGACTAGATATATTAAAAAATAACATTCAAGACGAAAAAGAAAATTTCACACGTTTTTTGGTTTTTCAAAAAGAGATAACACAACCTGAATTTAAAAAAGATGGAAAATATATTACATCTTTTTTATTTAAACTTAAAAATAAACCTTCAGCTTTGTTCCAATCATTAACTGGTATGAGCTTAAGACAAGTTGATATGACAAAGTTACAATCTTTTCCTGAAAAGGGTACGTTTTCATCATATTATTTTTTTTGTGAAGTTCAGGGCCATATATCAGAGGAAAGGGTTGCCGGTGCTTTAAGTGATTTAGAATTACATTGTTCTGAGTTTCAATTATTAGGTGTGTTTAAACAATCTGAATTTAGAAATAGATAATTTTTTTCATTGTTGAATAAAAAAATTTACTGATATAATAAATTGGGTCAATCAGGTAGTGGTATTGATTAATACTTCAGGATCGAAAGATAGCAGAGTGACCAATATTTTTCTAGGTTGATTGGCCCCTAATATAATTATGAAAAATTCAAAAGTATTAGCATTAAAATATAGACCTTCCAAACTCCAAGAGTTGATAGGGCAAGAAGTGATAGCTTCCACAATATATAATTCAATAAAATTAAATAAAATACCTAATGCATTCTTATTCCATGGAATACGAGGTGTAGGAAAAACCTCCATTGCTAGAATAATTGCAAAAAGTTTAAATTGCAAAAATGGTATAGAAAATTTATGCGAAAATAATTTGTGTGAAAACTGTGAGGGAATTACAAATTCAAATCATTTAGATGTAATTGAGCAAGATTGTGCAACAGCCACAGGAATTGACTCAGTGAGAGATTTAATAGAGTTTTGTAGATATCCTCCAACAAGCTCAAAGTATAAGGTCTTAATACTTGATGAAATTCAAGCTATGTCTAAAGCAGGAGCCCAGTCTTTACTTAAAATATTAGAAGAACCCCCCGATTATGTAAAATTTATATTTTGTACAACCGAAATTAAAAAAATTTTAGTAACTATGCTCTCAAGATGTTCAAGATTTGATCTTTCAAGAATAAAGTATCAAGAATTGTTTGAATATCTTAAGAATATATCTAAAAAAGAAAATGGCAATATTGATGACGAAGCAATTAAATTAATTTGTAAATGTTCTGAGGGAAGTGTTAGAGATGCACTTTCATTGCTAGATAGAGCTCTTTTATCATCCTCACCTAATAATAAATTAGATTTAAAGTCTGCTCAGGAAATTTTTGGACATTTTGATAAATCTTTACTCGTAAAATTAATCGAGCATATATCAAAAGGCAATGTAGAGGAATCAATTCGTGTATACAAATTAATTTACGAAAAAGGAGTTGAACCAAAAGTTTTTTTAAATGAATTTTTGGAAATATTATATTATTTAAAAAATATATCTTATATTGAACTAGAGGGAACCAATTTTAATTTAAATGATAATGAGCATAAACTTATAAAAGAATTAAACGAAAATTTAAGCTTTTCAACAATCCTAATTTATTGGCAGTTTACTATAAACACCTTAAGTGAATTAAACATTGTATCAAATCAACATTTAACAGTAGAGATGTTTATTTTAAGACTTATATATTTATCTAATAATGAACATATGATTTCAAATTCAAAAGATAAATCTTATTTTTCGAAAGGTGAAACATCTGAAGTAGTCGAAAAGAAAACAAACTATAATATAATAAATCAATTAAAAAATATAGATCAGAAACAAGAGAATAAACCTGAAGTTCAGACTGAGGAAAACCATAATTCAATAAAGTCTTTCCAAGATTTAATTGAGTTATGTGCATTAAAAAAAGAATTTAATTTAAAATATGATTTAGAGTCAAATGTAAGGCTTGTTTCATTTGATAAAAATTTGATTGAAATTTCTTTTAATGAAAATTTAGATAAAAATTTTATAAAAATACTGTCAGCAAAATTATATGAATGGACAAGAGAAAGATGGATCATAACATTATCAAAAAAAGAAGGTCAATTTACTATTAAGGAATTAAAAAAAAAATTTAAAGAAAATATTACTAATGATTTTGCAAAATCCCAAGAATTTAAAAAAATCAAACAAATTTTTAAGGACATAAAAATAAAAGATTTAAAATAATATAATAATGACAGATTTTAAAAATATTTTAGATAAGGCAAAAGAATTTGAAAAGAAAATAAAAGATAGCCAAAACAAAATAAGTCAAATTACTGCTGAGGGAGTATCTGGGGGGGACAAAGTTAAAATAACTTTAAACGGTGATGGTGAAATTGTGAGTATATACTTAGCACCTGAGATTTTAACTGAAAAAAGTGAAATGATAGGAGACCTTATAATTGCTGCTCACTCAAATGCCAGATCATCTATTAAAGAAAAAACAAAAGAGGAAATTTCAAAAGCTACAGGAGGGTTAGGTATCCCAGGATTTAAGTGGCCTTTTTAAAATTATGCAAAATATTGACGAAATTGAGGATCTTATAAAATATATTTCTAAGTTACCCGGTTTGGGACCAAAATCGGCGAGAAGAATAATTTTAAAATTAATTAACAACAAAGAAGATTTATTAAAACCAACAATTAATTCACTTGCTAATGTATTTAAAAACATAGTTAGATGTAAAGAATGTGGATCAATTAAATCTGAAAAATCAAACTGTGCAAACTGTGAAAAAAGCGAAAAAAAAGTATCTAAAATTTGTATTGTAGAAACGATAGCAGACCAGTGGTCAGTAGAAAAATCAAATGTTTTTAATGGATATTTTCATATTTTGGGAGGGACACTAAATAACTCTAATAATAAACTTAAAGAAAACCTATTAATTGAGAGTTTAATAAAAAAAATTAAAAAGAATAATATCGACGAAGTTATAATTGCTACTAGTACAACTATTGAGGGTCAAACTACTTCATTTTATATCCAGGATTGTTTAAAAGATTTAAATGTAAAGGTTTCTAAACTAGCGCAAGGAATACCTATAGGTGGTGAAATAGATAATTTAGATGATGGAACACTTCATTCTGCATTTAAAAACAGAGGAAATTTAAGAAATTAAATGCTAATTTTTTTTTATTAACCTATTTAAATGTAACAATGGCTCCGTATATCCTGATGGTTGTTCTTTGCCATTAAATATAAGTTCGCAAGCAGTTTTAAAAGCTATAGATTTATCGAAATTTGGAGACATATTTTGATAATTAACATCATTTTTATTTTGTATATCAACAACTTTAGCCATTTTTTTCATCACTTCTAAAACTTGTTTTCTACTACAAACTCCATGATATAGCCAATTAGCAATTAATTGTGACGAAATTCTTAGAGTAGCTCTGTCTTCCATCAAGTTAATTCCATTTAAATCTGGAACTTTTGAACAACCAATTCCTTGATCAATCCATCTCACAACATAACCTAATATACTTTGAGCACAGTTTGCAATTTCATTTCTAATTTCATTATTGGACCAATTTGGCTTTGAAATCGTTGGTATATCAAGCAAATCAAATTTATTAATTTTTTTTCTTTTTTTTATTATTTCATGTCGTTTAAATATATCTATATCGTGGTAATGAAGAGCATGTAAGGCAGCAGCTGTTGGAGAAGGTACCCAAGCACAGTTTGCTCCAGCGTTTAAGTGTACTATTTTTTCATTTAACATTTTTGACATGTTATCAGGTTCTGGATACATTCCCTTTCCAATTTGTGCAATTCCGCTAAAACCACACTTTAATCCTATATCTACGTTATTGTTTTCATAAGCTTTAATCCAAACTGATTGTTTCATATCTCCCTTTTTTATCATTGGACCTGACTCCATGGATGTATGTATTTCATCACCTGTTCTATCCAAGAAGCCAGTGTTTATAAAAAAAACTCTATTTTCTAGTTTTCTTATACATTCTTTTAAATTTAGAGTTGTTCTTCTTTCCTCGTCCATAATACCACATTTAATTGTATATTTTTCCAATCCAAGTACTTTTTCAACTTTTTCGAAAATTAAATCTGTGAAACCACATTCATCTGGTCCATGCTGTTTAGGTTTTACAATCATTATAGAACCGGTCTTAGAGTTCTTTTTACTTTTAAGATCGTGAAGACAGCATAAACATGTTATAAAAGCATCTAAAATACCTTCAGGTATTTCAGATCCATCCTCTAAAAGTATAGATGGGTTTGTCATAAGATGTCCTGTATTTCTATTTAGTAGAAGTGCTCTACCATGTAACTTCGATGGTGTGCCATCTTTCAATATATATTTTCTGTCTGGGTTTAACTTTCTAATTAATAATTTTCCTTTTTTTTCAAACTTTACTTTTAAATCTCCTTTCATTAAACCTAACCAATTTCTATAACCTACAACTTTGTCATCAGCATCTACACTTGCTACAGAGTCTTCATGGTCGCAAATAGTTGTAATTGCGGCTTCAACAATAATATCTGCTATTCCAGCGGGATCACTTTTTGCACTAAAGGCGTAGGGGTTTATTATAATTTCTATATGTAAATTATTATTTTTAAGTATAATAGCCTCAGGCTTATCTTTAGATCCTCTATATCCAACAAATTTATTTTTATTTTTTAAGTTTATTTTTTTCTTGTAGTTTTGAAGCACCAAATTTTTGTTTTCTATATATATTCTATCAATATTTTTCCAGCTCTCTGATTTTAAAGTAAAAAATTTATCTAAAAATTTTTTTGAAAACTTTATTACCTCTAGACCTCTTTCAGGGTCGTATCGCTCATTTGCAGACTCCTCTGATTCAATGACGTCTGTACCATAAAGACTATCGTATAGTGATTGATATCTTGCATTAGCGGCATTTAATAAATATCTTGCATTATTTACTGGAACTACCAATTGAGGGCCAGGCACTTTCGAAATTTCGTAGTCTAAGTTTTTTGTTTTTATTTTAAAATCTTTGCCCTCTTTCTCAAGGTAGCCTATCTTTTTTAGAAAATT
>CACNFY010000013.1 GCA_902619925.1 uncultured Pelagibacteraceae bacterium
AGTAAGAATAATTGATAACTATTAATTATAAAATAAAATTGCTCCAATTCCTAAAAATGACAAAAAACCAATTACATCTGTAATTGTCGTAACAAAAACACTTGATGCAATCGCTGGGTCAATATTAATTTTTTTTAAAGCTATTGGTATAACTATTCCAAACAAACCAGCAACAATCATATTTAACACCATAGAAATTGCTATTATTAAAGAAAGTGTAGTATCATTAAACCAAAAATATACCACTATAGCACTTATAACGGCAAAAATTACACCATTCAAAATTCCTATAAAAAATTCTTTCAAAATATTTTGTGAAAAATTATTTCTCGTAAGCTGATTTGTTGCTATTGTTCTAATAGTAACAGCTAAAGTTTGCATACCAGCGTTACCGCCCATTGAAGCAACAATTGGCATTAAAACTGCAAGAGCTACAACTTTTTCTATATCCTCTTGAAAAAATCCTATTACAATTGATGCGATTATTGCTGTTAATAAATTTAGTAAAAGCCAATTAAATCTTCTTTTTGTTTTTTTAATAACACCATCCGTGATTTCTTCGTCGCCCACTCCAGCTAATCTTAAAGCATCTTCTTCGGCTTCCTCTTTAATAACTGTTAAAACGTCATCACTTGTTATCATGCCAACTAATTTATTATTTTTGTCAACGACACAAGCTGAATTAAGATTATAATTTTCAAATAAGTTCGCAACTTCTTCTCTATCCATATCAACTGGTATAGAAAGTTGTGACTCATTCATTATTGATTGCATTTTTGTATCTCGAGAAGTTCTTAATACTTTCGATGAGGGGACAGATCCAATGGGCTTAAATTCACTGTCTACAATAAATATTTCTAAAAATTCTTCTGGTAAGTCTTTATTTTCTCTTAAATAATCAATAGTTTGACCTACTGACCAATTACTTGGAATGGCAGTAAACTCTCTTTGCATTATACGTGCTGCAGAGTCTTCAGGAAAACTTAGACTTTCCAAAAGTGCAAATCTGTCCTTGGGTGGTAGAGAGCTTAAAATTTCATTTTTATTTTTTTCATCTAAATTCTCTATAATCTTAATCGCATCGTCAGATTCTAAATTTTTTAATATGAACACAATAGAATCAATTGATAGGTAATTTACAATTTCAGTTTGTATTGATTCATTTAATTCGATAAATACTTCTGGATCAATTTTAAAATTGTTAAGTTTTATTAAATTTTCTCTATCTGATAAATTTAAATGTTCAATAATATCCGCTGCATCAGCGGGGTGCATTTCTTTAAAGGCTTTGGTTATAAAAGATGTATCATTATTAACTATTTTTTCTGTTACTACCTTTATATATTCTTTGTTAAATTCAAAATTAACTTTTTTATCTTTTATTTTTCGCACTAAAGTCATAAAAAAACCTATATTTTTATATGGCACTATTAATGGATAATTTCTAGAATACAATAAATAATGAGCATTGAGATTAAAATAAGTAAAAAACCTGTGGAATACACCAAAGCTTTTAAAACGTTAGAAAAAAGACATTTAGACGTTTTAAATAACAAAAAACCTGAGCTTATTTGGATTTTAGAACATCCAAGCGTTTTTACCGCTGGTGTTAGTTTTAAAGATGGAGATATATTGGATAAAAGCCAGAAAATAATAAAGACCAATCGTGGTGGAAGAATTACTTATCACGGTCCAGGACAATTAATTTTTTATGTTGTAATTAATTTAAAAAAAAGAAGACAAGATATCAGGTGGTTTATAAATATATTAGAAAATACATTAATATATACACTTCGTAATTATAAAATAGTTGCAAAAGCAAACAGAAAAAATGTGGGTGTATGGGTAAATCATAAAAGAAAAATAAAAAAAATTGCTGCTATTGGAATTAAAATTAAGAAGTGGGTGGCATATCATGGATTTTCTTTAAATATCAATACTAATCTTAAAGAATATAAAAAAATTATTCCCTGTGGTTTAAAAAATAGAAATGTAGTAAATCTAGTTGATATAACTAACAAAAAACCTTTAAATATAAGAAATTATATCATAACTAATTTTTTAAATAACCTGAAAAATTAATTTTTTTCGAATTTAAAAAATCGTAAAAATGTTTTGGTATTTTTGCAATAAAATTAATTTTTTTATTATTTATTAAAAATTTAATTTCAAAAGCATGGAGCATAAGATTCTTTTTCGATTTATTTAAAAATGAATATTTCTTATCTCCAACAACTGGGTGTCCTATAATAGAAGTCTGTTTTCTTAATTGATGCTTCCTGCCAGTAATTGGTTTCATTTCAACAAGACTAAAACCTAAATTTTGTTCTATAACCCTATATTGAGTGACAGCTTTTTCAATGATTTTTTTATTATTTTCAAATCTTTCAAGGTTATGTATCAACTCTCCTTTTTTGTTTTTAAACTCACCATGACATATAGATAAATAGATTTTATGAATTTTTCTTAACCTAAATAAAGATGTAAAAAATTGTGCTGTTTTTCTATTTTTAGCAAATATCAATACTCCAGATGTTTCTTTATCTAATCGATGAACTGTATAAGGTTTATTTTTTTCAAAAATTTTACTCTTAGTAAAAATATCAACTAAATTTGATTTAATTTTGGTTCCACCCTGAACTGCTATACCAGATTTTTTATTAATTACTATGTAATCTTCATTTTCATAAATTATATTCGATACATTATCTTTTATAATTTTTTTAGTTGGAATATAAATATTTTTTTTTTTGTTATTATTACTTAATTTTAAATCAAATATTTCAACTATATTATTTTGTTTGATTTTTTGAGAACTTTTAACTTTTTTTTTATTAATTTTAATCTTTCCTATTCTTAAAAATTTCTCAATTAAACTCTGAGGAACATCAGAGATATTTTTTTTAAACCACTTATCAATACGTTGTCCATCCTGATCATTGGTTACTCTATACGATCTTTTCATTTAAATCAGGTTTTACGCAGTTGCTGATTTTGGATTTTGTTCTTCTTTTGTTGTTTTAATGACTTCTTTTTTTTTTTTATCAACTTTTTTTGCCTCTATATCCCTATCTACAAACTCAATTATAGCTTTTGGAGCATTATCTCCATATCTATACCCAGCTTTAATTATTCTCGTGTAACCACCTTTTCTACCTTTATATCTTTCAGAAAGTACATTTATTACTTTATTAGCGTTGTTGATGTTCTGAAGTTTTGAAATTATTGACCTTGAATTATGTAAACTCTTGTTTTTACCTAGAGTAACAATTTTCTCTGCTACTGGCTTTAAAACCTTAGCTTTTGGAAGTGTAGTAGTAATCTGCTCATATTTTATAAGAGAATTTAGCATATTTTTTAAAAGAGCTTTTCTATGCTCAGATGTTCTATTTAATTTCTTATAACCTATTTTGTGTCTCATTATATTGATTCTTCTAGTTTTTTAGACAATTCAGCTATGTTATCTGGTGGCCAATTTGGTATCTCCATTCCTAAATAAAGAGACATACCAGTTAATACCTCTTTGATTTCATTTAATGATTTTCTACCAAAATTTGGGGTTCTTAACATTTCTCCTTCTGATTTCTGAACCAAATCTCCGATGTATATAATGTTATCGTTTTTTAAACAATTCATAGATCTTACTGATAATTCTAGTTCATCTACTTTTCTTAAAAGATTTTTGTTAAATTCAGGTTCAGTTGGTGCCTCTCTTATTACAACTTCTTGCGGCTCATCGAAATTAACAAACATGCCTAATTGATCTTGAAATATTCTAGCAGAGTATGCTACTGCATCTTCAGCAGAAATGGATCCGTTTGTTTCTACTTCCATAGTTAATTTATCATAATCTAAAGCTTTACCTTCTCTTGCTGTACTTACTGAATAAGAAACTTTTTTAACTGGACTGAATAATGAGTCTATAGGTATCAACCCTAAAGGCGGTTCTTCGGGTTTATTTAAATCAGCAGAAACATATCCTTTACCACTACCTACAAACATTTCCATGTGAAAATTTGTATTTTCGTCTAAATTACAAATTACTAAATCAGGATTTAATATTTCTATATCAGCAACTGCTGTTATACTTGAAGCTTTTATTTCTCCAGGTCCTTTTGCGTCTAAAATTAGTTTTTTTACACCCTCTGCATTGCTTTTTAGTGCTAAAGATTTTACGTTTAACACGATATCAGTAACATCTTCTCTAACACCTTTAATTGAAGTAAACTCGTGTAAAACTCCGTCAATCTGTATAGCAGTAACTGCTGTACCTCGTATTGAGGATAATAAAATCCTTCTTAAAGAATTTCCTAAAGTTAATCCATAACCTTTTTCAAGTGGTTCAGCAGTAATTTTTGCATAAGATTTATCATCACTTAACTTAACATCTAATTTAGAAGGCTTTATTAATGATTTCCAATTTTTAATATTTACATCAGTGTTTTCCATTAAACTCTCCTTTTTTTTGGTGGCCTTGTTCCATTATGTGGTAAAGGCGTTGTATCTTTAATTGATAAAATTTTAAAACCTCTTGATTGCAAAGCTCTTAATGCGGTTTCTCTTCCAGAACCAGGACCTTTTATTTCTACTGATAATACCTTCATACCAACTTCTAAGGCTTTTGCTGCAGCAGAGTCTGCCGCAACTTGAGCAGCATACGGAGTAGATTTTCTTGAACCTTTAAAACCTTTTTGTCCTGATGAAGCCCATGAAATTACATTACCATTTGTGTCAGCTATGGATACAATTGTATTATTAAAAGTAGATTGAACATAAGCTATACCTGTAGTTATATTTTTTTTACCTTTTTTTTTCTTAGAGTAAGAACTTTTTTTTTTGAGTTCAGTTTTTTTATTATCAACTTTATTATCAATAGATTTTTTTTCTTTAGACATAATTTATTTTTTTAATGGGGTTAATTTTTTACCAGCAATTGCCACTGCTTTGCCTTTACGAGTTCTAGCGTTACATCTAGTTCTTTGACCACGAACTGGTAGTTTCTTTCTATGTCTAGATCCTCTATAGCAAGCAAGATCTATTAATCTTTTAATGCTAAATGAATTATCTCGTCTTAGATCACCCTCAACTGTAAAATTTTTATCTATAAATTCCCTTATTTTAAGGATTTCATCGTCGGTAAGTTGATTTACTCTTTTGTCATTTGGTATTGATAAAGCTTTACAAATATCATTTGAAAACTTGTCTCCTATTCCATAAATATATGTTAGTCCAATTTTAACTAACTTATTTTGTGGAATGTTTACACCTGCGATACGAGCCATATATTGTGATTAAAATTTAGCCTTTTATATAAGAAGGTGTTTTAATGTCAACGTCTTAAACCTTAAGTATTTCCTCGATTTTTTGAGCAATTTTTTCTTTATTCATAGATCCATCTACTTCATAAAAATTTTGATTTTTTAAATAATAATCAAGAACAGGCTTTGTTATTTTCATATAGGTATCGTACCTTTTTAAAATAGTGTCTGTGTTATCATCTAATCTTTTTTCTAAAATTTTTCTTTTTTTAATTCTTTTTATAATTGTTTCTTTTTCTACGTTAAGAAAAAATACAAAATTAATTTTTTGATTAGATTGGTCTAATAAATTATCTAAATTTTTAGCCTGACTAATAGTTCTGGGATACCCATCAAAAATTAATCTATTTACTTTATTTGGATCGAATATAATTTTTTCTAAAAGTTTGTTTACTATTACATCATCTACAAATTTTCCTTCATTCATGTTACTGACTATTTTTTTACCTATTTCAGTATCATTATTTATTTCTTCTCTCAACATATCACCGGTTGAAACCTGAAAACTGTCTAATTTTTTTACTAAATGTTTAGCCTGTGTTCCTTTACCTGCTCCTGGAGGTCCGAATATAATAATATTCACTTTGTTATTTACCAAATTTAGTTTTTTTTATTAATTGTTCGTATTGTGAACTCATTAATCTAGTTTGAATTTGAGTGACTGTATCAATGGCAACCACGACGACAATAAGTATTGAGGTTCCTCCCAAATAAAATGGAATCGGATAATTTGCGATAAGAAATTCCGGCATCAAACAAACGAGTGTAAGATATAAAGCTCCTATTGTTGTTAGCTTAGTAAGAATATTATCTATATACAATGCTGTACTTTCACCAGGTCTTATACCAGGAATAAATCCACCATATTTTCTTAAATTTTCTGCAGTTTCATTAGGATTAAATGTGATTGATGTATAAAAAAAAGTAAAAAATATGATTCCTGAAGCGTATAATAACATATACAACGGTTGGCCCTGTGAAAAATAAGAAGTTATATTCAAAAATGTTTCACTTTCTGAGATATTAAAATTTGAAAATGTTACAGGTAATAAAAGTAAAGCAGATGCAAATATTGCTGGAATTACTCCTGCAGAATTAATTTTAAGTGGTAGATGAGATGAGTCACCTCCATAAATCTTATTTCCCATTTGTCTTTTAGGATAATTTATTAATATTTTTCTTAGTGCTCGCTCCATAAAAACAATAAACATTATTGTTATTATTAACAAAACAAAAATTCCAATTATCATTAATGTTGATATTGCACCGGTTCTTCCTAGTTCAAATGTTGTTACCAATGCACGAGGTATTTCTGCAACAATTCCAGAAAATATAATTAATGAAATTCCATTACCTATACCTCTTTGAGTAATTTGTTCACCAAGCCACATTAAAAAAACTGTTCCAGCAACAATTGTTGTAACTGTAGAAATTTTAAAATACATACCTGGACTAATTACCAAGTTTGCAGACGATTCTAAACCAACAGCAAGCCCAAATCCTTGTATAGTTGCCAAAATTACAGTTCCATATCTAGTTATTTGAGTAATTTTTTGTCTTCCTTGTTCTCCTTGTGATTTTAAATTTTTGAAATAATCTGACACACCTGTAAGTAACTGTACAATTATTGATGCGGATATATATGGCATAATTCCTAAAGCAAAAATAGCCATTCGACTAACTGCACCACCCGCAAATACATTAAACATGCCGAGTAAACCTTTTTGGTTACTTTCCATAAGAGTTGATAGCTGATCTGGATCTATACCTGGCAACGGGACAAATGTTCCTAACCTATAAATAGATAGAATTAAAATAGTAAATAAAACCCTATTTTTAAGATCACTACTAGATGAACTGCTCATTAATTTATTTTATAGGTGTTATTTTAATAGTGCAGCCTATTTTTTCTAGTTTATTTTTTGCACCTTCTGAAATATAATTAGACTCGATATTAACTTTATCCTTCATATCGCCTTTACCTAATATTTTTAGTAGCTCATATGAATTTCCAACAATTTTATTTTTTTTTAAAATATTTAAATTTATAATATCAGACGAATTAAGTTTTTTTTTATCAATCATTAATTGAATTTTTTCTAAATTAATTTTTGCAATTTTTTTTATATTAATAGGATTAAATCCTCTTTTAGGTAATCTTCTAAATAGAGGCATTTGACCTCCCTCAAAACTTTTAATAGCAACACCAGATCTTGATTTTTGACCTTTAACACCTCTACCAGAAGTTTTTCCTTTTCCTGAACCAATACCTCTTCCAACTCTAATCTTCTTTACTTTAATTTTTGTTGTAGAATTTAAATTGCCCATCTAACCTCTTTTTTCCACTATTTCTGAAATTTTCTTATTTCTTATATTTGATATATTTTTAGGAGAACTTTGTTTTGACAAGGCTTTCATGCAAGCTCTAATCACGTTATGAGGATTTGAGGTTCCTATTGACTTAGCTACAATATCTTTAATCCCTAGAACTTCACATACTGCTCTTATTGGTCCGCCTGCTATAATGCCTGTACCTTTAGGTGCTGCTCTTAATTTTATTTTTCCTGCTCCATCTTTACCATATATGTCATGATGTATTGTTCTACCTTCTCTTAAGGGAACCTGAATTAATTTTCTTTTTGCCAGATCATTAGCTTTTTTAATTGCATCAGGAACTTGCTTAGCTTTAGCATGTGCAACGCCAATTTTTCCATTTTGGTTTCCAACGACAACCAATGCAGAAAATCCAAATCTTCTTCCACCTTTCACTACTTTTGTAATTCTGTTAATATGAACAAGTTTTTCTATATATTCGTTACTTTTTTCCATGATTAAAATTCAAATCCTTTTTTTCTTAAAGTTTCAGCAAAAATCTTAATTCTTCCATGATATTTGTAAACACCTCTATCAAAATAGATTTTATTTATATTTTTTTCTTTTGCTTTTTCTGCGATTTTTTCTGCAACAACCATTGATAATTCGGACTTCTTTTTTTTCTCAGATTTAATCAATTTTTCATTAGAAGTTGCTGATACAATTGTAACGTTATTTATATCATCTATTATTTGAGCGCTAATATTTTTCGATGATCTATTAATACTTAATCTAAACCTATCCACTTTAGAAACTCTCTTTAATTTATTTCTAATTCTAAATTTTTTTCTATTTTTTGCACTCAGTTTCATTATTTTTTCTTACCTTCTTTTCTAATAATATATTGTCCTCTTTCTTTAATACCTTTTCCTTTATATGGTTCGGGTGGCCTTAAAGATTTAATTTTTGAAGCAATCATTCCAACTTGCTGTTTATCATTTCCTTTTATTGAAATATTTACTTGTTTTTCTACAACAATTGTAATTCCTTCTGGAATATCGAAATTTATATCATGACTAAATCCAAGTTGGAGATTTAGTGTTTTACCTTTAATTGCTGCTCTATATCCAACACCTGATAATTCTAACACTTTTTCATATCCCTTGCTAGTTCCTATTATTGCATTGTTTAGTAAACTCCTATTCATTCCCCATATTCGTTTAATTTCCTCATTTATTTTTTTTGGTTTAATTGAAACCTCTTTATTATCTATAATATTTAACTCGAATAAATCTAAGTCGATATTCAAAGATTTTTTTCCTAAAGGACCTTCAATATTTAAAATGTTGTTATTTAAAACAACTTTTACTTTTTCGGGTATTATTATATTTTGTTTTCCAATTTTAGACATTAAAATACCTTACAGATAATTTCTCCACCAACTTTTTTTTTTCTGGCATTTACATCTGTCATCACACCTTTGGGGGTGGAAACAATTGCTATACCCAAACCATTATTAATTTTTGGAAGGCTTTCAGCACTAGAAAAAATTCTTCTCCCTGGTCTAGACACCCTCTCAATCGAGTTGATAACTGGGTTTCCATAGTTATACTTAAGTTTTATTTCTAATATTGATTTGTTATCATTATCTATAATTTTATAATCAATAATAAATCCCTCTTCTTTAAGTACATCTGCTATTTTAATTTTAAATTTAGATGAAGGTAAATTAACACTTTTATGTGCTCTTATTTGAGCATTTTTAATTCTTGCTAACATATCTCCTATTGGGTCACTTAAACTCATAATTTCCTTTCTACCAGCTAGATTTAACCATACCAGGTATTTTACCCTCTAATCCTAGTTGCCTTAAAGCAATTCTAGAAATTTTTAGTTTTCTATAAACACCATGCGGTCTTCCAGTTATTTGACACCTGTTCATTACTCTAATCTTTGAAGAATTTCTTGGCATTTTAGATAATTTTTGTTGAGCTTTGAAACGTTCTTCCAAAGACAATTTTTTATTCATAATAATATTTTTTAGTTTTTTTCTTTTTGAATAATATCGATTAGATAATTTAATTCTTTTATTATTTTTATTAATTGCACTCAGCTTAGCCATTCTAATTACCTTTCTCTTTAAATGGAAAATTAAAGTTTTTTAATAATTCAATACTATGTTCTTTCTTGAAACTCTTTATTACAATTGTAATATCTAAACCTCTTATTTTATCTACTTTTTCAAAATTAACCTCAGGAAAAATTATGTGCTCTTTAACACCAAAAGTAAAATTTCCATTATTATCAAAGCCATTTGTTGAAAGACCTCTAAAATCTTTAATTCTTGGTAAAGCTATATTAACTAGTCTATCAATAAATTCATACATTCTATTTTTTCTTAATGTAACTTTTAATCCTGCATTTGTATTTTTTCTAGTTTTGAAATTTGCAATAGATTTTTTAAATCGCGTTACTACAGGTTTTTGACCAGTTATTTTTGATATATCTTCTAAACAAGTCTTTAGTATTTTGGCATCATTACCATCAATTCCCAGACCCATATTAATTACAATTTTTTTAATTTCTGGAACCATATACAAATTTTTCAAGCTATATTTTGTTTTAATGTTTGGTTTAATTTGTTTTATAAATAATTCTTTTAATCTAGGCGTCATTATTTTTTAACCTCTTGCTTATTTTTTTTTTTTCATCAATTATTTTTAAATTTGACATATTAATAAAGTTTTCTTTATCAAAAATTCCACCTTTTTTTTCTTTAGTAGTTTTGACGTGTTTTTTAATAATGTTTAAACTTTTTACTTTAGCTCGATTATTAGGTCTATCAATTTCAATAACTTCACCCTCTTTATTCCTGTCTTTACCAATTAGTATTTTAACTTTTAGTCCTTTTTTAATCATTTATAGTACCTCAGGTGCTAAAGAAATTATTTTCATTTGACCTTTATTTCTTAATTCTCTTGTTACAGGACCAAATATTCTAGTCCCAATTGGTTCTCCTTTATCATCTGTTAAAACAGCTGCATTATTATCAAATTTTACCTTAGAACCATCATCCCTGTGAATACCTTTTTTAACTCTAACAACGACAGCTTTATGGACTGCTCCTTTTTTTACTTTACCTTTAGGTATTGCTTCTTTGATTGCTACAACTATTGTATCACCTATACTAGCATATCTTCTCTTAGAACCTCCTAACACTTTAATACATTCAATTCTTTTCGCTCCAGTATTATCGGCTACTAATAACTCAGTTTGTACTTGTATCATTTTGTATCCTCTATAACTTCAAATTTTTTTGTTTTAGAAAATGGTTTGCATTCAATTATTTTAACTTTATCTCCATTTTTAAATTTATTATTTTCATCATGAACACTGTACTTTTTTTTTGATTTAATCACTTTTTTAAGAACAGGATGTTGATATTTTCTTTCAACAGCAACTGTAATAGTTTTGTTCGGCTTGTCCCCAACTACTATACCTGAAAGAATTTTTTTAGGCATTTTGTCCTCCCAAAAATGTTTTAAGTCTAGCAATATTTTTTTTTGTCTCTTTCACTTTTGAAGGACTTTTTAACTGACCGTTAATTTTTTGAAACCTAAAATTAAATAAATCTTTTTTTAACTTTTCTAAATCCTTGATTGCTTGACTTGGTGTTAATTTTTTATCTTTTTTTTTGCTCATAATTTAAATTCGTTTAATAAATTTACATTTAATTGGTAATTTTGCTGAAGCTTTATATAGTGCCTCTCTAGCGATTTGCTCTGGCACACCATCGACTTCAAATAATATTCTCCCAGGTTTAACTCTACATGCCCAATACTCAGGTGATCCCTTGCCTTTTCCCATTCTAACCTCCGTAGGTTTTTTCGATACTGGAATATTTGGGAATACTCTTGTCCAAACCCTTCCTTGACGTTTCATATGTCTAGTTAAGGCTACTCTAGCTGCCTCTATCTGTCTTGAAATAACTCTATCAGGCTCTAAAGCTTTTAAGCCATATGCACCATAATTCATAAAGTTACATCTAGAAGCATAACCATGAATTCTTCCTTTATGAGCTTTTCTATATTTTGTTCTTGTTGGCTGTAACATAAATTTTATTTTTTATTTGTCTCCTGACTAAATTCCTTTGTAAAAATTTCACCTTTGTATATCCATACTTTAATACCTAGAATACCATACGTTGTTAATGCCTCAGCTTCAGCATAGTCTATATCAGCCCTTAAAGTATGCGAGGGTATACTGCCATCTCTGAGCCATTCAGTTCTAGCAATCTCATTCCCACCAAGCCTACCACTTATTGAAACTTTAATCCCTTTAGCTCCAAGTCTTAAAGCTGATTGCATAGCTCTTTTCATCGCTCTTCTGTATGATACTCTCTTAACTAGTTGTTGTGCAATATTCTCAGCAACTAAAAAACTATTTGTTTCTGGTTTTTTTACTTCTTTAATATTTAAAATGACTTCATTTGAGGTTAATTTTGAAATTTTATTTTTTATTTTTTCAATATCACTACCCTTTTTACCGATAACAAATCCTGGTCTTGATGTATAAATTGTAACAAAGCATTTTTTTGAGGTTCTCTCAATCATAACTTTTGAAACACCAGAATTTATTACATTTTTTTTGATGAATTCTCTAATTCTAAAATCTTCAATTAAATAATTTCCAAAATCTTTTTTTTTGGCATACCAAACAGAGTCCCAACCTCTGTTAATTCCTAACCTTAAACCTATTGGATTAACTTTTTGACCCATGTTGCTCCTTTAAATTTGCCTTTTGTTGTTCTGTTAATATTATTGTAACATTTGAGTACGGTTTAAGTATTGGCGCAGCTCTTCCTTTTGCACGTGCTCTAAATCTTTTCATAATTATTTGCTTTCCGCAATAAGCTTCTTTTACTAAAAGTTTATCAATATCTAGTTGATAGTTATTCTCTGCATTTGCAATAGCAGAAGATATTGTTTTTTTTATATCATTTGAAATTCTTTTTTCTGAAAATGAAAGATCTCTTAACGCCAAGTTAACTTTTTTTCCAACAATTGATTTAAGAATTGGTTTTAACTTTTTAACACTAGATCTTATATTTTTATTTGTAGATCTTACTTCTTTAGTATCTATTTTTTTTTCTTTTTTCATTATACCTTTTTAGTTGCTTCCTCTGCTTTTGCTTTTTTATCTGCAGGAGTGTGTCCAGCAAATTGTCTTGTTGGAGCAAATTCACCAAATTTATGACCTACCATATCCTCCGAAACAGTGATTGGAATGAATTTCTTTCCATTATAAATTAGAAAACTTATACCAACAAAATCTGGTAATATTGTTGATTTTCTTGACCAGGTTTTTATTGGTTTTCTATTTGGATCATTTTTAATTTTTTCAACTTTTTTTATTAAACTTTCTTCTACAAATGGTCCTTTCCAAACTGATCTTGCCATTTTTACTTACCTCTTTTTTTCTTTCTTCTTCTAATTATAAATTTATCTGTTCTTTTATTATCCCTGGTCTTTAATCCTTTTGCTGATTGTCCAGTTGGCGACACAGGGTGTCTACCACCAGCAGATTTACCTTCTCCACCACCATGTGGGTGATCCACCGGATTTTTTACAACACCTCTAGTATGAGGTCTAATGCCAAGCCATCTGGATCTGCCAGCCTTACCAATTTTAATATTTTTTTGATCAGGATTTGATAAAACTCCAATTGTTGCCATAGATCTAGAGTCTATTTTTCTAATTTCACCTGAGGTCATTTTAACTATAGTATAATTTCCATCAATTCCCGAAATAGTTACTGAAGATCCAGCGGCTCTTGCAATTTTTCCACCACCTCCGGGTTGCATCTCTACATTATGAACATTTAAACCTGCTGGAATATCTTTTAGAGGTAATGAATTTCCAATTTTTATTTCAGCATTTGGTCCATTTGATATTTCATCACCTATTTTAATGTTTTGAGGAGCCAAATAGTACTTTTGCTCGTTATCCTCAAATTTTATTAACATTATGTGACAAGACCTATTAGGGTCATATTCTATTCTTATAACTTTTCCTTTTATGTCAAATTTTTTTCTATAGAAGTCAATAATTCTATATTTATGTTTATGACCACCTCCATGATTTTTAGAGGTTATTCTGCCGTAATTATTTCTGCCCTTCGATGAATTGTTGGGTCTAGTTAATGATTTTAGAGGTTTACCCTTCCATAAATTTGATCTGTCAATCAAAACAGTTCCTCTTGTACTCTTTGTATATGATTTAAAAGTTTTTAGAGCCATTTATTATATACCAGTTGTTAGATCAATATTCTGACCTTTTTTTAATGTTATAATTGCTTTTTTATAGCCTTTTTTTTTGATTTTTTTACCGCGCGAAATTTTGATGGAAGACTTTTTATTAATTATATTAACTTTAATTACATTAACTTTGAAAATTTTTTCGACATTCTTTTTAAGACTTGTTTTATTTGAACCAATTGGAACTTTAAAAATAATTTTATTTTGATTAGATAAATTTGTTGATTTTTCTGTCACTACTGGCGAAAGTATTTTATCATAAAGATGTATTTTGTTCATTAAGAATACCTCTTTTCAATTAATTTAAGAGAGCTGGTAGTTAAAATTAATTTATTATATTTCATTAAATCAAAAGTACTAAAATGGTTAGTATCTGTTAATTTTACATTTGGTAAATTTTTTGTAGATTTTGAAATTAAATTTTTTGATTCATTATCAATAATAATAAGACTATTTAAAGCATCAAAATTTTTAAGTATACTAAACATTTCTTTAGTTTTTTTAATTTCTTTTTTAAAGTCGTCTATTATTATCAAATTTTTGTTTATATTTTTTTGGGTTAACAATGACTTGATACTTAATTTTTTTTCACTTTTATTCATTTTTTTTACTTTGTAATTATTTTCACCTTTTGGTCCATGAGCAATACCACCACCAACAAATATAGGGGCCTTTCTGCTTGCGTGTCGGGCGTTACCGGTGCCTTTTTGTGAATATATTTTAGATGTCGAACCTTTAATTTCATTTTTTTGCTTAGTTTTAGCTTTTCTTCCTTTGTAATTCGAATTTAACTTATACAAAACTTTACTAGAATTTTTCCAATTTATTTTACTTGAGAATATTTTATCTTCTATTTCAATAGTCTCTTTTTTTCCTTCAATTGTAAATTTTTCAATTTTCATTATTTCTTTTCTTTTTTAGTTTTTTGATTTTTGATTTTTTCGTTTTTTTCTAATATTGTAAGTCTTGAAATATTCTTTACTGATTTTTTTACAAAAACTTGAGAATTTTTTGTACCAGGTATTGATCCCTTTAAGTAAAGAAGATCATTCTCAATATCAGATTTTATTACCTCTATATTTTGAATTGTCCTTAATTTATCACCCATATGACCAGCCATTTTTTTCCCTTTAAACACCTTACCAGGATCTTGTCTTTGACCTGTTGAACCATGCGATCTATGAGATATTGAAACTCCATGAGTTGCTCTTAAACCGCTAAAATTATGTCTTTTCATTGCCCCGGCAAATCCTTTCCCAATAGTTCTGGATTTTACATCTACAAACTTTATATCTTTAAAGATTTCTAATCCCAATTCATTTCCTTCCTTATAATTTTGTATATCTTTAACTCTAAATTCTTTAAGAACTTTTTTAGGCTCAGTATTTTTTTTAGTAAAATAACCTTTTTGAGATTTACTAAGTTTAGATTGTTTTATTTTACCAAATCCTATTTGGATAGCGTCATATCCTCTTTGATCTTTGCTTATAATTTGTATAACTCTACCTTTTTCCATTTTTACAACGGTTACAGGGATCGATTGACCTGATGATAAAAACTCTCTAGTCATACCCATTTTTTTTCCTATTAAAGCTATATTATCCATAATTATATTTTTATCTCCACATCTACTCCTGACGCCAAATCTAATTTCATTAATGCCTCTACTGTTTGGGGAGTTGGTTCAATTATATCAATTAATCTTTTATGGGTTCTTGTTTCAAATTGTTCTCTACTTTTTTTATCTATATGTGGTGAACGTAAAACTGTATATCTTTCAATTTTAGTAGGTAAAGGTATTGGTCCTTTAATATTTGCTCCTGTTCTCCTTACAGTATTAACTATTTCTTCGGTAGACTGGTCCAATACTTTATTGTCGTATGCTTTTAATTTAATTCTTATATTTTGCTTATCCATATCAACCTGTTTTCTTTACAACTTCGTCTTGTACATTTTGAGGCACTTTATCGTAATGATCAAAAAACATAGAATACTGAGCTCTTCCTTGAGACATAGATCGCAAAGAATTAATATATCCGAACATATTTGCCAAAGGTACCATTGCAGTTATAACTGTAGCATTACCTCTTTGCTCCTGGGTATTGATTTGCCCTCTTCTACTATTTAAATCGCCTATTACATCCCCCATATAATCTTCAGGAGTAACTACCTCAACTCTCATTATCGGCTCAAGTAATTTTAAACTTCCTTTAGAGCACACTTCTTTAAAACATTGTCTAGAGGCTAATTCAAAAGCTAATACGCTAGAGTCAACATCATGGTGCAATCCATCTAAAATGGTTACCTTATAATCAATAATTGGAAAGCCCGCTAAAATTCCTGCATCAGCAACTGTTTCCACGCCTTTCTCAACTCCTGGAATAAATTCTTTTGGAATTGCGCCGCCTTTAATTTTACTCTCAATTTCTCTACCCTTGCCAGGCTCAAGGGGTTCTATTGATAGTTTTACTCTTGCAAATTGACCTGCACCACCGCTTTGTTTTTTGTGAGTGTAGTCAAATTCTGCTGAGTTTAATATTGTCTCTCTATAAGCTACTTGAGGAGCTCCAACATTTGCTTCAACTTTAAATTCTCTTTTCATTCTATCAACAATAATATCCAAATGAAGTTCTCCCATACCTTTAATTATTGTTTGTCCAGACTCTTCATCTGAGGATACTCTAAAAGATGGATCCTCTTTTGCTAGTCTTCCCAATGCTTCACCCATTTTTTCTTGATCACCTTTAGTTTTTGGTTCTACAGCAATTTCAATAACAGGATCAGGAAATTCCATTGGTTCTAATAATACAGGGTTGTCTTGATTAGAAAGGGTATGTCCCGTTATAGTATTTTTTAAACCTGCAAGCGCAACAATATCACCGGCATTTGCCTCTTTAATATCTTCACGTGAGTTAGCGTGCATAAGCAACATTCTACCAACTCTTTCCTCTTTATCTTTAGATGTGTTGTATATTCCAGTACCAGATTTAACTGTTCCAGAGTAAATTCTTATAAATGTTAAAGAACCAACGAATGGGTCGTTTGCAACCTTAAATGCTAATGCTGAAAAAGGAGCACTATCCTCAAATTTCATTTCTACTTCTTCATCTGTATTCGGCTTTGTTCCTTTTATAGATCCAATATCTTTTGGACTAGGTAAATAGTTTACAACTGCATCTAATAATGGTTGTACACCCTTATTTTTGAAAGCAGATCCGGTTAAAACTGGTACAAAATCAAAATTTAAGCACCCTTTACGAATACATGCTATTAAATCGTCATTTTTAATATCATCACCATTTAAATATGACTCCATCAACTTTTCGTTCTGTTCAACTGCTGTTTCAACTAATTCCTGTCTATATTTTTTTGAAATCTCAATTAAATCATCAGGTATATCGGTTTCTTCCCATGCAGCTCCTAGATCTTCATTTTTCCAAATAATTGCTTTCATTTTAATAAGATCAACTACACCTTTTAAACTAGACTCAATACCAACAGGTATTTGCATAACTAGTGGTTTAGCTCCAAGTCTTTCTTTTATCATATCAACACATCTAAAGAAATCAGCACCTGTTCTGTCTAGTTTATTTACAAAGCATATTCTTGGAACTTTGTATTTGTCAGCCTGTCTCCAAACTGTTTCAGATTGAGGTTCAACCCCTGCAACACCATCAAATACAGCTACAGCACCGTCTAATACTTTTAAAGATCTCTCCACTTCAATAGTAAAATCTACATGGCCTGGGGTATCAATTATGTTAATTCTATGATCGTTCCAAAAACATGTAGTTGCAGCTGAAGTAATTGTTATACCTCTTTCTTGTTCTTGTTCCATCCAATCCATGGTTGCTGCTCCATCATGAACCTCTCCAATTTTATGACTTTTGCCTGTATAATATAATATTCTTTCAGTCGTAGTAGTTTTTCCCGCATCAATGTGTGCCATAATGCCAATGTTTCTATATTTTTCTAATGTATGAGTTCTAGCCATATTTTTTACCATCTAAAATGTGCGAAAGCCTTATTTGACTCTGCCATTTTGTGTGTATCCTCTTTTTTCTTGATTGCTGAACCTCTATTTTGATAAGCATCATAAATTTCATTAAAAATTTTATCTGACATTTTTTTATCTTTACGTTTTCTTGATGCATCAATTAACCATCTTAGTGCTAAGGCTTGAGATCTTTTACTTTTAACTTCGACTGGTACTTGATATGTGGCTCCTCCAATTCTTCTAGATCTAACTTCAACGGTAGGCTTTATATTGTTAATTGCTTCATTAAATATATTTATTGGCTCATCCTTAGATTTAGTTTTAATTTTATCTATAGCTTCGTAAACAATTTTTTCAGCAATTGTTTTTTTTCCATCATACATAATCGAGTTGATTAATTTTGGGATTACAGATGATTTATATTTTGGATCAACTACAATAATTTTTTTAGGTGCTTTTTTTTTACGAGACATTTATTATTTACCTTTTTTTGTTCCGTATAAAGATCTTCTTTGTTTCCTATTTGCAACTCCCTGTGTATCCAAATTTCCTCTTAGAATATGATATCTTACACCAGGTAAATCTTTCACACGTCCACCTCTAATTAATACAACTGAGTGTTCCTGTAAATTATGACCTTCACCAGGTATATATGCAGTTACCTCAAAACCATTTGACAATCTAACCCTTGCAACTTTTCTAAGTGCAGAATTAGGTTTTTTTGGAGTAGTTGTATAAACTTTTACACAAACTCCTCTCTTCAAGGGTTGTTTTTCTAACGCAGGAACTTTATTCCTTGCAATAGGTCTCATTCTCTTTTTTCTTAGTAACTGGTTAATAGTAGGCATATTTTTAAATAGTTATATTTTTTGATGAAATTACTGCTAGAAATTTCGTGGCAGCGTTTAGTGTACGTACACTACATTCCAACCAAAAAACTTGGTCAAAATACTATTTTTTATCGATTTGTCAATTTATTATAAGCCATTTAGTTTTCTAAAAACTATTGATTTACTTGATCTTTTTCGGCTTCTATTTGCTCTTTTTCAGAAAGGAAGTTTTGATCGTCTTTACTAGCTTTAAGATTCCAGTTATTTTTAATTGATCCAGTTCCAGCAGGGACTAATCTTCCAACAATTACATTTTCCTTTAAACCAGATAACTTATCTACTTTTCCTTTAATTGCAGCATCAGTTAAAACTCTTGTTGTTTCTTGGAAAGAGGCTGCACTAATAAAAGACTCTGTTTGTAATGAGGCTTTAGTAATACCCATTAAAACTCTCTCTCCTATAGCAATTTTTTTATTTTCAGACTTAAGTTTATCATTAATTTCCATAAACTTTATCCTGTCTATAATTTCACCAGGCAGTAAACTTGAGTCTCCTGTTTGTTTAACCTCAATTTTTTTTAACATTTGTCTTAATATTACCTCAATGTGCTTATCATTTATTATTACACCTTGTAATCTATAAACTTCCTGCACTTGGTTAACAAAATATTCAGTTAATTCTTCGATACCTAAAATTCTTAATATATCATGAGGTAATGGTTGACCATCTAATAGATATTCTCCTTTTTTTATTTTCTCACCTTGATTAAAATTAATATGTTTACCTTTCGGTATCAAATAAGATGATGTTTCACCATTATCAGATTCTATTGTTACTCTTTGTTTTCCCCTAACTTCTTTTCCAAATAAAACTTTACCATCGTTTTCAGCTATAATTGCACTATCTTTTGCTTTTCTTGCTTCAAATAATTCTGCTACACGAGGAAGTCCTCCGGTTATATCTTTTGTTTTTGAGGTTTCTTTTGGAAGTCTGGCTATTACATCTCCTGCAAATATTTTTTGACCATCTTTCACTGATAAAATCGAGTCTGGAACTAAATAGTATCTTGCTTCGTTATCATCTGCTTTTTTTATTACATTACCTTTTTCGTCTCTTAATGTAATCCTAGGTTTTAAATCAGTATTTTTAGATTGAGTTTTCCAATCAATTACAGTTTTTGTAGATATACCTGTGGCATCATCTACTGTCTCAGCCAAAGATATTCCATCAGTCAAATCTACAAAGTTTACTATTCCACTCGTTTCAGCAATTACTGGGGTAGTATAAGGATCCCACTCGCATATTTTTGTATTTTTCTTTATCTTATCACCATTTTTAAAAAATAATTTTGATCCATATGGAACTTTATAGATAGCTATTTGAAGGCCTTTGTCGTCCTCTAATGATAACTGTGTATTTCTACCCATTACGATTGAATTTTTCTTTGAATCTTCAATTAAATTTGTATTAATTATTTTTAAAGTTCCTTCGCTTTTACTTACTATTTGGGAGTCTTGTTTAATTGATGCAGTACCACCAACATGAAATGTTCTCATTGTAAGCTGTGTGCCTGGTTCACCAATGGACTGTGCGGAAATCATTCCAATTGCTTCACCAACATGTACCATTTTCCCTCTAGATAAATCTCTGCCATATGACATCGCGCACACACCTTCTTTAGATTGACA
>CACNFY010000014.1 GCA_902619925.1 uncultured Pelagibacteraceae bacterium
TTATTTTTAAAGTGTCATTTATAAAAAGTGATACTGCACCAGCATAATCTGGTGAAAAGTTTTCTTTATATGGAAGCAATATTGAAATTTTCATATTATTTTTCCATTATAATTTTTGATCTCAATTTATAATTTTTTTTCAATTTATATTCTTCTTTCATAGCAATTACTTTAGAATTATATTTTTTAAAATAAACTAACTCCCATTTTCTTCCTTTAGTAAATTTTGCACCTTTATTATTGTTGTGTTTTATTAATCTTCTTTCAATATTTGAAGTATACCCTACATAAGATATTGTCTTATTTTTGTCTTTTGATTTTATTAAATAAACAAAAAAATTCATGGCGGTCCCTAGGGGAATCGAACCCCTCTTTCATGGATGAAAACCATGTGTCCTAACCGATAGACGAAGGGACCAAAAGCTGATCTTTTATTGCAATTAATATTATTTATCAAGTGCTAGCTATCTCTTTTTTAACAATATTAATTGAGGAATTTTTGTGCGTCACTAGTGTTTCTGTATAAAAAATGTTATTTTTAAATTCCACACCTTTTACAAGATCCCCATTGGTTATTCCTGTGGCAAAAAACATAGAATCGCCTTTAATGATTTCATTTAAGTTATATTTTTTACTTAAATCATTTATACCCATTGCATTGGCTCTATTAATATCATTTTTAGTTTTAAATAAAAATCTGCCTTGAAAAAAACAACCGTATGCATCAAGAGCGCAAGCAGCTAATACACCTTCGGGTCCACCACCTATACCTAAAAATAGGTCAACATTATATTTTTTGTCAGATACTAATAATGCTCCTGATACATCTCCATCTTGAATTAACTTAATTTGTACTTGTAATTTTTTTAATTTACCAATTATATCTTTATGTCTTGGACGATCTAAAATACAAACAATTATGTCTTTAACTTTTTTTTTTTTAAAATCAGACAGATTATTTATATTTTTTTCAATTGAAAAATCTAAATCAATACAATTATCAGGTATATCTTTACATGATGCAATTTTATTCATATAGGTTTCTGGAGCATTAAATAAATTACCTCTTTCAGCAAGAGCCATTACCGACAAACCTCCATTAAGGTTTTTAGCAACAAAATTTGTTCCTTCTACCGGATCCACTGCAAAATCTAATCTTAGACCATCACCAGAGCCAATTTTTTCTCCTATATAAAGCATTGGTGCATCATCGAGTTCACCCTCACCTATTACAATTTTACCGTCCATTTTTATTTTATTTAATTTTGATCTCATCATATCAACAGCAGCTCTATCAGCATTGATCTTATCATTTTTACCAATATAATTATAAGTAGCTATCGCTGCTGAAGATGTAACATCAATAAATTCATTAATTAAATTTTTACTTAGTGTCATTTTAATCTATTAATTTTTTCTCATTATATTCAACAGATAACAATTTATTTTCAAATTCTCTGAGTCTTTTATAAACACTGGCTAATTCAATTATTGTTGGCCAAGCTTTCAATATGTATTGCATTGAACCTTCAACTTTACTAAAGGCTCGAATTATTTGTTGCATGACACCTAGAGTTACTACACCAGCTACAATTGCCGGTGCCAAAAAAATGTATGCAGATAAAACGTTTGCTTGTAAATATGCAATTCTACCTATGTTGAAATATAAATATCTTATATAACTTAAAAAATGAATTTTTCTAACGTCGTCGAATAATTCATCAATTTTTTTTGGTCTTACAGAACCATCATCTTCCGCTATTACTAAAATTTTTCGATATGCAGCTTCTTGTTTTTGAAGATCATACTCAACTCCAACTAATCTCAAAATTATTCCCAAACCAACTAAAAAAAGAGTTCCACCTATGGACCAAATTAAAGCTCCAGTTATTAAACCGTATTCCCAATCACCAAAAAAAAATATAGGTATGCCAATACTCAAACCGAACAATATGGGTGTAAATTCAACAAGTAACATTACTGCCTCAATTAGACTTGTGCCTAAGGACTCCATAATTCTAGAAAACTTTATCGTATCTTCCTGAACTCTTTGTGAAGCACCCTCTATTTTTCTCGCTTTGTCGTAAACACTATGGTACCATTCAACCATAGCAGTTCTCCACCTAAATAAATAATGTGAGGTAAAATAACTTACTACAACCGCAACCCCCACATATAAAGCTGCAAGTGACATAAAAGAAAATAAACTTGCCCAATATTCTTCAATCGTTATGGAATTCGGAGCACTAAGAGCTTTTTGTATCATATCGTAGAACTGACCAAACCAGTTATTTATTTTTACATCAATTTGAACCTGTATCCACAATGATAAAAGTATTATAAAACTACCAATCCATGACCAATAGAACCATTTATTTTGTGTAAAAAATCTAAACATAAATTATTTGAGAAAATTATCTGCGTACGATTTTTTTGAAATTTTTCTATTTTGTTCTTCAATTAATTCATATCTTATATTATTTTTTTTAGCATACTCGACAGCTAGCTCTTTAGTAGAAAATTCCAAATTTAATTCTGAATACGTATCGTTCGAGCTTTCCCAACCCATTAAAGGATTTATACCTTTATCTTTTGTTATAAATTCTAATACCCACCTATCATATTTTTTTAATCCAGACTGCATAGCTGTTTTGGATGGTTTATAAATTTTTGCTTTTTTCATATCATGGTCGGGGTGGCAGGATTTGAACCTGCGACCCTCTGGTCCCAAACCAGATGCGCTACCAGGCTGCGCTACACCCCGTCGATTAAACTAATACAGTAGTTCCAGTTAAATTCAATGCATAATCAGTCGCAAAAACAAAGTAATTTTTAAAGAATCTGCTATATATGAACAATGGAAATCAGTTGTGATAAATGTAATAAAGTTTTTATAGTTGACCAAAATCTAATTCCATACAATGGGAGATTGGTGCAATGTAGTAATTGCAAAAATGAGTGGTTTTTTAAACCAACCAGTATAATAACTCAAACTTTATCACAAGATCAAAATTATAATAATGATAAAATAACTAGTTATGACGAGGAAAAAGAAACATTAAATTTTATTTCTACAGACAATCCAAATCCGGTCTTATCTAATATTAAAAATTATGGCAATAAAAGTACAATCATAAAAAAAAGAAAATTATTACAATACCTAAAGTTACTAGTTGTATTTATTATATCATTTATTGCACTAATTATAATCTTAGATACATTTAATGCTTATTTAAAAAATATATTTCCGGGAATAGAAAATATGTTGCAAAATTTTTATGAGACATTAAAAGATATTTTTTTATTTTTAAATGATTTAAGTAGTTAAAATGATAAATTATATATCTTCAGGATTTAAATGGTTTTTCAAATTAGAGGCAGCTAGTGGAATTCTACTATTGATAAGTGCAATAGTAGCTCTTTATATTAGCAACTCAAATCTATCTGAAATTTATTTTGATGTTTTAAAACAATATCTTTTTATAGGAATAAATAATTTTGGATTAAAATTAAGTGTCTTGCATTGGATAAATGACGCGCTTATGGCAATTTTTTTTTTCTTTGTCACATTAGAAATTAAAAGAGAGTTTTTACAAGGTGAATTGTCATCTATAAAACAGGCGATGTTACCAATAATCGGAGCTGTTGGTGGAATGCTTGTACCAGCGTTGATATATATTTATATAAATTTTGAAACATCGGTTACATTAAATGGATGGGCAATACCATCTGCAACTGATATAGCTTTTTCTCTTGGAATTTTGTCTTTATTAGGTTCTAGGGTCCCGGTTTCTTTAAAAGTATTTCTAACCGCACTAGCTATAATTGATGATTTAGGAGCAATTGTAATCATAGCATTTTTTTATACAGGAGATCTTAATATTAAATATTTAATATTAATATTTCTAACTTTTATTTTATTATTAGTTCTGAATAGATTAAGTATAAAAAAGTTTTTACCATATCTCGTATTAGGACTTTTCCTTTGGTTTTTTACACACGAATCTGGAGTACATGCTACAATCGCAGGTGTTCTTTTAGCTTCCGTAATTCCACATAGAAAAAAAGAAAATGATTTTTCGTTATTAATTAAAATTGAACATGCAATAAGTCCTTATGTGGCTTTCATCATAATGCCTCTTTTTGCTTTTGCTAATGCTGGAGTTTCATTGGAAGGGTTAACATTTAATTCTTTGCTAGCCCCCGTACCGCTCGGGATCCTATTGGGTCTTTTTGTTGGAAAACAAGTAGGAGTTTTTATATTTTCACTTGCATCAATAAAACTTGGTTTTGCTACATTACCAAATAATTCGAATTGGATAAGTTTTTATGCGGTTGGTGTATTAACTGGTATTGGTTTTACAATGAGTTTATTTGTAGGAAACTTAGCATTTGTGAACAATATGGAGTACATGGATGGTGTTAAAATTGGAGTTTTAAGCGGATCACTATTATCAACTGTAGCCGGATATCTACTTCTTATGTTTTCCTTAAAAAAAAAATAAATGTACTTACAAATTAAAAAATTAATTATAATTATAATTATGATTTTTTTTTCAAATGTTTCATTCGCAAAATACGAAAAAATTTTTTTTGACTATGATATTGAAACTATAAATGGAAAAAAAATATCATTAAATGAATATAATAATAAAGTAATTTTATTAGTAAACACTGCAAGTTACTGTGGTTTTACTAAGCAATACGATGGTTTACAAAAATTATACGATAATTATAAATCAAAGGGTTTAATTGTACTGGGTGTTCCATCTAACACGTTTAATCAAGAAAAGAAGAGTGAAAAAGATATTAAAGAATTTTGTGAAGTTAATTTTAATATCAGTTTTCCAATGACATCAATATATGAAGTAACAGGAGAAAATTCTCATGATATTTATAAATGGGCAAAGATAAATCATGGTAAATCTGCAGTACCAAAATGGAATTTTCATAAAATTTTAATTAATAAACAAGGTAAAATCGAAGATACATTTTCATCATTTACAAAACCTAATTCAAATAAAATTATAAGTAAAATAGAAGCTTTGTTAAATTGAGAAATTTAAACCATCATGCGCAGGAATTATATTACTGGGAAGCTTTTTTTTTAAATACTTGTAATCTAATGTGCTCATTAAATTAGTAAGAATTGTTTTTTTGGGCTTAATTAAATTTACAATTTTTAACATATCATCCAAATTGAAATGAGATGGATGGTATTCTTCTCTTAAACAATCAATTACGAAATATTTTAAATTTTTTAATTTTTTGATATCTTTTTTATAAATTTTGCTCACATCACTTCCATAGAATATTTTTTTATTTATTAAATAACTTGCACTTTTAATAAATCCGTGTTGTGTCATTATAGCTTCAATTGAAAGTTTTTTATTATTAGATCTAAAAATATATTTTTTCTTTAAATTGTTCATCTTAAGTATAGCAGGATATCCTTTATTAGACTTAAAACAGTATCCAAATGTTGAAATAAGTTGTTTTTTTGTAAATCTATCAGCAAAAACATCCAATCTTTTTTTATTTTTAATATAAAAAGCTCTCAAATCATTTATTCCATGAGTTTGATCGGCATGTGCATGCGTATAGAATACATAGTTGATGTTATTTATTTTATTTTTTATTAGTTGAAACCTTAAATCTGGAGATGTGTCTATTAATATGTTTAAATTTTCAAATTTTATATGTGCACAACATCTCGTCCTATAATTTTTAATATTATCTGGATCACATTTTCCAAAAAATCCATCTATTCTAGGTACACCAAGTGAACTCCCACATCCTAATACAGTAAATTTATTCATTATTATGAAAAATATTTCAAAGAAATTAATACTACTATTGGAATGGTTATGAAAGATAAAACAGTAGAAACCACTATCATACTAGCAATATTATCAACTACTTTTTTGGGTGAATAAATAGAGCCAACTAAGTAATTTAATATTGCACTGGGCATTGAGCATTGTATTAATAAAACTCCTGCAGCAATACCGCTCAAATTAAAAGAGTATATTATTAATAAACCTACTAATGGTCCTAGAAATACTCTTGCAACTGATGATATTAATGCTTTGTTGAAAGAAAAAACCTTAAGTCTTGTTAATGCAATACCAAGTGACATTAATATTAAAAAAATTGTTGCATATGTTAATAACATTGTTGTATTCACTATAAAATTTGGAATCTGAATTTTAAAATAGATTATTAAAACTGAAATTATTACGGAATAAAAAGCAGGACTTTTTAAAAAAATACTTAAATTAAACTTTTTGCTTGCTAAGAATACTCCTATAGTAAAATGAAAAAGTATTATTAGAGCTGATATTGCGCCAGCTATACCTAAACCTTGAGAGCCATAAGCAAACAAGCAAATTGGAAGACCCATATTTCCAGTATTAGGTAAAATAAATGGAGGTAATTCCATGATTATATCTTTTTTAAGCAAAGATAAGAAAACTATACCTATTATTGTAAAACCCAATATAGCTAAAAAATAATATGAAAAATAATTTACAAAAATTTGAAAAGTTAGACCTGTAGTAGTCACCGAATATATGACTATAGCTGGTGATCCTATATTAGCACCAAAGTTTGTTATAAATGATGTATCAATTTTTGGATTTTTCTTACCAATGTAATATCCAATACCCACAACAAAGAATACAGGAAAAATTACTTCGAAGAGTCTAAAATATATCTCCATCTATAAAAGTCTTATAACTGTGGGTGTCTTCAAAATATTTTTAAGTTTATTTAACTTTTGGATACACGATTGAGCTGAAAATTCTTCTGTTTTATGACTAATAATAATTATTGAAGCTGTTTTATTTTTGTTTGGAATTTGAATCAGTCTTTGAACAGATATATTTTTTTTTGCTAATTGGTTAGTTATTTGTGATAGCACCCCTGGCCTATCCTTAACCTCAAAGCGTAGATAAAGAGAATTTATATAGTTGTTAAAATTAAAAGATTTTATATTTTTTCTTTTGTAACTTGGTATTCCAAAAGGATATTTAATATTACCTCTTAAAATTGATAATAAATCTGACATCAAAGCAGATGTTGTTGGACCTGGTCCAGCCCCTTCTCCCTGCAAAACACTTTCACCCACAGGCGAACCTTCTGTTATCACAACATTCATAACACCATCAACGTTTCCTATGTAACTGTCCTTTTTTACTAAACAAGGATGAACTCTTTCAAATAATTTTCCATTTCTTATTTCAGAAATACCTAAAAGCTTTATTCTTAAATTAAGTTGATTAGAAATTTCTATATCCTTTAATTCTATATTCTCTATACCTTCCATTAAACATTTTTCTTTAGAAATTTTGTTATTAAAAGCTAATGATGACAAAATTCTTATTTTTGCGAATGCATCATAACCATTCAAATCTAACTTTGGGTTTCCTGGTTCAGCATATCCTAGTTTTTGGGCATTACTTAATACTGAGTTAAATGGCAATTTATCTTTCTCCATTGAGGTCAAAATAAAATTACAAGTACCATTTAATATTCCATATATTTTAAAAATTTTATTTGTAGCTAGACCCTCTTTTATAGTTCTTATAATTGGTATTCCTCCAGCTACAGAAGCTTCAAATTCTAAATTTACACCGTATTTTTCTGCTAGCACAGATAAATAATCACCGTGTTTAGAAATTAATGCTTTATTAGGTGTTATGACGTGAATTTTATTTTTTAATGCTTTTTCAACTATTTTTTTTGAAATTCCGTCAGATTTTCCAATTACCTCAAATAAAATATCAATTTTTTTTTTTTTAATAATTTCAAGCGGATTATTATAAAAAATTTTTTTATTAATTTTAAATTTTCTTATCTTATTTTTATTTTTTGCAGATATAGCTACAATCTTAATTCTTTTTCCAGTTTTAAGTTCAATATCGTTTATTTTTTTACTTAATTCATTGTAAAGATAATTACCAATTTGACCCAATCCTATAATTCCAATATTTACTTTTTTCATAACAGACATCTAATTTAAATTTGGATATTCATTTTCAACCGAATTTTTTAATATAAAATTTTTATATTTTTCAAAGTCAACATTTTGATCTAAAATATCAAAATTAGTTAGTAAGGCTTCTTTATTTTTATTATATTTCCACATATTTGATGATGTATTGAATGAACAATTATTTAAAATAAGAATAATAATTAAAAATTTTAAATATTTCATTGCAAACCCTCTTTATAAGGATAATCAAAATAAGAATTCAAATTTTGAATTGCCTGACCAGCCCCACCTTTTATTAAATTATCTATTGCACAGACTATAATAATTTTATTAACATTTTTTGATTTATTTACTGAAATTAAACAGTTGTTTGTATTTATTACATCATTTGTTGAAATTAATTTATTTGGTTTCATAACTTTAATAAAATTATCTTCTTTATATGTTTTATTAAGACAAGTAACAATTTTATTTATTGAGGAGTTATGAGTTAAATCTAAATATATATTAGTTAAAATACCCCTGAACATAGGTGTTAAATGAGGGGTAAAAGTAAAATTAACCAATTTATTTGTGTGTGATTTAAACTCTTGTTGGATTTCAGGGTTATGTCTGTGATTTGCAATTCCATAAACACTAAGCGATTCATATAAATTTTTATTTTTATATTTTTTGTGTACGCCTTTTCCAGCACCAGAGTATCCAGATTTGGAGTCAATTATAATATTACTTTGCTTTACAAGTTTATTTTTAATTAATGGAATTAAAGGTAAAAGAATGCTTGTCGGATAGCATCCTGGACAAGATATAATTTTATATTTTTTTACATTTTTTTTAATTAACTCTGGTATTGAATAAACAGATTTTTTAATATTAGATTTTGCAGAATGTTCAATTTTATACCATTTCTTATAAATTTTTGGATTTTTAATTCTAAAGTCAGCTGACAAGTCAATTAATATATTGTGATCATATAATTGATTAGAAATCTTTTGTGAATCACCATTTGGTAATGCAGCAAAAACAACATCAACATCTTTCAATAATTTTCTATTAAATTTTTTGATTATTGGAAGTTTAAACTTAATTGATTTATCTAGATTTTCTAGTCTTTTACCAATACTTGAATTTCCACATAAATATTTAATGTTTACATATTTATGTTTAATTAATAATTTAACAAGTTGAGTTCCAATATAACCAGTTGATCCAAAAATTAATGTATTAATTTTTTTCATAAAAAATTTAACTTTATTAAAATGTTTATCTCTTTGAAAATTGAAAGCTTCGTCTTGCTTTCTTATGACCGTATTTTTTACGTTCTACAGAACGTGAGTCTCTTGTTGTAAGTTTTTCTTTTTTTAAAGTTGCTTTCAAATTTTCATCAAATAAAAGAATTGCTTTCGATATACCGTGAACCATAGCACCAGCTTGACCAGTCAAACCACCTCCAGTAACTTTACACTTAACATCATAATCACTTGACTGATTTATAATTTCAAAAGGTCTAACAATTTGCATCTGATGATTAGACCTTTTGAAATAATCTTTAAAATCTTTACCATTAACCAGTATTTTACCAGTTCCTTTAGAAAGCCAAATTTTCGCAATTGACGTTTTTCTTCTACCGGTAGCGTATTTAAAGTTTTCCATTTTATATTTTTATATTTTTTTTATTTAATTCAAATAAATTTATAATTATAGGATTTTGAGCTGCATGAGGATGATTAGTTCCATCATAAATTTTTAATTTTGAAAGTTGTTTTTTTGCAAGTGGTCCTCTTGGCAACATTCTTTTAACAGCTAGTTTAAGAATTTCCTCGGGCTTCTTTTCGCTCAATCTCTTAGGGGTAGTTTCTTTAATCCCTCCCGGATATCCAGTGTGTCTGTAATATTTTTTATCGATGAATTTATTTCCTGTAAATTTTATATTTTTAATGTTTTTTACAACAACAAAGTCGCCATTATCCATATGTGGTGTGAAATTTGCCTTGTTTTTACCTCTTAATATTTTCGAGATAATTGTTGCTAGACGACCAACTACAGCATTTGTAGCATCAATTTCATACCAATTATTTGATATTTCGCTTTTTTTAAGGAAATTAGTCATGATGCGGGATTAATACTCTAAATTATAATAAAGTCAATTGTAGGTTTAATTAAATAAATGCTTATTTATCCAACTTTTTTAGTCTTGAATGTAACTCTACAACTATAATATGATCATATTTATAATTTTGAAAAGGAGAATATATGTCAAAATCAAAAAATCCAGAAACAATAGCTTTACATGGTGGTGAATATAGAAGTGACCCATCAACAACAGCAGTGGCTGTTCCAATTTATAGAACAACCTCTTATCAATTTAATAGTACAGATCATGCTGCAAACTTATTTGGTCTGAAAGAGTTTGGTAATATTTATACAAGGATTATGAACCCTACTAATGATGTTCTAGAAAAAAGAGTAGCTGCATTAGAAAATGGTTTAGCTTGTGTAACTGTCGGATCTGGCCAAGCTGCCTCAACTTTCGCTATAATGAATTTATGCCAATCTGGTGATAATTTTATTAGTTCGACAGATCTTTATGGAGGCACAGTTAATTTGTTTACACATACATTAAAAAAACTTGGTATCGAATGTAGATATGCAGATCCGTCTGATCCAAAAAACTTTGAAAAATTGGTAGACGATAAAACAAGATGTTTTTACGCAGAGACACTACCAAATCCATATTTAAGGGTTTTCCCAATTAAGGAAGTTTCTGACATTGGAAGAAAACATAATATTCCACTTATTATGGATAACACAGCATCACCAGTTATATGTAAACCTTTGGACCACGGTGCAGCTGTTGTGGTTCACTCATTAACTAAATTTATTGGAGGTCACGGTACAGTAATCGGCGGTTGTTTAGTTGATGGAGGAAATTTTGATTGGACTGCTGATCCTAAAAGACAACCCCTTTTTAATGAGCCTGATGCAAGTTATGGAGGTGCAGTCTGGGGTGAGGTAGTTCCTCAATTAACTGGAGCAAATGTTGCTTTTGCTGTAAGAGCAAGAGTTTGTCTTCTTAGAGATTTAGGTGCACCATTAGCACCAGACAATGCTTGGGGAATTATTCAAGGTTTGGAAACCGCTCCTCTAAGAATGAAACAACATTGTTCAAACGCTGAAAAAGCAGTTGATTTTTTATCGAAACATAAAAATGTTGAAAGAGTGATTTATCCTACTCTTCATAAGGGTGCTGTAGGTGATAGAGCTAAGAAATACTTTAAAGGTGGTAACGGTGCTTTAATCGGCATAGAAGTTAAAGGTGGTGTTGAAGCTGGTAAAAAGTTTATCGAGGCTTTAAAAATGTTTTACCATGTTGCAAATATAGGTGATGCAAGAAGTTTGGCTATTCATCCAGCTACAACTACTCATAGCCAATTAACAGAGGAAGAATTATTAGCGGCTGGTGTCACCCCTGGTTATGTTAGATTGTCAATAGGGATAGAACATCCTGATGATATTATTGCTGACTTAAAACAAGCTTTAGATGCCTCAGGTAAACCTAGCCTGAAAGCTGTGAGCTAGACCTTGTATTTATATATAAAAAATAGATACTAGCAGCAACTAAGAAAATAGAACTAATTTGGTGCATGGATGCAAATTTTATCTGTGCACCATGCATTAAAGTTAATATTCCTAATATAACTTGAATTAATAATAAAATTCCTAACAAATTAATTACAAAATACATATTAACTAATTTTTTTTTATAAACTTTTATTAATACATATAAGTAGAAGAATAAAATTAGATAAGCTAAGTTACGATGCATAAATTGAACCAAGGAAGGGTCACTAAACGCCGATAATTTGAATAAATTTATATAGTCATTATCATCAGGATAAAAGTTATTACCCATCAAAGGCCAAGAGTTATATATCGTACCTGCGTCCATACCAGAAACAAATGCACCAATAGTTATCTGGCAAAATACTAAGATCAAAAATGTAATAGGAATTATTGTACTTATATTATCTGTTAGAATTTTAATGTTTTTAATTTTTAGATAGTTCCAAAATATTAGAGATAAGATGAAAAATGCAATTAATAAATGTATTGATAATCTAAAATGACTAACATCCACTCTATCTACTAGACCGCTTGAAACCATGTACCATCCAATAAATCCTTGGAAACATATTAAAGCAAAAATAAAATATAAACTAATTAATCTTCTAAAGTTAATTTTAAAAGTAAAGAATATTAATGGAATTAGAAAAGCTAATCCTATTAATCTACCTAAAAACCTATGTATCCATTCCCACCAAAAGATTATTTTAAACTCACCCATTGTCATAGAAAAATTTTGTAATTTAAATTCAGGAATTTCTTTATAAAGATCAAAATAATAAACCCAATCATCATTAGTTATAGGTGGGAGTATTCCAGAAAATAATTGCCATTGAGTAATAGATAAACCCGAGTCAGTGAGTCTTGTTAAACCACCTACTATTATCATTAACGATATAAGCCAGAACATAAAAGCTAACCAGGTAGAAATTTGACTTTGAATTTTAAGATTATCTGTGTACATAATACGATTGTTATAATAAATTTAAATAAATCCAATTGATTAAATGTCGCCTAAAAACAAAAAAGAACTTTATAAAATCAGAAAAAAATTAGATAAAATTGATAATGAAATTTTAAAATTAATAAAAAGTAGAACTGAATTAGTCAAAAAAGTACTAAAATTAAAAACTTTTAAATATCAGATAGTAGATAATAAAAGAATAAAATTAATTCTTAAAAATATTAGGAAAAAATCAATTATTCTCAATATTGATCCGAAAATAACAAATATTATTTGGAAAAATATGATTAGAGCTTACATTGATTATGAAAGAAGAAATTTTAACAAAAAATAGTTATTTACTATGCGGTGGTAATTTTTTTTCAACAAAATATTCATGTTTACGTGTTGATGGATTATATTTTTTTACCTTTAATTTTACTTTCGCCTTTTCTCCACCCGCAGGTTTTTTAACATAATAAAAAAATGGACTATCAGCTTTTGACTCTGGAACTAAACGCACTTTTATATGTGTTTTTTTTGCCATATTAGTTTTTTAATTTTCTCAATAAGTTAGAAATTTTTTCTAATCTATTTTTGATATTTTTAGCCTTTATAGATAAATTATTTATTTCGTCAATACCTGTCTCATTTGAATTAAGCAATTTTTTTACTCCTTTAATTGTCATACCCTTCTCTTTTAAAAGAAATTGAATTTTTTTTAAAACTTCTATGGAATTATTATCATAATATCTTCTTCTACCAGCAAATATTTTAGGATTTAGTTGCTTAAATTCTTTTTCCCAAAACCTTAAGGTATGTGTTGATAATTTACCTGTTTTTTTATCTACAAGATTTAAGATTTGAGCTACCTCACTTATAGATTTATATTTTTTTTCATTCATTTAAATTTCATTAATAAATTTTTTTAATTCTTTTGATGCCTTAAAGCTTATAACATTCCTTGCAGTGATAACTGCCTCTTTTTTAGTTTTAGGGTTTCTACCAATTCTCTGTTTTTTTTCTTTTAAAAAAAATGTTCCAAACTTTGAAATTTTTACAATTTTTTTTTGTATCAGGCTATTTAACAATATATTAAAAAATTCCTCTAAAAGTGTCTCAGATACTTTTTTTGAATATCCAATTTGCATATAAATTGAATTAACTATATCCTTTTTTGTAAGATTTATTCTCACTTTATAAAATATTTTCTTTTATTTTAGTTATAAGATTACCTTTTATAACTTTTTCGCAAACTTTTAAAGAATTAGAAAAACCTATATAATCTGTACCACCATGACTTTTAATGACTGGAGTTTTAAGGCCCAATAATATTGCTCCATTATATAATCTTGGATCAAGTTTATTTTTAAATTCTGTAAGATTTTTTATGTTCATTAACGAAGAAAATTTACCTAATAAATTTTTACTTAACGCTTTTTTTAATTCCGATGTAATAAAATTAGCTGTACCCTCAGCAGTCTTTAGTGCAACATTTCCTGTAAAACCATCTGTTATAATTACATTTACATTACCATCCATAATATGATTTCCCTCAACATATCCAGAGAATTCGTATAGATTGTTTTTGTTACTAGAGAGCGTTTTATAAACATTTTTAATAGTGTTATTACCTTTTAATTCTTCAGATCCTATGTTTAATAAAGCAACTTTTGGGTCTTCATTGGGATATAAAGATTTGTGAAGTGCTGCGCCCATTAAGCTAAAGTCAATTAAATTTTTTTCATTACACTCAATATTTGCTCCTAAATCCAAAACAACATTCATACCATTTTTATTTGGCCATAAAGCTGATAGTGCTGGTTTATCTATATTGTCGATCATCTCTAAATTTAATTTAGCAATAACAAATAATGCTCCGGTATTACCGGCTGAAATAACTACGTCAGAATTTTTTAATTTTACACTTTCAATGGCCATCCACATACTTGTATTTTTACCTTTTTTTGCAGCGGCAAGAGCAGAGTCTTCACCAGCTATTTTTTCTTTTGTATGAAAAATATTATAGTTATTATTAATTTTATATTTGTTTAAATAATTTTTAATTAAGTCTTCATCACCAAATATGTTATAAATTATATCTTGTGAATTATTAGAATGGTGCGAAACACCCATTATAACTTTTTCTGGCGCATTATCTCCACCCATTGCATCAACTGCAATTTTAATTTTATCTGACATAAAATTACTCTTTAGGGTCTATTACTTGCCTACCTTTATAAAATCCAGTTTTTAAATCAAGATGATGGGATAATCTGTATTCACCGGATTTTTTATCTTCTATAATATTTTTAGGGTTAATTCTATTATGAGACCTTCTTTTACCAGCTCTCGATTTTGTAG
>CACNFY010000015.1 GCA_902619925.1 uncultured Pelagibacteraceae bacterium
TAAAAAAATGCTCGAATGTTCTAAGCTCTAGGACAGCAATGGAGTTAAGGGGAATACCTTGTATCGAGCTTGAAAAGACAACATCAAAAAGAAAAAGTTGTGTTGTATCACGTTCATTTGGGAAGAGGGTTGAAAGTTTTCAGGAATTAAAAGAGGCGGTAGCGAGCTATTGTTTAAATGCTTCAGAAAAACTTAGATCTGAAAACTTGATTGCAAAAGCTTTAACCGTTTTTGTTAGAACAAGTCCTTTTCAAAGAAATTTTGGATACTATTCAAATTCTAAAACTATTGATTTTCCAATTGCAACAAATAATAGTATTGAAACAGTAAAAACAGCAGTTTCTATTTTGGAAGGTATTTATAAAGATGGTTATAGATATCAAAAGGCTGGGGTAATGTTTAGTGGATTATCGGACGGAAATAGTAAGGAAAATCTATTTGCTTCAGAAAAAGATGAAAAGATTGATAAATTGATGAGATCAATAGATAAAACTAATTTTAGGTTTGGAAGACGCACACTAAGTATAGCTAGCGCAGGAATTAGAAAAAAATGGTTTATGAAAAGAGAACATTCTTCCAAGATTGATACAGCTGACTTTTATTGTATACCAACGATAAAAGCTATTTAATGGTATCGATATTGTCAATATTGTTAAGGCAACTGTTAAATTCTTCGATATTTTCTCTTCCTGAAATTTTGACAATCAATATACCAAATATGACAATAAGAGCTAAAGGAATACACGTAATAAAACTTAAATTATTAGAAATTAATATTAAATAGATTGCATAGAAGGCTATAGATCTAATAATGACACTAGCTTTGAAAACTGCAATAATAGATAATGAATGTTTAATCAAACTAATAAAGTTCATTTTAGAGGGCCCAAAATATCTTTTTCCACGTTCTGATGGAATTGTCGCTAAGTTATTTTCTATCTTACTTAAAGATCCAGAAAAACTGCTCCATGTTGCTTTTTCATTTATTAGTTTTTGAACAGTTTTTTTTGGTAATAATGTGAAGTTTCCAAATTTTATAGACTTTCCAGTGAATATTAGGGTAATTAATTTGTGTATTGAATAACTGGTCTTAAAGGTGATGCCTTCAGATCTTTTTACTCTTTCACCAACTATAGGAACATCTGGATTATAACTTAAATTGTCTACAAATGCTTTTATTTCCTCAGGTCTATCTTCTCCATCACTATCCATCGGGATTATGTAATCAAATTCCTCTTTTTCGTAAATATATTTTAATCCTGTTGCTATACATCTTGCATGACCATTATTAATTTTCATATTTATCACTTTCAAAGAATTAATATTTTCTAGTTGATCAAAAGTTCTTTGTTTCTCCTCAGTAGAACAATCATTGATTATGATTATCGAAAATTGATGTTGGATATCCGCAATTATATCGTCAATTTTTTTAATTAATTGATTTACAGACTGCCAATCATTATAAAGTGGTATTAATACTTTAATTTTCATGGACTAACCGAACCTAGTAGTCTAAAAAAAGACGCAAAAATTCCATAACCTGATAATTCAATAGCAATAATTATAACTGCTGCGAACAATATTTTTTTCCATTTATCACTAATATTCATTTTAATTTCGATTTTTAAACATTACAAAACAAGGTTTTCCTTCTATATCAAGTTTTATAACTTTAAATACTGCTTCAAATTCATTATTACAATTTATATCAGGATGGTTTGCAATAATTAAACCACCATTTAGTTTTCCAGGATTTTTTGAAAAACTATACCATTTTGGCCTTGATTTAAGATGATAAGAAAGATTTCCAGCCACCCACTCATCTCCGATTACAGACACTAATTCGAATTCACCTTTAGAATATTTTTCCCATTCCTTGTTAACAATTTCAGCAATTTTTTTTCCTTTATAGTCTGTCCTTTTATCAGTTTTTGTAATTGATATATATGCGTATGCGAACGGTGAAAAAGTAAAGAATATTAAAAATGCAACTACAAAACTTTTTAAATTATTTATTTTGATATATGACTGAGTGAAATAAACGACAAGTAATCCAAAAAAAATATAAAAAGGAGTCATCCACATTGTTCTAATTTTTGATCCTAATATAATTGATGTGATAAAAACTAGAATTAACGGCATCAGATTAACAACTAAAAGAAATATTAATTTATTATCATTCAAATTGGTTTTTATTTTTAATTTGTTGTTTAAAAAAAATGCCATTATTAAAAAAGGTATTAGAATACCGATTTGTTTAACCAAAAATGTAATTGGTTCAACTAGATGATTAAGTGATGATTGTTCAATAGAGTCTGATCTTTTTAATCCATATGTAATTGTTGAATAATCATTTTCTGTAAGCCAAATTAAGTGTGGTGCGATTATTAATAGAAAGGGTAGAAGAGAAATTAAACAATTTAAGTTAATTTCTTTTTTTATTATTTTATAAACTAAATATAAATCAATAACTAAACCAAGATAAATAAATAAATATTTTGATAAAAAGCCAAATCCTGCGAAAACACCTAATAAAAACCAATCTGATAATCGGTTATAAGTTATCCCGCACCAAAAATAATATACAGTTAGAGACCAGAAAGGGATTAAACACACGTTAACATTAAACTCTGGTGTAGTGAAATTATAAAAATATATACCCTCTAATAATAGAACAGAGATAAGAGAAAGTAGCTTATTTTTTAAAAATTCTTCTGAAAGTTTATAAACAACAAAAAAAGATAATATTATACAAATTTGACTTAAAAGATAATAGCCCCAGTCATTAGATCCAAATATTTGATAAAATATTTCTACCATAAAAGCACTCATTGGAGGATGTTTATCAAATCCCCAATCAAGATTACTACCCCAGGCAAGAGCCTCAATTGTATCGAGGGGTAAATTGTTATTTGTTATGGACGGAATAAGTGTCCAAACAAAAAGGTGTGTTAAAAGAAAAACATAAAAAATTTTTTTTGTATTTGTATTATTTAACGCCATTTATCTCAATTTATACAATTAATGGTTTCTTGACACCAATTAATTCATGAATATATTCACCAAACTTTAAATATTTTAGAATGGTAAAGATCTCTAAAACATATATTCCTAAAGCAACGGAAAAATACATGTGCGCTAAACATCTCGCATTTTTTAAAAGAAAATTACTCGATTGGAAAATAGATCTTAAAAGAAGTAGTAATGAGGCATTATTTAATAGCTCACTTGATGATAACAGCACCTCTGCCGATATAGTAGATCAAGCGTCTTCGTATACTGAAAAAAATGTTGAAATGAGAGCAATAAATAGACAAATCAAATTAATAAACAAAATTGATTCGGCATTAAAAAAAATACAAGATGGAACATACGGGTTTTGTGAAGATACTGGGGAGCCAATTGGTTTGAAAAGGTTAATGGCTAGACCAGTTGCAACTTTATGTATTGCTGCACAAGAAAAACATGAAAAAGAAGAAAAGGTTTACGCAGACGATTAAGGTTTAGGAATCTCTCCGCCATCCATAAAATTATATCCTTTAATAACTGCTGTTCTTTCTGCAATTCTCAAATACCATTCGGATAAACTAGTAAAATTTCTTAGTCCAATATCATGCCATTCATGTCTTGCTATCCATGGCCATGTAGCAATATCTGCAATTGTATATTTGTTACCAGCAAGATATTTTGTTTTGGACAATCTAGTGTTTAGTCTTTCATACAAATCTTTCGTGATTTTAAAGTATCTATCTTCACCATATTTACTTTTACCTTTGTTAAATTTATAAAAAGAGTGATACTGACCAATCATTGGTCCTATAAGTCCCATTTGAGCCATTAACCACTGATTAATATTAATTTTATTATCTAAATCGTAAAACTTTTTACTTTTTTCAGCTAAATAAATTAATATTGCTCCAGAACCGAATACACTTTCTTTATCGTCTTTAATGACAGGTATTTTACTAAATGGGCTGATTTCTATAAATTTTGGATCAAATTGATCTCCCTTACCTAGGTCGAGAGGAGTAACTTTGTAAGGAAATTCTATTTCCTCTAACATTATACTTATTTTTTTTCCGTTTGGTGTATCAGACGCAAATAATTCAATCACCTTTTACGCCCAGTCTTTCCTTTATCTTTTTTGATGATGTTGTAAATTCAAATCTGTATTTTTCGTTAGGTCTAGCTAACTTAAAACAAGCGCGTGCAGCAAGTGCACCTTCATGAAATCCTGATAAGATTAACTTTAGCTTTCCAGGATAATTGCAAATATCTCCTATGGCATATATTCCTTTTTGATTTGTCTCAAATTTTTCTGTATCAACATCTACTGTCTTTTTATTTAAATTTAGTCCCCAGTTTGCGATTGGTCCAAGTTGCATAATTAATCCAAAAAATCCCAATACATAATCGGTTTCAAGCTTTTTTATTTCTTTATTTTCATGCTCAATATCTATACTTTCTAAATTGCCATTTCCTTTTACAGTTTTTAACTGATATTTTGTAAATAATTCAATTTTACCAGATTTTTTAAGCTCATGTACTTTATCTAAGGTAGCTTGTGCACCTCTAAATTCATCTCTTCTATGTATTAAATTTACCTTTGAATTTTTTGCTAATTCTACAGCCCAATCAAGTGCACTATCTCCTCCCCCAAAAATTGATACAGTTTTACCTTCAAATATTTTTTTATTTTTAATTGAATAGAAAATTGTTTTATCTTCAAATTTTTCGCATTCTTTTAGTGAAAATTTTCTTGGTTCAAAAGATCCTACACCACCGGCTATAATTACATTTGGGGTTTGAAAAGTTTTTCCTCTGTTGGTTTTAACCTCCCAATTAGTCTCATTTTTTTTTAATTCGTCAACTCTTTCACCAAGATGGAAACTAATATTAAATGGTTTTAATTGATCTAATAAATTTTTTGTTAATTCTTCCCCAGTACACTCTGGAATTGCTGGAATATCATATATAGGTTTATCTGGGTAAAGCTCAATACATTGACCGCCTGCTCTATCTAAGTTGTCAACTATTTCACAATTTAAACCAATAATTTTAAGTTGATGAGCAGTAAATAATCCTGTGGGACCTGCTCCTATAATTAATGCGTCAGTTTTTATCATTATACTTGTTTCTCTGGCATATTAACAATTAATCCTTCTAATTCATCTGAGACAGTCAATTGACAACTGAGTCTGCTATTTTTTTTTGGCTCGTAAGCTTGGTCTAACATATCTTCTTCGCCATCTAATTTTTTTTCTAGTTTATCAAACCACTCTTCTTTGACGTAAACATGGCAAGTCGCGCATGACATACCTCCGCCACAGTCACCGTCTATTCCAGGTATATTATTTTGAACAGCACCTTCCATAACAGATAACCCATTTTCTACATCAACACTATGTGAATTTCCATTATGCTCAACGTAAATAATTTTTGTCATAATTTTTATATAGGTGCAAAAAAAAATAGGGCAAGTACGAAACTTGCCCTATTCAAAATTTTAGTTATCTTTTAATTAAGCTCTCTTAGAAGAGTTTGCAACTGCACATGACCAAATGATTAGACCAAAAGCGATCTTGTTCACAAAGTCAGCTAAGTTGTAAATCACGTTCAAAGAGTTTGCATCTATACCACCTGTTAGATATCCAAATACATATCCTAGTGGGTAGATAGCCCAACCAACAGTAACGATCATTCTCAATGCACTGAACGCAGTAACAAGAGACTTGTTACCTGATTTAGCCATTGATTTACCTGCTTCACCTGAGAATATTTCATAAAGAATATAAACCCATCCAGCCATTCCGATAATGAAACCTAGCATAGCATTGATGAATCCAGCTTCTCCAGCATATCCACCTACAAGCATAACGATAGAACCAATTAATATTCTCCAGAATATTCCAGTTGGTACTTTTCTTACTGCTGCAAGAATTAAATAAAACTCTACTAGCTGTAAAGGTACAGTAATTAACCAGTCAATATATCTGTAAACAGTTGGAGTATCACCTGTTTCAACCCAAACTGCTCTCATGTACATATAATGAATGAAAGCTATACCAGTTACTAGTCCAGCGACGTTTACTGATTTTCTCCACTGAGTGCTAACATTAGCTTGCTCCATGAAGAAAAACGCTGTTGCTGCCAACATACCCATTGAAATTAACCAAAACGAAATACCTACGAAATCGTCTGTAGCTAAAAAGGCTTCAGCAGCATTAGCACCTGTAGAAGCTCCAATTAGAGCTATCGCAGCAAATGCTAACGTTTTTAATGTTTTCATAAAAAACTCCCTCATTAGTTAGTTTTTATTAGTTTAAATTTAAACTACGAGTTTATTCCGCAATAAACCCATAATAGGTGGCTAAATACCAAATTAAATTAGTTAATTGAAGACTTTTTTATCCTTAATAAGTGTTGATTTTATTGACTTTTTAAAATTAAATACAACCTGTTACATAAAATCTATATATTTTAGTCATAAGGAATCAATTAGAGAGAATAATGAAATTTCAACAAATATATAACCAGTCAATTGAAAATCCAGAAGAATTTTGGCAAAAAAACTCAGATGATATCTTCTGGTTTAAAAAACCAACCAAAATATTAAATAAATCCAATCATCCTTTTTATAGATGGTACGAGGATGGTACTACAAATACTTGTTACAATGCTTTGGATGTTCACATTGATAATGGCATAGGAGATAAAACAGCACTTATTTACGATAGTCCAATTACAGGTAACAAATTAAAGCTCACATATAAAGAATTGAAGGATAAAGTATCTAAATTTGCTGGGGCTTTAATAAATCAAGGAGTAAAAAAAGGAGATAGAGTTATAATATACATGCCAATGATACCAGAGGCAGTGGTAGCTATGCTTGCTTGTGGAAGAATTGGAGCAATTCATTCGGTTGTTTTTGGCGGATTTGCATCAAATGAACTTGCCAGCAGAATTGATGACAGTAAAGCTAAAATATTACTAACAGCATCTTGTGGTTTTGAACCTTCACGAACAGTAGAATACAAACCGTTAGTAGATGGAGCATTAAAATTGGCAAATCATAAAGTTGAAAAAGTAATTTTTTTCCAAAGAAAAGGAAATGAAGTCAAATTAAATGCTCCTTTAGAAATTAGTTGGGACGAAGCTTTATCTAATTCAAAAGACACAGATTGTGTTGAAATGAATTCAAATGAATATGCATATATTCTTTACACCTCTGGTACTACAGGTATACCAAAAGGTATTGTTAGAGACATAGGGGGACACATAGTTGCATTAAAATGGACTATGAAAAATATATATAACATTAATAAAGAAGATGTTTGGTGGTCAGCCAGTGATATAGGGTGGATAGTTGGTCACTCATACATAGTTTATGCACCTTTGTTTAAAGGATGTACAACGGTATTATTCGAGGGTAAACCTGTAGGGACACCTGACGCTGGTGCTTTTTGGAAGATTATTTCAGATTATAAAGTTAAATCACTTTTCACAGCTCCGACTGCTTTTAGAGCAATTAAAAAAGAAGACCCGGATGGAAAATTTTTTTCCAAATACAACCTGAGTTCATTTAAAAGTTTATTTTTAGCAGGAGAAAGAGCTGACCCTGATACTATAAAATGGGCTGAGAGATTATTAAATGTTCCTGTAATAGATCATTGGTGGCAAACAGAAACTAGTTGGGCTATAAGTTCAAATTGTACTGGTATTGAAATGATGAAAACAAAATATGGATCTGCATGTAAGGCTGTTCCTGGATATGATGTTAAAATTATTAAACCTGACCATTCAATAGCAAAGCCAAATGAAATGGGCGATATAGTTGTCAAACTTCCTTTGCCTCCAGGTACTTTTCCAACTTTATGGAATGCTGATGATCGTTACAAAAAAACTTATATGACAAATTATGAGGGATATTATCAAACCTATGATGCTGGTCACATAGATGAAGACGGATATATTTGGATTATGTCTAGAACTGATGACATTATTAATGTTGCAGGACATCGACTATCTACTGGTGCAATTGAGGAAGTTTTATCTGAACATCAATCTGTAGCAGAATGTGCAGTGATAGGAATAGCGGACAAACTTAAAGGTCAACTACCTATTGGTTTGATTGCATTAAAGGCTGGAGTAGATAAAGATAATGAAACAATTACAAAAGAGTGTATTCAGATGGTAAGAGATAAGGTTGGTCCAGTAGCAGCTTTTAAGACTGTTATTGTTGTAAAAAGGCTACCTAAAACAAGGTCTGGGAAAATTTTACGAGGTACAGTTAGAAAGATTGCAGATAGTGAAGATTATAAAATGCCAGCAACTATTGATGATCCGATCATTCTTGACGAAATAAAAGAGGATCTAAAAAAACATAGAATAATTAATTAGTGATTAAAACATATTTATTTTTAGCTGGAGCAATAATTTGTGAGGTATGTGGAACAATGTTATTACCTGTATGTCAAAATTTTACTAAACCAATTCCAACTTTTTTTTTGGCTTTATTCTATTTATCAGCTTTTTATCTATTAACTTTCGTAGTAAATAAACTTCCAATAGCAATAGTTTACGGTGTGTGGAGTGGATTAGGAATTTTTACTATTGCAATTTTAGGTTACATATTTTTTAAACAAACACTAAGTTGGCAGGCAATTTTAGGATTATTCTTAATAATTTCTGGGGTAGTTTTAGTTAATACCTATAGTAATGCTTAGATAACACTTTGAGAGTAAATTGATAGCATCTGTTCTTATTACAAATTATAATAATAGTAAGTTCATAGACGATTGTATAATTTCTTTAAAAAATCAAACTTATTCCAAAATTGAAATATTATTTCACGATGATGGATCTAGTGATAATTCTTTGGAAGTAATAAAAAAATATTCAGACATAATAATAATTGAAAATAAAATAAAGACTAAATATGGATCCTTAAATCAATTAAATGCTTTTAAAAAAATGTATGAATTAAGCTCTGGTGAAATTTTATTTTTTTTAGATAGCGACGATTATTTTCATAAAACAAAAATATATAATATAATAAAAGAATTTGAAAATTCTGAAAAAAGCCAAATTATTTTTGATTACCCTCAAATTTTAGAAAATGGTAAAAATTATTTTGAAAAAAAAAAAAAGAAAATATTTAAATCCTATTGGTCTTATATTCACCCCACTAGCTGCATATCTATAAGAAAAGATACAGCTGAAGAACTATTTAAATATATAAATGTTCAAGATTATTTTGATACATGGATGGACTTTAGAACCAATATTTACTCTAAATATTTAAATAAAAGTATCAAAATTTTAGACGAGCATTTAACAGTGTACAGAAAATCTAGCACAAACGTATCCTCGAATTTTAAAAAATTTTCTAAAAATTGGTGGAAGAGAAGAAAAGAAGCTCATGATTATCTTTTCTTTTTTTTGAAAAAAAACGGAATAAAAACAAATAATAATTTAGATAAAATAATTACAAATTTAGTTTGTAAGTTTTTTTAATTTTACTCGAATATAATAGGTCTACCTTTTGGGTCACCAATAATTTCACCATCTTTCATTTTAATCTCGCCATTTACAATTGTGCAGATCGGAGACCCTTTAAATTTATATTTATGAAAAGGAGACCACTTACATTTACTTTCAATTTTTTCATTTTTGATTTCTATATACTTATTTAAATCAACTAAAGTAAGATCCGCATCAAAATTTTCTTTTATAAAACCTTTGTTTTTTATACCAAAAATTTTTACAGGATTTTCACACATAAAATTTACAATTTGTTCTAAAGTAATTTTCTTTTCATTTAGATGGTTTAACATAATGGGTAAAATAGTTTGTACTCCAGGCATTCCCGATGGAGAGTCGGGATAAGCTTTATCTTTATTTTCTTTTAGATGTGGGGCGTGATCAGATCCTAGCGTGTCATTATAATTATTCTTAATAGCATACCATAGTCTATCATAATGGGACTTATCTCTTATTGGTGGATTCATTTGTGCATAAGTACCTATTCTTTCATAACATTCAGGTGCATAAATAGTTAAATGCTGAGGTGTAATTTCAAATGTTATATTTCCTTTATTTTGAGATAAGAAATCTACTTCCTCTTTTGTTGATACATGAAGTATATGTGCTTTTTTATTAAGCCTTTTAGCTATTTTAACAATTTTTCTTGTTGAGGATATTGCACATTCTTCATTCCTCCAAATTGGGTGAGATTTCACATCTCCCTTTTTTATAAATCTCTTTCTTAAATTTAAAATTTCTTCATCCTCGGAATGAACTGCAACTACCTTAGGTGTATTTTTAAAAACTTTTTCAATGTCATCCTCTTTGTGAACTAGAAGTGTACCAGTAGAGGATCCTGCAAATAGCTTTACCCCACAACATCCCTCTAAGTTTTTAATCTTTGAAATTTCATCTTGATTGTTTGGAGACGCACCAAAATAAAATGCATAATTACAATACATTCTATTTTTTGCGATATTTAATTTATTTTGAAATTCAAATTTGTTTGTTGTCGGTGGATTTGTATTGGGCATTTCAAAAACTCCCGTAATACCGCCAACAATCGCTGCTCTACTTCCGCTATGAAGATCTTCAGCATTTGTTGAACCAGGTTCTCTGAAATGAACTTGGGTATCCATTAGTCCTGGAAGAACTATTTGATTAGTGGCATCATATGAATTTTTTGCGTCTTTATTAATATTTTCTCCAATATCTGAAATTTTGCCATTAGTTATTCCTAAGTCAACTCTTTCAAGCTTTTTGTTTATATAACACTGTCCTTTTTTAATTATTAGATCTAACATTTACTAAAAACTTAATTATATTATAAATAGATAACAATCAATTATGAATAATAATAAAGTTTATATTTTAGAAGACAGAGGTGTTATTTATATAAGCGGGGAAGACTCTTCAAATTTTTTACAGAATTTAATATCTAATGATGTAAATAAGATCAATGAAAATTTTAGTACTTTTGGGGCATTATTATCTCCCCAAGGAAAATATTTATTTGAATTTTTAGTTGTTAAACATAAGAAAGGTTTTCTTATAGACTGCGAAAAATCAGTAGCAAATAATTTATTAAAACAACTTAACTTATATAAATTAAGAGCCAAAATAGAGATATTAAATTTAAGCAATGAGTTTGTGGTAGCAGTTTTGACTAAAAATAAGTTCTTAGAAATGGGTGAAACTAAAAATTTATGCGGTTTTACAATAAAGTATAGAGAAGATCCAATTTTTTTAGATCCAAGACATGAGAATTTGGGGGCAAGAATAATTATTAATTTAGAAAAATTACACCTATCATTAAAAAAACTAGACTTAAAATCAACTGATGTAAATGAATACTACAAAAAAAGCTTTGAATTAGGTATACCACAAAAAAATTTGTGTGAATTGAATAATAAACTATTTGGTATTGAATGTAATTTAGAGGAGTTAAATGGTTTAGACTTCAAAAAAGGTTGTTATATTGGTCAAGAAAATACTGCAAGAATAAAATTAAAGGAAAAATTAAATAAAAGATTGTTTGGAGTAAAATTACTCGAGGGCAAACTTTCAGACAATATAATACTTGATAACAGAAATAATGAAATTGGTAAAATAATAATTAAGGACCCTTTTCCTTTTGGATTAATAAAGTTTAAAGAAAAAGGATTTAACTTCGAAAATAACTTCACATGTGGAAATGCAAAAATTAAGATTAATAAACCATTTTGGAGTAAATAATTATCTGGATATAAATTTTGATAAATCTGGTTTAAAATATTTTGGCCCTTTCATAACTTTACCACTTTCATTGAAAATAGGTTTTCCATCAATGCCAAGTTTACTCATATTTGAATTTTGTACCTCTTCGAAACATTTATCAAGATTTATTCCAAACGCATGTCCCGCTCCATAAGTTACATATAAAATATCAGTCAAAGCATCAGCTACCTCTAAAATATCTTTTTGTTTAATTGCGATTTTAAGCTCCTCTAATTCTTCAATTATTAAATTTATTCTCAAATTATTAATTTTTTCATCAGATAATTCAGACTTAGTTTTTACTTCTTGTCCAAATGTTTTCATAAAAACTCCAACTTTTTGAAAGTTTGTCATATTTCTCCTCTTCCTAATTTTGCCTTAATGTTAATTTATATTATTTTATAGTATAAGAATAAAATACAATTTTAATATTTTACACATGCGTAAAAGAAAAGAGTTTGATAGTATAGGTCCTATAAATGTACCGGCAGATAAATACTGGGGGGCATCTACTCAGAGATCTAAAAAGTATTTTGATATTGGCGAGATCCGGGTAAGACCAGAATTAATAAAATCTATTGCCATAATTAAAAAATCTGCCGCAATTGTTCATAAAAAAAGTGGACAAATAAACCCTAAAATTGCAAATGCAATTATTAAAGCATCAAATGAAGTAATAACTGGAAAGCTTATGGATAATTTTCCTCTTAAAGTTTGGCAGACTGGATCTGGAACACAGACTAATATGAATGTAAATGAGGTTATATCAAATAGATCGATCCAAATATTAGGTGGAAAAATGGGTACAAAAAAGCCTGTTCATCCTAATGATCATGTAAATAAATCACAATCGACAAACGATGTTTTTCCCTCAGCAATGCATATAGCTATAGCAGCTGAGACGAATAAAAAGCTTATTCCGTCATTAAATAATTTAAACAGAGAATTGAGAATAAAATCTAAAAAATTTAAAAATATAATAAAAGTAGGCAGAACTCATTTGCAAGATGCCACGCCCTTAACGCTGGGACAAGAGTTTTCTGGTTATCAATCACAAATAGATGAATCAATAAAAAGAGTAAAAAATTCTTTATCAGAGATATATTTTTTAGCTCAGGGTGGTACGGCTGTAGGCACAGGATTAAATACAAAAAAAAATTTTGATAAAAAAATAGTAAATGAGATAAAAAAAATAACTAAAATGCCTTTTAAAATTGCAAAGAATAAATTTGCAGCATTATCTGCACATGATGCAGTTGTAAATTTCTCTGGAACTTTAAATACTTTAGCAGTTTCTCTAACTAAAATTGCAAATGACATAAGATTTTTAGGGTCAGGCCCTAGGGCTGGTTATGGAGAATTAATTTTGCCTGCAAACGAGCCGGGCTCTTCAATTATGCCTGGAAAAGTGAATCCAACCCAATCTGAAGCCGTTACGATGGTTTGTGCAAAAGTAATTGGAAATCATAATGGGATAACATTAGCTGGTTCTAATGGTCATTTTGAACTAAATGTTTATAAGCCTTTAATTATAGATAATGCCCTTCAATCGATTGATTTGTTGTCAGACAGTATAAATAATTTTTCAAAATACTGCGTTAAAGGAATTAAAGCTGACAAAGAAAAAATTAAATATTACATGGATAATTCATTAATGATGGTTACCGCTTTAGCTCCACACATTGGATACGATAATGCTGCAAAAATCGCCAAAAATGCCATTAAGAACAAATCTACTCTAAGAGAAGAAGCTATTAAATCAGGACTAATAAATAATAAAGATTATAATAGGTTAGTAAATCCTACAAAAATGATAAAACCTAGTTAAGTTTTTTGAACTCATCCGTGACTATTTTTCTAAATTTCTGAAAATTATCAAAATATATTTTCTCAGTAGTAACAAGGTTCATCTCATTAAATAAAAAATTTATTTTTTTATTGATAGATAAATTGGATATTGAATAAAAGTCTTTATTTAAATCCTTTTCAAAAATTAAATAAATTTTTTTTAGATTAACTCTATTTTTTTTTGGAATTAAAAACCTTCTATAAAATTCCTCTTGGTTTTCTATATCTACCTCAAGATTTGTTGCAAAAATAATATCCTGACTATTATTATAAAAAAAATGATCAATACTAGATATTCTACCTATATTTCTAATATTAATAGAATTTTCATTTAAATTTATATCAGAATTTTGAAATTTAAATTTTAAATCTCCTGAATTAAAATATGCGTTTTGAATATCATCTAGGTTAAAATTTAAGTCTCCACTGAGATTAGGATGGAGTTTACCTTTATTCTTATAATAATAATTTAAAAATAAATGAATTAAATCGTTAATCTTTTGATCTTTTAAAACAGTATTTAAGTTAAAATGGAAAGGTTTTAATTTTATAACACCGTTTAAAGAAAAAAAAGAATTTGGAACATTTTTCGTAGAAAGTTCTATATAATTATCATTATAAATGTATTGTAAAACAATTTTATGATTCAGAAATGTAGAATTAAGTTCACCTTTTTTTTGAGGTAAAGAAATATTTTGCAGATTATTTTGAAAAAA
>CACNFY010000016.1 GCA_902619925.1 uncultured Pelagibacteraceae bacterium
TGGATCTTAAGAATATCATTGCTGCGATCGCTTTGTCAGCAGCTGTAATAGTATTGTATGGTCTTTTTTTTGCGCCAACTCAAGAACAAATAAAAAAAATAGATAAAGGTGGAAATGATGAGTTAGTAGCAAATTCTGAAGCTCCAAGTATAGATGAGAAAGTTGAAGTTAAATCTTTAACAAGGAAAGATGCTATTGATGAAAATGAGAGAATTAACTTTGAAAATGAATTTATTAAAGGATCAATTTCTCTAAATGGTGGCGCGATTGATGATTTAGAGTTAAAAACCTATAATAGAACACTTGGTAGCAAAGAAAAAATACAACTACTTAATCCAGCTACGACAGATATTGGTTATACTTTCAATACAGGTTGGGCCTCAAAATCAGACATAGAAACTCCTAATTCCAAAACTATTTGGAAATTGGATGGCTCAAGAAAATTAACACCTGGAAATCCGATAAAAATCTATTATGAAACCGAAAAAGGAATTAGATACGAAAGAATAATCTCTTTGGATGAAAAATATCTTTTTAAAGTTAAACAAAATTTGATTAATAAGTCTAACCAAACTTTCAAAGTATATCCTTACGCGAGAATTAATCGTAACAATCTTCCAAGTGACCTAACGGACTTTTATATTCTTCATGAAGGGTATACCTTTATAACCGGTGAAAATGTCGAAGAAGTAGATTACGACGATGTTAAAGAAAAAAAATATTCTAAAGAGGGATCTACTGGAGTATTAATTCAAGGTGATAAATATTGGATGACATCAATTATACCTGAGCAGGGTAGAAGTTTTAGATTTGATTTAGATTATAAAAATAAGTATAGAGCTAGCTATATAGATCTTAAGGGATATGAAGTAAGACCAAATACTATAACAGAGCATAATGTTCAAAGTTTAATTGGTGCTAAAGAAATTAATCAGATAAATAAGTATAAAAAAGAACTTAAAATAGAAAAATTAGATCTTATTGTAAATTATGGAGTGCTGTATTTTATCATTGTCCCAATGCATAAAATATTAAGTTATTTCTTCAATTTTACTGGTAACTATGGATACGCAATTATTCTTCTAACAATACTAGTAAGGCTGATTTTTTTCCCATTGAATCAATATTCAATGAAATCCATGGGTAAAATGAAAAGTCTTGGTCCTGAGATTGAAAATTTAAAATCAAGATTTAAGGATGATAAACAACAGCTACAAAAAGAGATGATGAAACTTTATAAGGTTAATGGTGTAAACCCAGCAAGTTCATGTTTTCCTATACTGATACAAATTCCAATTTTTTTTAGTTTATACAAACTTTTATTGCTGGATCTTGCAATGAGGCATTCTCCATTTATTTGGGTTTGGCAAGATTTATCTGCTAAAGATCCATTAACTATTTTTAATCTTTTTGGTTTATTACCTTTTAATGTTCCTACTTTCTTAGAAATAGGATTGCTTCCTGTTTTAATGGGTAGTTCAATGTGGTTGCAAATGAAACTTTCACCACAGCCCTCAGGATCAGATGAGATGCAGCGAATGCAAAAAAAAATCTTCATGTTAATGCCTTTATTTCTTACTGTAATTTTAGCACCATTTGCAGCAGGTTTAATTCTTTATTGGGTTTGCACAAATATACTTACAATTTTGCAACAGTATATAATTAACAGAAATATTAAAATTAAAAATTAATCAGATGAATTTGAGTGAAGAAGAGTTAAAAAAAATTCTTCCTGATAATGGTCCTGATATTAATGAAGTTTCAAAATATATAGATAAATATAAAAATGAGGTAATTACTATAAAATATGGTGGAAATGTTTTTATAGATAGAAAAATATTCAACAACTTTATTAAAGATTTATCTATTTTGCAAAAGTTAGGATTGTCTGTAGTAGTAGTTCATGGAGGCGGCCCAAGAATTAAAAGAGAGCTTGAAAAATCTGATATTAAGTCGAAATTTATTCGAGGACTTAGGGTTACAGATGAAAAAATAATTAATATAGTCGAAAATGTTCTCATTGATTTTAATAATGACATTGTATCTTCATTGAGAGCGGTAGGTTCTAAAGCTATATCCTTAAATACAAAAGAGGAAAATGTTATCGAAATTTTACCAGAGTCAAAAGAATTAGGATTTGTTGGAATACCAAATAAAGTTAATTCAGATATTATAAAGAAAAAAATAAATAATAAATTAATCCCAATAATATCACCTTTAGGACTAGGATCTGATAGAAAAACTTATAACATTAATGGTGATACTGCGGCTGGTGCTATTGCAAAATCTCTTAGATCTAGAAGATTGCTTTTAATGACTAACGTTGAGGGTGTGTTAGATAAAAATAATACTTTGATCGAAGAAATTTCATCATCTAAAATCCTAGAAATGATAGACGACAATACTATAACTGAAGGTATGATACCAAAAATTAATACTTGCTTAGATGCAGTGAATAATGGGGTAACTGCGGTAGCTATAATTGATGGAAGAAAAAAACACTCAGTTTTATTTGAGATATTTTCTGATAAAGGTTCCGGTACCTTAATAAGAAAATGAATAACTTAATAAACAAAAAAAATCTTTTATTAGATTTAGATGGAACGGTTTATCAAGATTTGGAGTCAGTATTTGGCCAAGTTTCTAAATTAATGACCAAATACATATCTGAAAAACTAAATATAGATTTAAAGAAAGCTAAAGAATTACAAACTAATTATTTTTATAAATACAACACATCACTAAATGGATTAATGATACATCACGATATCCCACCAAAAGAATTTCTAAAATATGTACATGATATAGATCTTTCATTTATGAAAAAAGATTTAGTTCTAAGAGGAGAGCTTGAGAATTTGAATATGAGAAAATTGATATTTACAAATGGAAGCATTGATCATGCAAATAATGTTTTAAAACATTTAGGTATTGATGATTTGTTTGAGGATATATTCGATATAACAGATGCAGAATATCAGCCGAAACCAGAACCTAGAGCTTTTGATTTGATGGTAAAGAAATTTAAATTAAATCCTGTTGATACAATATATGTAGAAGATATAGCAAAAAATTTATCTATCGGAAAGAAAAGAGGTTGTACAACTGTTTGGTTAATAAACAATGAGGAATGGGGGAAAATGGAGTCTGATAAGGATTTCATTGATTATAAAATAGAAAATCTATCTTTATTTTTAAAAGAATTAAGGTTATTAAAAACTAGTTAAAAATGTCTATAGAAAAAACTATAAATGAAGCTTGGGAAAATAAAGAACAAATAGGTTTAGATTCTGATTCATCTATTAAAGATGCCATAAATCAAGTTATAAATGATTTAGACAGTGGAAAATCTAGGGTTGCTGAAAAAATTAATGGTGAATGGAAAACTCACCAGTACCTAAAGAAAGCGATAATGTTAAGCTTTAAAATTTACCCTATGGAAAATTTAAGCGGACCTTACAGTAGTTGGTATGACAAAGCTCATCTTTTGAAAGGCAAAACTGCAGGATGGAGTAAGGAACAACATGAAACAGCAGGTTTTCGGATGGTTCCAAATTCGCCAGTAAGGAAAGGATCATTTGTTGGAAAAAATGTTGTATTAATGCCTTGTTACGTAAATATAGGTGCATATATCGATGAGGGTACGATGATAGATACATTTGCTCGGGCTGGAAGCTGTTGTCAAATTGGAAAAAATTGTCATATCTCAGCTGGCTCGGGGGTAGGAGGTGTTTTGGAACCCGCACAAGCTTTACCAACAATTATTGAAGATAACGTTTTTTTAGGTGCTATGTCTGAGGTTGTTGAAGGTGTAATTGTTGGAGAGGGATCAGTTTTAAGCATGGGCATGTTAATTACTCAATCAACAAAAATAGTTAACAGATCAACTGGAGAAATAACTTACGGAAGAATTCCGCCATATTCTGTTGTGGTACCAGGGTCCCTTCCTGATAAAAAAAATCCATCTGCACCATCTTTAAGTTGTGCAGTAATAATTAAGCAAGTCGATGAAAAAACAAGATCTAAAACATCAATAAACGATCTTTTGAGAGACTAAGATGATAATTATTAATGATTTACATTTAGCAAAAGAGCTAATTCAATTTCCCTCGGTAACACCTACCGATGCTGGAATAATGAAATTTTTAGAAAAAAAACTTAAATTAATAGGGTTTAAAACTAAGATTTTAGTGTTTAAAGATAAGAAAAGTAAGCCAGTTAAAAATATATATGCAAAATTAGGGACGCAAAAACCAAATTTTTGTTACGCGGGTCATTTAGATGTAGTGCCTCCCGGTAATATCAAAGATTGGTCCTCTCACCCGTTTAAACCAAAAATTAAAAATGGAAAATTAATTGGAAGAGGTGCTAGCGACATGAAAACTTCAGTCGCATCTTTTATAGCTGCCGTTAGTCGTTTTGTAAGTAAAAACAAAAAATTTAAAGGGTCAATAAGTCTTTTAATTACAGGAGATGAGGAAGGTATTGCTATAAATGGAACAAAAAAAGTTGTGGATTACTTAAAAAAAAAAAAAGAAAAAATTAATTTTTGCTTAGTCGGCGAGCCTACAAACCCATCACGTATGGGTCAGATGATAAAAATTGGAAGAAGGGGTTCTATTACAGGTTATTTAAGTATCTTTGGCAAAATGGGTCATGTTGCTTACAATCATAAAGCAATCAATCCATCGACTTGTATTGTGGAAATTTTAAAAAATTTAAAACAATTAAAGCTTGATAATGGATCAAAAAATTTTCAACCTTCAAATCTCGAAATAACTAAAATTAACATAGATAATAGTGCTGATAATGTTATTCCCAGAGACGCATATGCTACCTTTAATATAAGGTTTAATGATAGATACAGCTCCGATAAATTAAAAAAGAAAATAAATTCTTACACAAGAAAAATTTGTAAAAAATACAAATGTAAATTTAAAATAGAATACATGGTTTCTGGTGAGTCATTTATTACCAAACCAAACAAAATTACTTTTATGATAAAAAATATCATAAAAAAAAATACTAAAGTAAATCCTAAGTTATCTACTTCTGGCGGTACGTCAGATGCAAGATTCATTAGAAAGATTTCGCCTTGTATAGAATTTGGTATGGTAGGAGATAGCATGCATCAAGTGAATGAAAATATAAAACTAAAAGATTTAAAAACTTTGACAAAGATTCATGAAGAAATTTTAGAAAATTACTTTTTGTGAAAACTGCAATAGTAACATCTGATACATTTGAAAATCATTTAACAGGTGATGGTCATCCTGAACAACCGAAAAGAGTAATATCAATAATAAATATATTAAAAAAAAAGAAAGATTTAATATGGGAAAAACCTGGTGTAGTTCCCGAGAAAATATTAAAGGTTACACATACAGAAGATTATATTAAGAAATTAAAAAACTCTTTTCCTAAAAAGGGTATTAACTTTCTTGATGGAGATACGGTAGTATCACCTGGAAGTAAAGAAGCAGTATTTGATGCAGCTGGTTCAACAATTAAAGCAATTGATGGTATTGAGAGAAAAAAATTTAAAAATGCATTTTGTGTTGTTAGACCTCCTGGACATCACGCTGAAAAGAATAAAGCTATGGGGTTTTGTTGTTTATCAAATGCCGGGATTGCAACAAATTATTTAATAGATAAATATAAATATAAAAAAATTGCTTGCGTAGATTTCGATGTTCATTGGGGAAATGGTAATTACAGTGTGCTGTATGACAATAAAAAATCATTATATATATCAACTCACCAATATCCTTTTTATCCTGGAGGTGGAACAGAAAATGATAAAGGTAAATACAATAACTCCTTAAATATTCCTTTACCAGCAGGGACTAATTCTGAACAATATTTTAATGCTTATGATCGTGTTATAGACAGATTAGTGGATTATAAACCAGACTTTCTTATTTTCTCAGCTGGTTTTGATGCTCATAAAAATGATCCTCTAGCTCAATTCGAGCTAACATCGGAAGACTTTTACGAAATTACAAAAAGAACACTCAAAGCAACTAATAAGTTTACAAATGGTAAAGTTTTGTCTGTCCTAGAAGGTGGGTATGACCTTAATGCACTTGCAGAGAGTGCGTTTAATCATGTAAAGGCTTTGTCGGAAACAGAACAATAATGAAACTATATAAAATTGGTTATTCTAAAATTAATAATAGAGGTCTGTTTGCAAATAAAAATATTAAAAAAGGCACAAAAATAATTAATTATATTGGCAAAATCATTACAAAAAAGGAAACAGATAGAAACCCTAAATTTGATAACAGTAAGGCAATTTACCTTTACAATTTAAATAGCAGGTATGATTTAGATGGTGATTTTTCATATAACACAGCGCGATTAATAAATCATTCATGTGATCCAAATTGTGAGGTTGATGGTAAAGGTCTTAAATTATGGATTTCATCAATCAAAGATATAAGAAAAGGTGAAGAACTATCATATGATTATGGATTTGGTTATGATGAAGACTACAAACAATTTCCTTGTAAATGTGGCACTAAAAAATGTTGTGGTTACATTGTCCGTGAGGGCTCTAGGTGGAGGATTAATAAAAAATATAGAAAAAGTTCTAATAAGTAACTTTTTCCAGATAAAGGCCATGAGGAGGTGCTAGTGGTGCGCAATATTTCCTGTTCTTAGATTTTAAAACATGTTCAAATTTATGTAATGTCCATTTTTTTTCGCCTAAATACTTCAGACATCCAACCATCGACCTAACTTGACTTTTAAGAAATGACTTAGATATAAATCTCATTTGAATTAAATTATTTTTTTTTGAAATATTTATCTTATAAATTGTTTTAATGGGACTACTTGAATTACAATTAGATGCTCTAAAAGTTGAAAAATCATGAGTTCCTAAAAGTTTTAAAGCACCTTTTTTTATTAAATTAATATTTATTTTATTTACTACATGCCATTCTCTATTTTTATTCAAAACAGATCTTGATATATGATTTCTTATTAAGTAAATATAACTTCTTTTTTTTGCTGAATGTCGTGCATGAAATTGATTATTCTTTTTTTTTATGCTTAAAATTGAAATATTTTTTTTATTAAGAAAATAATTTAAAGTTTTAATTACAGGATTTATATTCAGAATTTTTGAGCTGATGTCAAAATGTGCTGATTGCTCGATAGAGTGAACATTTTTATCGGTTCTACCTGATCCATAAATTTTAATTTTTTCTTTTAAAACATTTGAGAAAGTTTTTTGTAATATTTTTTGTATTGATTCACCTTTTTTTTGAATTTGCCAACCAATCCGTGAAGTGCCATCATATTCAATAAGTATTTGATATCTATACATTCAATAATTTTGTACCAGGTTTTATTTTGCTACCCATTAAAAACTCTTTAGAATTTTGAGGTTTTTTGCCTTGTCTTTGTATCTCTATTATTTTGAGAGATTTATTTCCACAACCAACAATAAAATCTTCATTAATAACCTCGCCTGGCTGGCCATCTGTTAAGGAAATCTCAGCACGTAAAATTTTATATCTTTCGTTGTCAAATATAAACCAACCTCCTGGGTTTGGATTTAGTGCATTAACTTTTGCTTGAATTAATTCAGCACTTTCATTCCAATTTATTTTACCATCTAATTTTTCAATTTTTTTTGCATACGATGCTTCATGTTCATTTTGATCAACAAATTTAATTTTATTTTCAATAATTTTCTCAATAATCTCAATCACATTATCTTCTCCTAAACTGCTAAGTCTAGCTAATAGTGAATTATAATTTTCATTTTTATTTATTGCGATTTTGTATTTTTGGCATACCGGGCCTGAATCTAATTTTTCAATTATCTTCATAAAACTTATACCAGTTTCCTTTTCTCGATTAATCAGAGATCTTTGTATTGGTGCCGCTCCTCTATATTTTGGTAATAATGATGCGTGTAAATTTATAAAACCATATTTAGATAGATTTAAAATTTCTTTAGGAATTAACTTTCCATAAGCAACCACTATCCCAATATCAAAATTAATTTTATTCAAAAAAGTTTCTTCACCCAATAGATCATTAGGTGTCTTTACATTTAAAGAAACTTTTTCTGAATATTCATGAATTACAGTCTTATTTATTTTTTGACCACGGGAAGATTTTTTTGGAGGTTGAGTGTATACCATTAGTACTTCATGTTTACTGTTATATATTTTTTTTAAAATAGGTAATGCAAATTTTGGTGTTCCAAAAAAAATAATTTTTGCCATTTAAACTATAACTTTTGAATTAGATGATTTATTTTTGGAAAATTTTTTTATCAAAAAATCTTTTTTCAATTTTGATAGGTAATCTATAATTAATTTACCATCACAATGTTCTATTTCATGTTGAATACAAGTTGATAACAGTCCTTCACATTTCATTTCTTTCTTCAAACCATCTATATCTATATATTCAACTAATACGTTTTTGGGCCTTTCGATCTCTATAAAGGTTTCTGGGATAGACAAACATCCCTCTTCGTAAATAGAAGTCTCTTTACTAAATGATTTAATTACCGGATTTATAAAATAATTAGGCTTTTTAAACTTTGCATCTTTTGATACATCAATTACAACTATTCTTTTAGGAATACCAACTTGTATTGCTGCGAGACCTATTCCGTTAGCTTCATACATTGTATCCTCTAAATCTTTTATAAGTTTTAATTCTTCATTAGTTAATTTCTCAACAGGCTCTGAAATTTTTCTTAATACGGGATCAGGAATAGTTACAATAGGTTTTAACGGCATACTATATTTTCAATGGAAGTGTATTAATTATAATTTTATTTCGAATTTGATCCAAATTAACTTGATTAAGCACCGTAGTGATGAAATATAGAGATTCTGTACCAAGATCATTGACATTGTCTTCGCCTATTATTTCGACCAATCTTAACAATAACATTCCAATATCGTTGTTATTTATAAGCACTTGTAAGTCTGTTGGAATATCTGAATTTTTATCATACAAGTTTTTATACTGTTTTTTAATTTTGATTCCATCATATTCTAATGAATCCAATAGAATCTTATCTTTATTAGAAAAGATGTATTTTTTGTCAGACTTTATTTTTTTTAAAATTTCATTTGCCTCTTTGGCTACACGATCATCATCATAATTTTTTAAAAAGTAATTTAATAATTTTGACTGATGCAAAATTTTATTATTAAACTTAATTTTTTTTTCTAAATTTTCATCATTTAAAATATTCTCATTATAAAATGTGGTATATTCTGCTGGTACTTCATCAAGTTTAATTTCTTTTAAAATATTAGATAATTCTATTTTAAAAGCATCTTCAATTTCATCCTCAATCATTAATTTTTTAATTTTACTAACTAAATTTAGTTTCTCTTTAATATCATAAGTAAGTAAAAATCTTTGATAAAGTAGAGCCCTTGATTTATGTTTTGGCAAAATTTTAAAAATCTTATCGACTGATAGTAATTGTTCTAATGTAAAATTATATCTTTTGTATAAATTCAATAAATCTTTTTCTTCATAATTTCTTTCATGAGTGGCTTTTTCTATAGTTATTATTTTTTGATCATCTTCTAAGTCTACTAAATTTGTTTGCTCTAGAAGATTATAAGACGAGAGATATTTCCAAATAAATTTTGGTGTCGTTTGTTTAGGTATGTAATCAAATTTAGGATTAGATATTCTTGATAAATGAAAATCTAGAACTGAATTTTCAGAAAGTCTATCCAAATTATCAATTTGTCACCAATATATATTGGATATCTTTTTTTATTTGTTAATACGCTAATTTTTTTCATCAATATATAAACTTAATATTTTTTTTGATATTTCATTTTTATTTAAATCATCACATTCAATTTTATATTTTGCTTCTTTATAAATTATTGCTCTTTTATTTATCATATCATTTAATTCTTTTGTTGATAAATTTTGAACTTTTGGTCGTTTTCTACTTCCGGCAATTCTGTCAATTAATGTATCGTTTTTCCAATTAAGCCAAAATGAGGTAGTTCTCTTCATTATATTTTTTCTAACATCTTTATTTAAAAAACTTCCACCTCCAAAGGCAAAAACATTTTGATCTTTGGTTAATAGCTCTATAATTATTTTTTTTTCAATCTCTCTAAAATATTTTTCCCCTTTTTCCTCAAATATTTTCGTAATTGATTTTTTCTCTTCTTTCTCAATTTCTTTGTCAGTATCAATGAATTTAAACCTAATCGCTTTAGCTATCGCAATCCCAATAGTGGATTTTCCAGAGCCCATCATACCGATTAATCCTAAATTATTTTTTAATTTCATCACTATTTCTATATTGAAAAAAC
>CACNFY010000017.1 GCA_902619925.1 uncultured Pelagibacteraceae bacterium
TTGGAGGACTGATAGTTTTAACACAAGGGACTGTGGTCGCACCATTTATATATACAATTTTCTAATAAGTGAAAAAAAAATTTCTTCTTGGGATCGCATGTTATTACCATGATAGTTCTGCTTGTCTATTGGGAGATGGTGAGATTCTAAACGCTGTTCAAGAAGAAAGGTTTACTAGAATTAAAAATGACTCATCTTTTCCCACTAACTCAATAAAATTTATTTTAAAAAAAAATCTTATTAAACTAGCTGATATAGATGCAATAATTTTTTATGAAAAACCATTTTTAAAATTTGAAAGATTATTGGAAACACATTTAGCTTTTGCACCAATAGGTTTTAAGTCTTTTTTATCATCTATACCAGTTTGGTTAAAAGAAAAATTATTTCAAAAAAAACTTTTATTTGATGAGCTAAAAAAAATAGATAAAAATTTTAATACTATTGAGAAACTTAAATTTTCTGAACATCATTTAAGTCATGCTGCAAGTGCATTTTTTCCCAGTCCATTTAATTCTTCGTCAATTTTAACACTCGATGGTGTTGGTGAGTGGGCAACGAGTACAATAGGGCATGGTGAAGGAAAAAATTTGACCATATTGAAAGAGATAAATTTTCCACATTCTATCGGATTATTATATTCAGCATTTACTTATTACCTTGGTTTCAAAGTAAATGATGGCGAATACAAATTAATGGGTCTGGCACCTTACGGTGAACCAAAATTCAAAAAAATAATTTATGATAATCTAATTGATATTAAAGATGATGGATCCTACAAATTAGATATGTCATATTTTGATTATGCAACAGGTCTAAAAATGACTAATTCAAAATTCAATGATCTTTTTAAAAATAATCAAAGACTCTATGGAGATAATAATATTACAAAAGACCAAATGAATATAGCAAGTTCCATTCAACAAGTAACAGAAGAAATCATACTAAAAATTTGTAAAAATATTAAGATAGAAACAGGATCAAAAAATTTATGTTTAGCTGGGGGAGTTGCATTAAATTGTGTTGCAAATGGAAAAATTATAAAAGAAAAAATTTTTGATAATATCTGGATTCAACCAGCCTCTGGTGATGCTGGAGGTTCATTGGGTGCATGTCTAGCATATTGGCATAATGAATTGAATGCAGACAGACCTTTAAAAAAAGATAATTATTCAGATAATATGCGTGGATCTTTATTAGGCCCTGAGTTTGATGATGATGAAATTGAAAAATTTTTAAATAAGAATAACGTCAATTTTAAAAAATTAAACGACAATGATTTATATCAGATAGTTTCAGAAGAAATAATAAATGGGAAAGCTATTGGTTGGTTTCAAGGAAGGATGGAATTTGGTCCTAGAGCACTTGGAAATAGGTCAATAATTGCTGATGCTAGAAGTGAAAAAATGCAAAGAAATTTAAATTTAAAAGTGAAATTTAGAGAAAGTTTCAGACCATTTGCGCCAATAGTGTTAGAGGAAAAGACAAAAGAATATTTTGATATAAATGAAACAAGCCCTTATATGTTGAAAGTAGCTAAGATAAACAATATTAAAATTTTAAATGAAACTGAAAATAGGTTAACAGAAGGCTTTGATAGACTAAAAGTTAAAAGATCAGAAGTACCAGCAGTAACACATGTTGATTACTCAGCTAGAATACAAACAGTTAATAGTGTTGAAAATCCGAAATTACATAGATTATTAAACACTTTTTATGAAAAAACTAATTGTCCTATTCTAATCAATACTTCATTCAACATAAACAATGAACCGATAGTGTGTAATTTAGAAGATGCCTTTAACTGCTTTAAAAAGACAAATATAGATACGTTGGTTCTTGGAAATTTTATAATATCAAAATAACATTAAAATTTTTTTCAGTGCATAAATCAAGCCAATTGAGCTATTAGTACTGGTCAGCTAAATACGTTACCGCACTTACACATCCAGCCTATCAACGTGGTGGTCTACCACGGCTCTATGGGAAGAACTAGTTTTGAGGTGAGTTTCCCGCTTAGATGCTTTCAGCAGTTATCTCGTCCATACTTAGCTACCCGGCACTGCAGCTGGCGCTACAACCGGTCCACCAGTGGTATGTTCAACCCGGTCCTCTCGTACTAGGGTCAACTCCTCTCAATTCTTCTACACGCATAGCAGATAGGGACCGAACTGTCTCACGACGTTCTGAACCCAGCTCACGTACCACTTTAATTGGCGAACAGCCAAACCCTTGGGACCTGCTCCAGCCCCAGGATGTGATGAGCCGACATCGAGGTGCCAAACACTGCCGTCGATATGAGCTCTTGGGCAGTATCAGCCTGTTATCCCCGGCGTACCTTTTATCCGTTGAGCGATGGCCCTTCCACTCAGAACCACCGGATCACTATGACCGTCTTTCGACTCTGCTTGACTTGTCAGTCTCGCAGTCAGGCAAGCTTCTGCCATTGCACTCTAAGAACGATTTCTGACCGTTCTGAGCTTACCTTCGCACGCCTCCGTTACTATTTGGGAGGCGACCGCCCCAGTCAAACTACCCACCATACAATGTCTTGATACCGGATAACGGTGATCAGTTAGATGCCAAGAAAAACAAAAGAGGTATTTCACTGTTGACTCCACAAAAGCTGACGCCTTTGCTTCAATGTCTCCCTCCTATGCTAAATATGTTTTTCCTAACACCAATGTAAAGTTGCAGTAAAGGTGCACGGGGTCTTTCCGTCTAACTACGCGAACTCCGCATCTTCACGGAGAATTCAATTTCACTGAGTTGATGTTGGAGACAGCGGAGAAATCGTTACGCCATTCATGCAGGTCGGAACTTACCCGACAAGGAATTTCGCTACCTTAGGACCGTTATAGTTACGGCCGCCGTTTACTGGGGCTTCAGAAATGAGCTTGCACCCATCGCATTAACCTTCCAGCACCGGGCAGGCGTCAGACCCTATACATCCACTTACGTGTTAGCAGAGCCCTGTGTTTTTGATAAACAGTCGCTTCTCCCTGGCTTGTGCCACCTTCTTATAGTTGCCTACAAAAAGGTCTTCTTTATCCCGAAGTTACAGAAGCATTTTGCCGAGTTCCTTCAACATCATTCTCTCAAGCGCCTAAATATACTCTATTAATCCACCTGTGTCGGTTTAGGGTACGGTCTAATGATGGAGCTATTTCCTGGAACTTCTTCGCGGCAAACTCAATCCATTAAGAGTTTACAACTTACGAAATTCGTCACTACCATCTGGTTAAGGAATATTAACCTTATTTCCATCGACTACGGCTCTCGCCCTCGCCTTAGGGGCCGACTAACTCTGCGCGGATTAACCTTGCGCAGAAACCCTTGGATTTTCGGCGATAAAGTTTTTCACTTTATTTATCGTTACTTATGTCAGCATTCGCACTTCTGATACCTCCAGAGTCCCTCGCGGGTACTCCTTTACAGGCTTACAGAACGTTCCGCTACCGCTTGCAAAATTCGAAAATTTTGCAAACCCACAGATTCGGTATATGATTTTAGCCCCGTTACATCTTCGGCGCAGAAACTCTATTAGACCGGTGAGCTGTTACGCTATCTTTAAAGGATGGCTGCTTCTAAGCCAACCTCCCGGCTGTTAAGGAATTTCCACATCCTTTCACACTTAATCACAATTTTGGGACCTTATCTGGTGGTCTGGGCTTTTTCCCTCTCGACCATGGACCTTAGCACCCACAGTCTGTCTGATGAGGAACTATATTTAGCATTCGGAGTTTTATTAGGTTTGGTAAGAATCTCTTCCCCCTAGCCCATTTAGTGCTCTACCTCTAAATACATATTTACTCATCGCACTACCTAAATAGTTTTCGCGGAAAACCAGCTATCTACGAATTTGGTTGGCCTTTCACCCCTTACCACAAGTCATCCAAAGACTTTTCAACGTCAACTGGTTCGGTCCTCCAGCAAGTGTTACCTTGCATTCAACCTGCTCATGGTAAGCTCATTCGTTTTCGGGTCTAATTCATAAAACTAATCGCCCTATTAAGACTTGCTTTCGCTACGCCTACACCTAGATGGCTTAAGCTTGCTTTATAAATTAAGTCACTGACCCATTATACAAAAGGTACGCCGTCACTCTAAAAAGAGCTTCGACTGATTGTAGGCATGCAGTTTCAGGTTCTATTTCACTCCCCTAATAGGGGTTCTTTTCACCTTTCCCTCACGGTACTAGTTCACTATCGGTCACTAAAGAGTATTTAGGCTTAGAGGGTGGTCCCCCTATATTCGAGCAAGATTTCACGTGTCCCGCTTTACTCATGAATTTAATTAAGCATTACCTTTACAGGACTATCACCCTCTTTGGTTAGCATTTCCAAACTATTCAAGTTTTCTTAATTAAACTACTGGCCTATTCCGGTTTCGCTCGCCACTACTAACGGAATCTCAATTGATTTCTTTTCCTCTGGTTACTTAGATGTTTCAGTTCTCCAGGTTATCTCTTTAAATCTATGTATTCAATTTAAAGTTACACATAAAGTGTAGGGTTTCCCCATTCGGAAATTTTCGGATCAAAACTTGCATACAGTTCCCCGAAACTTATCGCAGTATACCACGTCCTTCATCGTCTTTTAGTGCCAAGGCATCCGCCACACGCCCTTAAACGCTTGATTTATGCACAGAAAAAAATTCTGTGAGAATCAAATTTTTTAAAATGTTTAAAAACATTTTTGATTGTTTATTTAACAATAAACAATCGGATATAGATATTGATATTAATTAATTTATTTACATTTAAAATAACTAGGTTTCTTTTGGTGGAGGATAGCGGGATCGAACCGCTGACCTCCTGAATGCAAATCAGGCGCTCTCCCAGCTGAGCTAATCCCCCAGAATTTGGTGGGCCGAGAAAGACTCGAACTTTCGACCCCACCCTTATCAAGGGTGTGCTCTAACCAACTGAGCTACCGGCCCATATATAGAGACTACAGAAACACATATTGAAAAGAGAAATGAGGACGGTCAACATTAACCTGTAAATTATTTAGATTAAGAAATTTTTCTTAATCATCCTTAGAAAGGAGGTAATCCAGCCGCAGGTTCCCCTACGGCTACCTTGTTACGACTTCACCCCAGTCGCTGACTATACCGTGGTCAAAGTTTTTAGGCTTTGCCTTAAGGTAGAACCAACTCCCATGGTGTGACGGGCGGTGTGTACAAGACCCGGGAACGCATTCACCGCGGCGCGCTGATCCGCGATTACTAGTAATTCCAGCTTCATGTACTCGAGTTGCAGAGTACAATCCGAACTGAGGCACCTTTTTAGGATTTGCTAAATGTCGCCATCTTGCTTCCTATTGTGAGTGCCATTGTAGCACGTGTGTAGCCCAACACGTAAGGGCCATGAGGACTTGACGTCATCCCCACCTTCCTCCAGCTTATCACTGGCAGTTCTTTCAGAGTGCCCAACTAAATGATGGCAACTAAAAGTGAGGGTTGCGCTCGTTGCGGGACTTAACCCAACATCTCACGACACGAGCTGACGACAGCCATGCAGCACCTGTGTTTCGTCCGGCCGAACCGAAAACTTTAATCTCTTAAAGTCGCGACGAACATGTCAAGTGTTGGTAAGGTTCTGCGCGTATCTTCGAATTAAACCACATGCTCCACTACTTGTGCGGGTCCCCGTCAATTCATTTGAGTTTTAACCTTGCGGTCGTACTCCCCAGGCGGTGTGTTTATTGCTTTCGCTGAGACACTGAAAAATAAATTTCCAACGTCGAACACACATCGTTTACGGCATGGACTACGAGGGTATCTAATCCTCTTCGCTACCCATGCTTTCGTTCCTCAGTGTCAGTAATGATCCAGAAAGCTGCCTTCGCAATTGGTATTCTTTCTAATATCTACGAATTTCACCTCTACACTAGAAATTCTGCTTTCCTCTATCATACTCTAGCTAAAAAGTTTTGATGGCAGTTCCAGAGTTAAGCTCTGGGATTTCACCACCAACTTTTTTAACCACCTACGAACTCTTTAAGCCCAGTAATTCCGAACTACGCTAGGTCCCTTCGTATTACCGCGGCTGCTGGCACGAAGTTAGCCGGACCTTCTTATTCGGGTACAGTCATTTTCTTCCCCGACGAAAGAGCTTTACAACCCAAAGGCCTTCTTCACTCACGCGGCATCGCTGCATCAGGGTTTCCCCCATTGTGCAAGATTCCCTACTGCTGCCTCCCGTAGGAGTTTGGGCCGTGTCTCAGTCCCAATGTGGCTGATCATCCTCTCAAATCAGCTATTGATCAAAGTCTTGGTAGGCCATTACCCCACCAACAAACTAATCAAGTGCGGGCTCATCCAATGGCGCATAAAGCTTTCTCCGTAAAGACTTATGAGGTATTAGCACAAGTTTCCTCGTGTTATTCCTCACCAAAGGGAAGATACCCACATGTTACTCACCCGTCTGCCACTAAGTATTGCTACTCCGTTCGACTTGCATGTATTAGGCGTGCCGCCAGCGTACGTTCTGAGCCATGATCAAACTCTCAAGTTTAAAAACGGCGCACACTAGCTTCTACATAAACACTAAGAATAATGTTTATGTAATGTTGAAGTGTGTACGACAAATTTGGTAACCTTAACCGTCCACACTTCTCTTCTCAATTTTAACAAATAAAATAGCTAATTAGGCTTTAAAAACCTAATAAATACAGCTTAAAATAATGCTGAGTGTGACGCTTATATGCTAAAATTGCTGGAAATCAAGCTATTAGATTTAAAAAAGTATGTTAAAAAAGCGCAATAATTAGACTTTTCTATGAAAAAATTAGGTTCAATATTAGTAATTCAAAAATACATAGGAGTTATAAGTATAATATTACTACTACTTCTAAGTCTAATTTCAGCACATATTTACAACTCATATAAGAAAAATGAGATGGCTGAAATCGAGAAACTTTTGAAAAATATTTATTTAAATAAAACCATTAACTCTATTTTTGAGAGTTTTGAACCGCGATATAAGAAGATAACCTACACTGTTAATGAAGGAGATACAATTGAAAAAATATTTAATAACTTTGAAATAGATAATAAAGAGAAAAAATTAGTTTTAGAGGAATTAAAAAAAAACAATATAAGTAATATATATAAAAATCAAAAATTTGAATTCATGTTAGACAGATTAGAGAAAGTAAGAGTCATGAATCTAAAGATTTCTTTAACAAAAAAAAAGGATTTTTTGCTGTCAAGAGTTGGAGGAGATAGTAATTTTTTATCACGTGAAATAGAAAAAAATTTAAAAAAGAAACTTGATTACAAGGAATCCCTAATCTCAAGCAGTTTATACTCTAGTGCTATGACCCAGAAAATACCTCCAAATATTATTATAGAATTTGCAAGAATATATGGTTTTGAAATTGATTTTCAAAGAGATATTTGGAAAAATGATTCTTATCAAATAATATACGAAAAATTTATAAATGAAAAAAAACAAGTTATTGAGACTGGAAATATAATTTTTGCAAATATGATATTAAGAGGTAAAGAGTATCCTCTTTATATGTTTGAGACAGATGGTAAGGTTGAATTTTTTGATAATAGAGGAAGAAGTGTTAGAAAGACTCTCATGAAAACACCAATTAATGGTGCAAGATTATCCTCAAGTTTTGGAAAAAGAAAACATCCTATACTTGGTTTTACAAAAATGCATACAGGTACAGATTTTGCAGCGCCAACTGGTACGCCTATAATGGCCTCGGGAGATGGTACAGTATTAAAAGCATCTTGGTGTGGTGGTGGAGGTAATTGTGTAAAAATAAAACATAACTCCACATACACAACAGTTTACGCTCACATGTCTAAATTCGCAAAAGGAATTAAGAAAGGTCAGAAAGTTATTCAAGGACAAATTATTGGATATGTTGGGTCTACAGGTATGTCTACTGGTCCACACTTACACTACGAGGTTATTGAGAACAATAAAAAAATAAATTCTCAAACACTAAGACTTCCATCCGGTAAAACTTTGAAAGGTAGTGATAGAAAGAAATTTGAAATAAAAAAAATCAATACAAATGTTTTGAAGGCTGAGCTAATTGATTTAGGTGAATAGTTTAATCAGAACTAATCTTTGGAGTATCACTGTCTATTTTTGGATTATTTTGATTGTCAAATAAATTTTTGTTAATTTTTCCAAGATTTTTTTCTTCAGAAACTCTGGTAAAATGATCCGCATGTTGAAAGTAATTCTCAGAGAGAATTTTATCACCATTTGATAAAGCCTCTTTTGCAAGCTCTGTATATTTTTCGATTAATTTTGATGTATTTATATTCCTATTAATTTTTTTTCTTGAAAAATCGTTTGTTACACTCAAATCAGAATTAAAGGTATGAATTTTTCCATTTTTTTTGAAAGACCTATCATTATTTGATCTAAATCTATTTTTTCTAAAATTATATTTTAAATTTTTCATAACTATATTCTTGTTGATATTATATTTCTTATATTACCAGAAAAATCTTTACTTAATTTGTTTACGTAAAACTTTTCATTTATCAGCATTTTTTTTACCCTGGACATTTGCTTATTATCAATTTCAATTATAAGTCTCCCATTTTTTTTTAATAATTTTGAACTT
>CACNFY010000018.1 GCA_902619925.1 uncultured Pelagibacteraceae bacterium
ACGCAGCACTTCTTATAACGGAACCTATATTTCTTGGATCGGTGACCTCATCTAAACAAACAAAATTTAAATTACTTTTATTTTTAATAAATTCTTTAATATCCATTAAATCTAGATACTCTAATTCAGCGACAAAACCTTGGTGTAGAAGATCATCCTTACCACAGTATTTGTCTAGTTCCTTTTTTGTTTTGAAATAAATTTTCTGATTTTTTAATAGGTTTTTTCTTGGGCTTAATTTATGAATAGTTTTTTTGCTTTCCTCCGTTAAGAATAATCTTAAAACTTTCCTTTTGGGATTTTTTAATGCCTCCATTACAGCATGTTTTCCAACTACAAAAAATGATGATTTATTTTGCATAAATAGTCCTATTTTATCTAATTTTTCTCAATCTTTTACCAAAATTTCATATATTGCAATTATACAATAAAAATATATAAAACCTCTGTTGTTTAATCTTATTGAACAAGGGGGCGCTTCCCCTGCTATTTGGAGGGGTACCAAAGCGGTCAAATGGGGCGGGCTGTAAACCCGTTGACTTCGGTCTTCGAAGGTTCGAATCCTTCCCCCTCCACCATTCAACAGATTAAATAACGGAGTGTTAAACTTGGGTGATGCGGGTGTAGTTCAATGGTAGAACGCTAGCCTTCCAAGCTGGATGTAAGGGTTCGATTCCCTTTACCCGCTCCAATTTAAACAAATGATAAATATAAAGTGAGGTATACAAAGTAATGTCTAAAGAAAAATTTAATAGAAGCAAACCGCATTGTAACATAGGTACAATCGGACACGTTGATCATGGAAAAACAACATTAACGGCTGCTATAACAAAAGTATTAGCTGAGGCAGGTGGTGCTCAGTTTGTTGCATACGATCAAATTGATAAAGCGCCTGAGGAAAAAGAGAGAGGTATAACAATATCTACTGCTCACGTAGAATATGAAACTGAAAAGAGACATTACGCTCACGTTGACTGTCCAGGTCACGCTGACTATGTAAAAAACATGATTACAGGTGCAGCACAAATGGACGGAGCAATTTTAGTAGTTAATGCTGCTGATGGACCGATGCCTCAAACTAGAGAACATATTTTGCTTGCAAGACAAGTTGGAGTTCCAGCAATTGTTGTATTTCTAAATAAAGTCGATCAAGTAGACGACAAAGAAATGATAGATTTAGTTGAGGAGGAAATTAGAGATCTATTAAACTCTTATAAATTCCCTGGTGACAAAACGCCAATTATAAAAGGATCAGCTTTAGCAGCAGTAGAGGGTAAAGATGAAGCTGTTGGTAAAAATGCAATTATGGAACTTATGAAAGCAGTTGACGAACATATACCTCAACCTGATAGACCTAAAGACAAACCATTTTTGATGCCTGTTGAGGATGTTTTTTCAATTTCTGGAAGAGGTACTGTAGTAACTGGTAGAGTTGAACAAGGTGTTGTAAAAACTGGTGAGGAAATTGAGATTGTTGGGATTAGAGATACTAAAAAATCAGTTTGCACAGGTGTAGAAATGTTTAGAAAAATTCTTGACACAGGTGAAGCTGGAGACAATATCGGTGCACTATTAAGGGGAGTTGAAAGAACTGATGTAGAACGAGGTCAAGTTTTAGCAAAACCTGGTTCAGTTACACCACATACTAAATTTGAGGCTCAAGCATATGTTTTAAAAAAAGAAGAGGGTGGAAGACATACTCCTTTTTTTACTAAATATAGACCTCAATTTTATTTTAGAACAACAGATGTAACAGGTGAAGTAGAATTGCCATCAGGCACTGAAATGGTAATGCCAGGTGACGATGCTAAATTCACTGTTAAATTAATCACACCAATTGCTATGAGTGAAAAATTAAATTTTGCGATTAGAGAGGGTGGTAGAACAGTAGGAGCTGGAGTAGTAACGAAGATTATAGAGTAAACTCCTTTAGGAGTGTAGCTCAATTGGTAGAGCGCCGGTCTCCAAAACCGGAGGTTGGGGGTTCGATTCCCTCCGCTCCTGCCAGAATAATTTTTTAAATATTATGAAAAACCCTTTGAAATTTATACAAGATGTGAAGCAAGAGGCATTCAAAGTCACTTGGCCGACTGGAAAAGAAACTTTGCAAGGTACTCTTATGGTTGTAGCCATGGCTATAATTGCATCAATTTTTTTTCTTTTGATGGATCAAATTTTTAAATTTTTATTAGAAATTTTATTAAAAGTGAGTTTTTAAATGAAAAATTGGTATATAGTTCAATCATATTCAAGTTTTGAAAATAAAGTTGCTCAACATATTAAAGAAGAAGCAGAAAAGGCTAAAATATCTGAAAAAATTGAGGAAATTATAGTCCCAACACACGATATAACTGAGGTAAAAAGAGGAAAGAGAGTCCAGAGAAAAAAAAAATATTTTCCAGGATATGTATTAATTAAAAGTGAAATGGATAATAATATTTATCATATGATCAAAAACATAAAAAAAGTCAGCGGCTTTTTAGGATCTAAAGGAACGCCTGTTCCAGTTTCTGACAAAGAAATTGAAAAAATTCTAGGTCAAATTAAAGATGGAGTAGCACAACCTAAATCAAGTGTTGAATATAACGTTGGTGAGAAAGTTCAAGTTATAGATGGACCATTTGCATCATTTAGTGGACTTGTAGAGGACATTGATGAGGAAAAATCGAGGTTAAAAGTCTCTGTCTCTATATTTGGTAGACCAACACCAGTAGATTTAGAGTATAATCAAGTGGAGAAAATGAGCTAATGGCTAAAAAAGAAATTTCAGGTTATGTCAAATTACAGATTAATGGCGGACAAGCAAATCCTGCGCCACCTGTTGGTCCAGCGCTTGGACAAAGAGGAATTAATATTATGGAGTTCTGTAAAGCATTTAATGAAAAAACTAAAGAGTTTATGGGAAAACCTGTGCCGGTTATTATTACTGTTTATAAAGATAAGAAATTTGATTTTATAATTAAGTCACCTCCTGCTAGTCACTTTATTAAAGAAGCTGTAAAATTAAAAAGCGGATCTAGTGAACCAGGGAGAAATATTGTTGCATCCATAAGTAAAAAACAATTAGAGGAGATTGCAAAGAAGAAAATGTCAGATTTAAATGCTCATGATTTAGAGGAGGCTTCAAAAATAATAGCTGGTTCTGCAAGATCAATGGGTATAGAGGTAAAAGATTAATGTCATCAAAGAGATTTAAAAAACTTGAGAAAATTGATAAAACAGATTCTATTGATCAAATTTTGAATCTAGTTAAGAAAAATTGTACAACAAAGTTTGACGAGTCTATTGATCTTAGTTTTCAAATTAATAACAAACAAAAAAAAAGTGAGGTAAATATTCGAACGGCAGTTAATTTACCATGTGGAACTGGCAAAGATGTAAAAGTAGCAGTTGTTTGTGAAGAAGATAAATTAAAAATCGCTAAAGATGCAGGTGCTGAAATTGTTGGCTCAGATGATTTAATAGAAAAAATTAAATCTGGAGAAACAAATTTTGAAAAACTAATATGTACACCATCAATGATGGTTAAATTATCAAAATTAGGTAAAATTCTAGGTCCAAAAGGGTTAATGCCAAATCCTAAACTTGGAACTGTTAGTGAAAATATTTCAGAAGCAGTTAAGAATGCTAAATCTGGACAAGTTGAGATTAGAAATGATAAGGACGGAAATATAGGTGTTAGCATAGGAAAAAAATCATTCACAGACGAGGATTTAATTAAAAATTTTCAGTCGATTTTAGATACATTGGATAAAGAAAAAGGTAATAACAATATAAAAGGTAATTTAATAAAATCTTGTTTTATTACATCTACAATGGGTGTTTCTTTTAAATTAAAATTGGATAAGAGTATTTAATTATGATGAGTAAAGAAAAAAAAAAGTTATACATAAATGAAATGAAAACACAGTTTGATAAGTCTGAAGCTGTGATTGTAGCTCATTATCAGGGTTTGACCGTATCTCAACTAGATGAATTAAGATCAAAAATGAGAGAACATGGGATACAATTTAAAATTACAAAAAATAGAATTACAAAATTAGCTTTAGAAAATACAAGATGCAAAGAACTTAGTGATTTATTCAAAGGACCTACGGCTGTTGCTTTATCTCAAGATGCAATTACATCTGCAAAAATACTAACTAATTTTTCTAAAGATCATGATAATTTAAAGATTTTGGGAGGAATCATGGGTAATGATGTTTTAGATGTTGCTGGAGTACAAAATGTAGCAACCCTACCTACTTTAGACGAAGCTAGGGCCAAAATAATAGGAATTTTGAGATCACCTGCGCAAAAAATAGCAAGTATTTTACTTGCACCTGCCTCAAAAATCGCTATTTTGGCGCTTGAAAAATCAAAAAAATAATTCAGGGCAAATATTATGGCAGACTTAAATAAAATTATAGATGAACTATCAAATCTTACAGTTGTTGAAGCAGCTGAACTATCAAAACAACTAGAAGAAAAATGGGGTGTGACTGCAGCAGCAGCTGTAGCAGCGGCTCCAACAGCTGGAGCAGGCGCAGCACCAGAAGAAGAAAAAGATGAATTCACAATTGTTCTTGCGTCAGCAGGTGATAAAAAAATTAATGTTATTAAAGAAGTACGAGCAGTTACATCGCTTGGTTTAAAAGAAGCAAAAGATTTAGTTGAAGGCGCACCTAAAGAAGTAAAAGCAGGCGTTAAAAAACAAGAAGCTGAAGAAATAAAGAAAAAACTTGAAGCTGCTGGTGCTAAAGTTGAACTTAAGTAATTAATAAAATTTAAAAAAACTGGTTTATTTATAGACCAGTATTATTAATGGGATTATCTTTTACAGAAAAAAAAAATATTAGAAAAAGTTTTGGTAAACTTAAAGAAAGTTTATCAATACCAAATCTGATTGAAGTACAAAAAAACTCATATAATGAACTTACTGATAATAATCAAAAAGTCGAAAGCCATCTAATTAAAGGTTTTGATAGAGTATTTAAGAGTATATTTCCAATAGACGATCTAAATGATAAGGCTTCTTTAGAATATGTTTCATACAGACTAGAAAAACCAAAGTTTGATGTTGATGAATGTATAGCAAGAGGCTTAACATATTCAGCAGCACTTAAATGTACATTAAGATTAGTTGTGTTTGATATTAATCAAGAAGAAAACACTAAAGATATCTTATCAGCAAAAGAACAAGAGGTTTATATGGGTGAAGTACCAATGATGACAAACAGCGGTACTTTTATAACTAATGGCGTTCAAAGAGTTGTAGTTAATCAAATGCATAGAAGCCCAGGAGTATTTTTTGATCATGATAATGGAAAATCTCATGCTAGTGGTAAACTTCTTTTTAATTGCAGAGTTATACCTAACAGAGGGTCATGGTTAGATTTTGAGTTTGACGTTAAAGATCTTTTGTATTTTAGAATTGATAGAAAAAAAAAACTTTTAGTTAGTACACTTCTTCAAGCATTAGGTTATTCCAAAGATGATATAGTAAACGAATTTTATGATAAAGAAGAGTGTATATTTGATAAAAAATTAAATAAATGGAAAACAAAATTTGATCCTGAAAATTACAAATCAAAAAATTTCTTGTAAAGTATAAGATGCACCATATGCTTCTAATGCCCAAACCTCCATTTCACCAAATCTTTGTCCACCAAGTTGGGCTTTTCCACCTAAAGGTTGTTGTGTTACTAGGCTATAAGGACCAGTAGATCTAGCATGTATTTTATCTTCAACTAAATGATGAAGTTTAAGCATGTAAATAGTACCAACAGTAACTGGTCTGTCAAATTTTTCACCAGTTCTTCCATCCCACAAAAATGTTTGACCAGATGCTGGCAGATTTGACAATTTTAGCATTTCTGTAACATCATTTTCTTTCGCTCCATCAAAAACTGGAGTTGAGATTGGTACGCCATTTTGAATATTATCGCATAAATCTTTAAATTCATTATCATTTAGTTTTTTAACTTTATTATCGTAGATTTCGTTACCATAGATATTTTTTAAAACTTTAGTGATTTTCTCTGATTTTTCCATTTTTTTATTATTTTCATTAATTAATTTTTTGATCTGCTCACCAAGCTCTGTACAAGCCCATCCAAGGTGTGTCTCTAGTATTTGACCAACATTCATTCTGCTTGGTACACCTAAAGGATTTAAAACTATATCAACAGGTTTTCCGTTATCTTGATAAGGCATATCTTCTACAGGTACAATTTTGCTGACAACACCTTTGTTACCGTGTCTTCCAGACATCTTGTCTCCAGGTCTAAGACGTCTTTTAATTGCAACAAAAACTTTTACCATCTTCATTACGCTAGGTAGTAAATCATCACCTTGTTTTATTTTTAGTACCTTATCTTCGAATCTTTCCAAAATATCAGCTTTTGCAAGCTCATATTGCTCCTTAAGTTTAATAAACGCATCATTTTTAGAATTATCCTCTAAGTCTATTTTGAAAAGATCTGATAAAGGTATTTGGAAAATTTTACTTTCATCAAGTATATCACCTACATTGATGTCTTTAATTTTTTTTGATAATTTGATACCTGATAATATTTGTACTGCCCTTAACTTTATGCTTCGCTCTAAAATTTCTTCCTCAACATTTTTATCTTGTTGAACACTCTCTATTTCAGATCTCTCAATCGTGATTGATCTCTCATCTTTTTCTATTCCATGTCGATTAAATACTCTGACATCCACGACTATGCCGCCGCTTCCACTTGGCATTTTCAATGATGTGTCTGTCACATCAATAGCTTTTTCACCAAATATTGATCTTAAAAGTTTTTCCTCAGCTCCAGAGGCAGAATCTCCTTTGGGAGTGACTTTTCCAACTAGAATATCACCAGGTTTGACTTCAGCTCCAATATAAACTATCCCAGACTCATCCAGGTTTTTAAGGGCTTCTTCGTTTACATTCGGTATATCTCTCGTGATATCCTCTTCTCCTAATTTAGTATCTCTCGCCATAACCTCATATTCTTCTATATGAATTGATGTAAAAACATCATCTGTTACACATCTCTCTGAGATTAAAATAGAATCCTCAAAGTTGTACCCCTGCCAAGGCATAAATGCTACAGTAACATTTTTACCTAAGGCTAGCTCTCCAATTTTTGTTGACGGTCCATCGGCTATTATATCACCGTTCATTACTTTATCGCCAACTCTAACTAAAGGTTTTTGATTTATACAAGTATTTTGATTAGATCTTTTAAATTTTTGTAAGTTATATATATCTACTCCTGACTTTGAATAATCTTTTTCATTAGTAGCTTTTATTACTATTCTTTTACCATCAATTTTGTCTACAGTTCCGTCTCTTTTCGCTACTATAGTTACACCTGAGTCTAATGCTACATCGCTTTCGATTCCAGTACCAACAAGCGGTGCTTCAGGTTTTAATAATGGAACAGCTTGTCTCATCATATTTGATCCCATTAAAGCTCTGTTTGCATCATCATTCTCTAAAAAAGGAATTAATGATGCTGCTACTGAAACTAGTTGTTTAGGTGATACATCAATGTAATCAATATTTTCTGGTTTTGCTAATATAAAATCTAAATTCTCTCTACAAGAGACCAATTCCTCAGTAAATTTACCATTTTTATCTAATATAGAGTTTGCTTGTGCGATTGTATATTTGGTTTCTTCCATTGCTGATAAGTATTCTATATTGTCTTGCACGATACCATTAACAACTTTTTTGTAAGGGCTTTCAATAAAACCATATTTATTAATTTTAGAATAAGTAGAAAGACTATTTATTAAACCAATATTAGGACCTTCAGGTGTTTCTATTGGACAAATTCTACCATAATGTGTTGGGTGCACATCCCTAACCTCAAATCCTGCTCTTTCACGCGTAAGTCCACCAGGACCAAGTGCAGAAACTCTTCTTTTATGAGTTATTTCAGAAAGTGGATTAGTTTGATCCATAAACTGAGACAATTGAGATGTAGCAAAAAAATCTTTTAGTGAAATGGTTAAAGGCTTTGCATTAATTAGATCTTGTGGCATAGCTGACTCAACATCAAGTGTAGTCATTTTTTCTTTGATTGCTCTTTCCATTCTGTAAACACCAATCCTTGCTTGATTTTCAACAAGTTCACCCACTGATCTCACTCTTCTATTACCTAAATGGTCAATATCATCAACTTCATCTTTTCCATCTCTTAAATCTAACATTTTTTTGATTATAGCTAATATATCGTCATTTCTTAAAATTGTGATTTTATCAGAACATTTTAGTTCTAAACGAGAATTCATTTTTACTCTACCTACGTCAGATAAATCGTAGCGATCAGAACTAAAAAATAAATTATTAAAAATTTGTGAAGCTATATCAATTGTTGGAGGTTCTCCAGGTCTTAACACTTTGTATATCTCTGTAATAG
>CACNFY010000019.1 GCA_902619925.1 uncultured Pelagibacteraceae bacterium
CTCAATCAAACTTTCAGTCTCCTGGTTCAATTCATCTATCTTTTCTTCAAAGTTTAATACATTATTTTTCTCTTTTAAATTTTGATTGTTTAATTTATCTATTTTTGATTTTAGTTCACTAAATTCTATCTCCAACATTGAAAATTTAGACTGAATCTCATTCTTTTCAATTTGTAATTGATTTTTTTGTTCTTCCAAAGTTTTTACTTTATTAGTACTTTGAACTTCTAATGAGTTAAGTTTATTCAAGGCATCTTGAAGTTTTTTTTCTTTTTCATTAAAAGAATTCATATATAAATTTATATTATTAAATTGAGTCGTCTAAGTCTATACAGGATAATTTTTGAAAAATATTAATAAAGAATTAGCTAATGCAATTAGATTTTTGTCTATTGATGCGGTTCAAAAAGCCAATTCAGGCCACCCAGGAATGCCAATGGGTATGGCAGATGTTGCAACTATACTGTTCAAAAACTTTTTAAAATTTGACCCAAAAAATCCAGGTTGGGTGAATAGAGATAGATTTATACTTTCAGCGGGTCATGGTTCAATGCTTTTATATTCCTTGTTGTATTTAACGGGGTATAAAAGCGTATCTTTAAAAGATATAAAAAATTTTAGACAATTAAACTCAATATGTGCTGGCCATCCAGAATATGAAAAGAATAGCGGCATAGAAACTACTACAGGCCCATTAGGACAAGGAATTTCAAATGCCGTGGGTTTTGCTTTATCTGAGGAAATATTGAAATCAATATATGGTAAAAAAATGATTAACCATAAAACTTACGTGTTAGCTGGAGATGGTTGTTTAATGGAGGGAATAAGTCATGAAGCTTTAAGTCTTGCTGGTCATCTAAAACTAAAAAATTTAATTTTGTTGTTCGATAATAATTCAATTTCAATAGACGGACCCACAAATTTGGCGGTATCTGATAATCACAAGAAAAGATTCAATAGCTATGGTTGGGATTATATAAATATTAATGGCCATAATTTTAATGAAATTAACAAAGCATTGAGAAAAGCACAAAATTCTAAAAAACCAGTTGCTATTTCTTGTAAAACAAAAATTGGATTTGGTTCCCCAAACAAAAGTGGAAAAGCCTCAGCACATGGAAGTCCTCTTGGAGAGGATGAGGTTAAATTAGTTAGAAAAAGATTGAAATGGAATTATGATAGTTTTGTAATACCCAAGTCAATTCTTAAAGAGTGGAGAAGAATAGGTAAACGTTCTGCAAAAAAATCTATTAAAGAAAGAAAAAATATTAAAATATTTTTAAAAAATAATGACTTGGTTAAAAAAAACAAATATTCAATTATAAATGTTCAAAAAGAATACCTAGAAACATTAAAACCCATTGCAACTAGAAAATCTTCGGAAATGTTTTTAAATATCATATCTAAATCAAGATTATTAATAGGTGGATCAGCTGATTTAGCAGGATCAAACAACACTAAAACAAAAAACCATAAAATAATTAAGCCAAATAATTTTGAAGGAAATTATATTCATTATGGTGTTAGAGAACACGCAATGTGTGGAATAATGAACGGGCTGTCACTACATAGTAATATAATACCTTATGGTGGCACCTTTTTAATTTTTAGTGATTATTGTAAGCCATCAATTAGATTGGCAGCAATGATGAGACAGAGAGTAATATATGTTTTGTCTCATGACTCAATTGGACTAGGAGAAGATGGACCGACACATCAACCAATAGAACAATTAGCTAGTCTTAGATCAATTCCAAATTTAAATGTATTTAGGCCAGCAGATTTAATTGAAACATTCGAATGTTGGGAGTTAGCTTTAAAAAATAAGAATGCACCAAGTGTAATTGCATTAACTAGACAAAGCGTAAATCCCGTGAGAACAAAATTAGAGAGGAGTAATAAAAGCTCTTTAGGTGCGTACGAGATCTTTAGAACGTCTAGAAGAATAAAACTTACCATCTTATCATCTGGATCTGAAACTAGTTTGGCTTGTGAGATAAGTCATAAATTAGCCACAGAAAAGATTTATTCAAAAGTCATCTCAATGCCATGCCAAGAATTATTTGATCAGCAAAGTGAAAGATACCAAAATAAGATACTTAACGAAAGTTCTTTAGTGATTTCTATAGAGGCATCAGAAAGTGGTTTTTGGAAAAAATATACAGGCAAAAAGGGATTAAATTTCGGAATAAATACTTTTGGCAAGAGTGCGCCATATAAAAAAATTTATGATCACTTTGGATTAAATTCAAGGGAAATTATTAGAGAAATTAAAAAAAAAATATGAAAATTAAAATTGGTATAAATGGAATGGGCAGAATAGGCAGAATGATTGTTCGTTCCATTGCTGAGTCAAAAAATAAAAACTTAGAAATAAAACATATTAATAATAGAACAAGTCCTGAACAGTGTTCAAAACTAATTAAATATGACTCTATACATGGAAAATTTGATGCAGTTATTGATTTTGGGAAAAATTATTTATCAATAAATAAAAAAAGAATATCATTCAGTCAAGAAACTGATTTAGACAAAATTAAGTGGAGCAAGTTTGGAGTAGATATTGTTTTAGAGTGTACTGGGAAATTTAATTCAAAAGAAAAATTATTACCACATTTGAAAAATGGTGCTAAAAAAGTTATTGTTTCAGCACCATGCAAAAATGCGGATAAAACAATTGTATTTGGTGTAAATGAAAAAGAAATCAATATAAAAGATAAAATAATATCCGCTGCATCTTGTACAACAAATTGTCTGGCTCCTGTAGCTTATGTGCTGCACAAAAATTTTTATATAGAAAAAGGTTTTATGACAACTATACATGCCTTCACATCCGATCAAAGAATACTTGATAACTCCCATAAAGACCCAAGAAGGGCCAGGTCGGCAAGTTTATCAATTGTACCAACCTCAACAGGTGCCTCAAAAACAATTGGTGAAATTATCCCATCATTAAAAGGCAAACTTGAAGGCGTGGCTATGAGAGTTCCCACGCCAAATGTTTCTCTAATTGAATTTGTATTTTGCACAAAAAAGATTTTGGATATTAATTCAATTAACTTTGCTTTTAAAAAATTTAGCAATAAAAGGAAGAAAATTTTAGAGATTACTGATGAAAAGTTGGTATCTATTGATTTTAACCATAATCCAGCTTCTGCTATTGTAGATGCAACGCTAACGAAGACAATTGGAAAATATATGGGAAAAATTTCAGCTTGGTATGATAATGAATGGGGCTTTTCTAATAGAATGATAGATATTATAGAATTTATTCATAAAAAATCATAATGAAACTTATTACAGATCAAGCGAATCTTGCTGGAAAAATAGTACTACTTAGACTTGATCTAAATGTACCACTCAAAAATAATAGCGTAACTGATGAAACTAGGATTGATAAAATTATCCCAGTAATAAATTTTTTACTTAATAAAAAAACTAAAATTTTGATACTATCTCATGTGGGAAGACCTAAAGGTAACAAAGTTTCTGAACTCTCTCTTAACCCAATTTGTTTAAGCTTAGAAAAAAAAATTAAAAAGAAAATAAAACTTGTTACAACTGATTTATATGAATTGGAAAAGGATAAATTATTTTTAGATAAAAATACGGAAATAGCTTTTTTAGAAAACATAAGGTTTTATAGAGAGGAAGAAATTAACGATGAAAAATTTTCAAAACAACTCGCCAGTTTAGGAGATTTATATGTAAACGACGCTTTCTCATGTTCACATAGAAAGCATGCATCAGTCTCTAAAATTACTGAGTTTCTGCCATCATTTGCAGGTCTACAACTGCAGTCAGAGCTGTCAGCTTTAAAAAAAATAACATCTGAAATTAAAAGACCTATTTCGTGCATAATTGGTGGTTCAAAAATTTCAACCAAAATAGGCTTGATTAAAAATCTAACCCTTAAATTAGACAATTTAATTTTCGTTGGTGGCATGGCAAACAATATCTTAAGGTATAAAGGATTTGAAATAGGTAAATCTCTTATAGAAGAAAATTGTAATGGCACAATTAATGATATTTTTAATCATGCTGATCTTAACTCATGTAAAATATATTATCCAGAAGATGTTAGTGTTGGAAAAGAATTTAACGGTTTCTCTAAAGTTAAAAATCTAAATGAGTTAAATGACGAAGATATGATATTAGATATTGGACCTAAAACAATCAAAAAAATTAAAAAAATAATTGAAAATAGTAAAACAGTTTTTTGGAATGGACCTGCTGGTTATTTTGAAAATGAAAATTTTGCAATTGGCAGTTCCGAAATTGCCGAAACTATAGGTATCAGAACAAAGGGCAATTATCTTTATTCAGTCGTAGGTGGTGGTGATACTATTGCCGTAATTAATAAAATTGGTGGCTTAAATAATTTTAACTTTGTTTCAACTGCTGGTGGAGCATTTTTAGAATATCTTGAAGGAAAAGAACTACCTGGTATAAAAGCTTTAAACTAAAATGACAGAATTAAATAACCTAGCTTTACAAATATTATCTGATGGAAAAGGAATATTGGCGGCTGATGAAAGCACTGGAACAATGACAAAAAGACTAGAAAGTGTTGGTGTTAAGTCATCATCTCAAAATAGGTTAACTTTTAGAGAAACACTTTTTACTGCTGACAGTATGTCAAGTTGCATCGGTGGAGTAATTCTTTATGATGAGACTATTAATCAAAGTGCAAATAATAAGAAAATTCCAGAAATAATTTCCCAACAAGGATCGCTCCCGGGTATAAAAGTTGATTCTGGAGCAAAAATCCTTGCAGGCTCAAAAGATGAAAAAATTACTGAAGGTTTAGATGGGTTAAGAGAAAGGTTAAGAATTTATAATGATTTGGGTGCAAGATTTACTAAATGGAGGGGTGTTTTTACAATCTCAAAAGCCTATCCTAGTAGGCTGGCAGTGCAATCAAACGCACATGCTCTAGCAAGGTATGCAGCACTTGTTCAAGAGGCAAATATGGTTCCAATTGTAGAGCCTGAAGTGCTAATGGATGGTGCTCATTCCGCAAAAGATTGTTATGAAAAAACTTCAGAAGTCATAAAAGAATGCTTCGATGAATTAATATTAAATAGAGTTGATTTAACTGGAATTATCTTAAAACCTAATATGGTATTGCCAGGAAGTGATGCAAAGGAAAAAATTTTAGGAGAGGAAGTTGCTAAATTAACTGTAGATTGTCTAAAAAAATCAGTTCCAAAAGAAGTCCCGGGTATAGCATTTTTGTCTGGAGGCCAGTCAGAAATAGAGGCTACAGAAAATCTGAATCTAATAAACAAATATAACACTACTAATTTTATTATGACTTATTCATATGGTCGTGCTTTACAACAAAGTGCACTAAAATATTGGTCTAAAAATCCTAAAGATGTTAATGGGACACAAAAAATATTTAATCATAGAGCAAAAATGAACACTTTAGCAGCTCAGGGAAAATGGTCTAAGGAAATTGAGAAAGAATAAAAAAAAATTTTTATACATTATATCTCCTAATAAAATAGAAAAAAATTTTTACCATTATTTAAGAGAAATTCTAAAATTAAATACAACAAGTATATTTCAACTAAGACTTAAAAGTTATAGTCATAAAACAAAAATCAACATAGGTCATAAAGTAAAGAAAATTTGTAGAATTTATAAAGTTAAATTAATTATTAATGACGACGTTATTTTAGCAAAAGAGTTAGGCGCCGACGGATGTCATTTAGGTCAATCTGATTGGCATCCAACCAAGGCAAGAAAAATATTAGGAAATAAAATAATAGGTATCACATGTCACAACTCTGTTAAGTTGGTAAGAGAAGCTATAAAAAACAATGCATCTTACATTGCATTAGGAGCCTTTTTTAATTCTAAAACAAAAAAGATTAGATATAAATCTAGTTTAAGTCTTATTCAAAAGGTAAAAAAGTTAACAACCAAACCCGTTGTCGCTATTGGTGGGATAAATCATAAAAATTATAAAAAAATATTGTTAAATCATGCAGACTTTATAGCAATTTCAGGCTACATTTGGAAAAATAAAAGTTTAAATCCGTTTGATGCAATCAAACTGTTAAAATAATGAGAAA
>CACNFY010000020.1 GCA_902619925.1 uncultured Pelagibacteraceae bacterium
CCAGATATTTAATGAATATAAAAAAGCCTTAAAAAGAAAAGATTCTAAATCAACATTACTTATTGAAAATGGTGATTTTTATAATTCTAAATGAACAAAGAAATTTTTAATTATTTTAGTAAAAATATTATTCAAAGAGTTAAAGGGTCATCCTGTTTAGTTACAGGTGGAACAGGGATGATTGGTAGAGAGGTAGTAAGATTATTAAGAGCTATGGGTGCAAAAGTAACTTGCGTCTCATTAGACAGGATAAAAATAAAAAATGGGACAAAATTTATTTATGGAGACTTATCAGATTTCAATTTTTGTAAAAAAATATGTAGAAACGTTGATTATTTATTTCATATTGCTGGTATTAAAGGCTCTGTGATTGTAACAAAAAAAAAACCTGCTTCATTTTTTGTTCCTTTACTAATGATGAATACAAATATTTTAGAAGCTGCAAGACTTAATAAAGTAAAAAAGATTGTATACACAAGTTCTATAGGCGCTTATTCTCCATCAAAAATATTTTCTGAAAAAAAAGATAATCTAGATAAACCTCCAATGGATCTATTTCCCGGCTGGGCTAAAAGAATGGCTGAGCTTCAAATTAAAGCATATCAAACTCAATACAAATTAAAAAATATGTCTATAGTCAGGCCATCAAATATTTACGGACCTGGAGATAATTTTGATGAAAAAAATGCAATGGTAATACCTTCTTTAATTTCAAAAATTACAAAAGCAAAAAATAATACTATTAATGTTTGGGGGGATGGTAAAGCAGAAAGAGATTTTTTATTTTCTACAGATTGTGCAATAGGGATTATTAAAGCATGTATCATAGGAACTAGAATGAAAGTCATAAATATTGGTTTGGGAAAAGGTATTAAAATTAGAACTCTTATTTCCTCCTTACAAAAAATAAAAAATTTTAAAGTTAAATACGATTTAAATAAGCCATCAGGTTTTCCAAAAAGAGTTATGAATATGGAAAGAGCAAAAAAAATGATTGGTTTTAAATCACATTTTTCACTGGAAGAAGGCCTAAAAATTACTTGGGACTGGTTTCAAAAAAATAAAAAACAACATCTTAAAAGAAAAAATTATTTTTAGTATGAATTTTAATAAAAAAACAAAAGAACTTCGAAATAAAATATTAAGAACAGCAATCCAAGCTGGTAAAGGACATGTTCCACCAGCTTTTTCTTGGTTAGAGATTGGAATAGCATTATTTTATGGAAAAATTTTAAATTTAAGCCCCAAAACAAAAAAAAATAAATTAAGAAATAGGTTTTTACTAAGTAAAGGACACGGATGTCTTGCTTTGTATACTATCCTTTCAGATTTAAATTTTTTTTCTAAAAAAGAACTTGATAAATTTGCAGGTGATGGATCTCTTTTAGCTGGTCATCCAGATGAGCAAATACCCGGCGTAGAAATCGCAAGTGGATCTTTAGGTCATGGACTTGGTGTAGGTTGTGGGATGGCACTATCTGCAAAAATTAACAAGGAAAAATGGAATACCTTTATTGTGATGGGTGATGGTGAATGTCAAGAAGGGTCTATTTGGGAGGCATTGTTATTTGCATCGAAACATAAATTAGATAACTTAATATCAATTGTTGACAGAAACAAATTAGGTTCAACTGATTTTACAGAAAACAATGCCCCACTGGAACCTTTAAAGAAAAAATTTATAGATTTTGGATTAGAAGTTCATGAAATCAATGGTCATAACGTTTTAAGTTTAATAAAATTATTTAAAAAATTGATAAAGAAAAAAAATAATAAACCAAAAATAGTGATTTGTAATACCGTTAAAGGTAAAGGAGTATCTTTCATGGAAAACTCAAAATTTTGGCATCATCAACTTCCTACCAAAAGCCAAGTTCAAAAAGCATATGATGAATTACGATGATTGAGATTATACCAAAAGAATTTTCTAAAAATAAAAAAGAAGATTTTAGAGATTATGCTTTTAAACCTTTATTTCAAATAATGAAAAAAAATAAAAAAGTTTTTTTATTAACAAATGATATGGGAGCCAAAGGACTTGATGAGTTAAAAGAAAAGTTTCCAAAAAGAGTTATTAATGCAGGTATTTCTGAACAAAATATAGCCAGCGTTGCTGGGGGTTTGGCCAAGTCAGGGAATTATGTTTATATTTATGGAATAATTTCGCATATTATTTTTAGATCTTTAGAACAAATTAAAATTGATATTTGTCTACCCAATTTACCAGTTACAATTCTTGGTGTTGGTGCAGGCCTTTCTTATGGTCAGGATGGTCCAACTCATCATGGTATCGAAGATTGTGGTATCGCTAGTGTATTGCCTAATTTAAATGTATATAATCCTTCAGATTATATTTCTACTTATCAATCAGTTCTTGATAGTTATAAGCTTAAAAGACCTTCGTATATAAGATTAGACAAAGAAAAACTACCCAATATTTATAAAAAAAAAGATAAATTTGAAAGTATGAAAACTTTTGGAAAGCATTCTCAAAATTTATTAATTGCATCAGGTATAAGTTTGTGGATTTGTCTTAAAATCAGAGAAATTTTGATGAAAAAAAAAATAAATTTTTTTGTTTTAGATTTTAATAAGTTAACTTATTTTAACACTTCTAAAATCGAAAGAATTGTTAAAAAAACCAAAAATATAATAATCGTTGACGAAAATATTGAATCATCGTCAATTATTTCAAAGGAGCTTTTAAAAATAAAAAATTTATTTAATTTAAAAAATACAATATCAATTATTAACTTAAAAAAAGAGTATCTTTTAGGTTCATCATCTAGGAAATATATTTGGAATAAAAATGGATTATTTCCAAAGCAGATATGTAAAAAAATTTTAAATAGAATTTATTTTTAGTTTTTCAATTATAATTATGAAAAATTTTGGTGACAAAACAACTTTATTACCACCCATAGGTTTAGGTACTGGACTCGGTGATTATAAAAAAAAAACAGATTATTCTGAAAAACTTTTTAAAAATTATTACAAGTTAAGTAAAGAATTTAATATCAAATTAATTGACACATCTCCTGTGTACGGAAAAGGAATGTCAGAAAAACTTATTGGAAAATATTTTCATCAAGATAGAAAAAATTTTTTTATTGCAACTAAAATTCTTCCAGAAATGTGTACTAAACAAAATGTAAAAATTTCAGTAAAAGAGAGTCTTAGAAGATTAAAAACTGATTATATAGACTTGTTACAAATTCATTGGCCTAATGAAAATATTCCTTTTGAGGAAACAATCAATGAGATGATCAAGTTAAAAAACAAGGGAATAATAAATCATATTGGATTATGCAATTTTTCTTATAATCAGCTTTTTAAATTAGTTAAATTTTTCAAAAAAGGTGTAATTTCAAGTATACAAGTTGAATATAATTTGTTTGAGAGGTCAGCTGAAAAAAAATTGGCTAATTTTTGTAGAAAACATGATATATCAATAATATCCTATGGACCATTGGCTCAAGGTAAACTTGCAAATGGAATTAAACAATTAAGTATATTAAAAAAAATTTCCAAAAAATATAATTGTTCGATATCTCAATTGATACTGTCTTGGATAGCTTCTAAAAAAAATTTTTTTTCTATACCAAATTCATCATCTTATGAAAATTTAGTAAATAATTTTAAGTCAAATAATTTAATTTTAGAAAAGATTGACATAAAAAAAATTGATGAAAAATGTTATACTCCGATTTTAAAAATTAATACAAAAAAAATACAAGTTACGGATAATTACAATCGCAAAGTTTATTCAAGTCTAGAGGAAGCAGTAGAGAATAAAATGAATATGGTTCCCTCTCCAATTGAGCTATCAAAAGAAATTAAGCAAGGAAATTTTTTAAAACCAATAAGATTAAAAAAAATTAAAAAGAATAAAAAGATAATTTATGATTTAACTGAAGGAAGACTTAGATATTGGAGCTGGGTAATTGCATATGGATGGAAAAAACCCATACCATCTTTAGTTTGGGAAAATTAATGTTTATCAATTCAAAAATAAAGAAATTTTATAAAAATAAAAAAATACTTATTACTGGAGGTTCGGGAATGATTGGTTTAAATCTCACAAAAGTATTGTCGAATTTAAAGACAAAAATTACTATTTGTTCAATAGATGATCCTTCTAATTTTAAGCAACATTTGCCAAATGGTGTAAAATTTATTCATTCTGATTTGAGAATAAAAAAAAATTGTATCAAAGTTTTAAAAAATCAAGATTATGTTTTTCACTTAATGGCAGTCAAGAGTAATACACATAAAAAATTTAAAGATGTGTCTTCAACAATGGTTTCTCATTTGCAATGTAATACGAATATGTTGCAGTCTGCTTACGAAAAAAAGATTAAGAAATTTATGTTTGTTGGTTCAATAGGTCAATACCCTCCATTTTCAATTAGAAAAGAGGAAAAAGTTTGGGATGGTTTACCTACAGCTAATGATAAGTATATGGGTATTTCTAAAAGAACAGGTGAAGCTTTAGCCGAAGCATTAATGTTGGAACATGGATGGAAAGCAGTAAAAATTTTGAGACTTTCAAATGTTTATGGTTTTCATGATAAATTTCATCCAACAGACTCTCATGTTATTCCTTCATTAATCAAGAGAGTTGGTGATGGTGAATATCCATTAAAAGTTGCTGGCGATGGTACTGCTGTAAGAGATTTTATTCATGTAGAAGATGTAGTTAGAGCAATGATAGTTGGTTTATATAAAGCCCCAGCGTGCTACCCAATTAATATCGGAAGCGGCAAAGGTGTAAGTATTAAAAGGATTGCATCGATAGTTTTAAAAGGTTTTGGAAAAAAAGTGAAAATTCAATGGAAGAGTAATAGACCAACGGGTGATCACAAAAGAGTTTTAAGCACAGAGAGAGCAAAAATAAAACTATCCTTTAAAGCTAATATATCGATTGATGAAGGAATAATAAAAACAATTGATTGGTTTAAAAAAAATAACAAAAAATGATAATTTCGGAAATTTTAGATAAGCTTTCAATTAACTCGATCTATCTAGTTAAGAAAAAAAATATTCCCCCTCTTAAGATACAAGAGATTAACCTAATAAAAAAAAATACTTTTAAATTTTTTAAAAGAAAAAAAATTGATCAAAGATACATATATTATCTTTGTCTACTAACATTAATTAATTACTCAATCTGGGATTACAAAGAAAAAATGTTTTTAAAAAAAAAAAATATAAGTAAGAAAAATTTGAAATTGTCTCACCAATTAAATTCAATAAGAAATCAAATTAAAAATAAAATTCAATCTATAGAAGAAAAAAAAAACAAAGCATTTAAAACAAATATTGATAAAGAAGATTTGAAAGGATGGGATCTTATTTTAAACAACAAGAAAAACATATTCTTATCAAAAAAAATAAAGTTTAAAATTGATAATCTTGGAGAAACACTAGATGCTTTGACTATATTGCAATTAAAGGAAATTAAATTTCAAAATAAATCTAGTAAATTAAACTTACATAAATTTATAAATGGCAATCAAATTTCAATCAAAGACAAACAAAAAGAGATTTTAATTTTATTACCATTTTTAGCAATTATAAATAATTTTGTTTGGAATCTAA
>CACNFY010000021.1 GCA_902619925.1 uncultured Pelagibacteraceae bacterium
ATACTATAAAATTCTTAAAAAATATTATGAAAAAGCTGTTACTAAGTGTCCAAGATATTACAGTTGATCTATTAATTTAACTATATTACAAATTTAGAATTGTTTTAAATTGCGGAGATCATAAAAATGTTTACTTCTAACCCTTATTACATTCTTACTGAAAGCATTGCGCCAATATTTATGCAAATATTTGTTATTTTGATGATTGCATTGATTATTGTTGGAACAGTAATGGATATGATTCATAAAAAAAATGTAAAGTATTTTTTTGAAAATGCAAAAAAGGCAAAAAAAAATGCAACTAAAGTTTTATCAACAGCTGATAGAATAAAAGTATTATCTAAAACTATTGTTAGCGATATTGCAACCACATCCGAGCTTGGCGCGGGTAAAAGAAGAGCAGCCCATGTTATGGGTATGTATGGAACAATTTTATTTTGGGTTTCAACAGTTGTTATGGTTTTTATGTATACCAACCCATCATCAAATACACCTAATATCTGGCCAATACTTTGGCACGCAGGTGCTTTACTCACGGTTATAGGCGGTTGTTGGTTCTGGTTTTTTTTAAGAGTAGATGTTTATTCTGAAGCTCAACCATGGTACAGAATAATTAAAGCTGATTTATTTGTTCTAGCTTTAATAGCCACATCTTTATTCGGTTTAATTTGGTCTTATTTACAAAATATGGATCTTGGATCTAGATGGGACGATAAAGTATTTTTAGTTTTTTATATAGTTGCAAACTTGATTCTTTTTGGTGGAGTTTATTGGTCTAAATTTGCTCATATGTTTTATAAACCTGGAGCTGCAATACAAAAAAATCTTGCTGAAGCTGATGGATCAAGGGATAATTTACCACCAGAAGCTGATGGTCCTGAGCAATTTGGCCTGGGTATAAAAAGAGAAGAGCCAAAACACTATTAATATGTTATTAGAAAAGGAGAATTTATAAATATGTCAACTTTTGTATATATGACTCGATGTGATGGCTGTGGACATTGTGTAGATATTTGTCCTTCGGACATAATGCATATAGATGAGAATATTAGAAGAGCAAAAAATATTGAGCCAAATTTTTGTTGGGAATGTTACTCGTGCGTTAAAGCATGTCCAAATCATGCAATTGACGTAAGAGGATACGCCGACTTTGCACCAATGGGTCATAGCGTTAGAGTTAGAAGGGAAGAAGAAAAAGGAAAAATTTCTTGGAGAATTAAATTTAGAAATGGAACAGAAAAAAACTTTGTTTCACCTATAACAACTAAGCCATGGGGAAAACATATTCCAAAACTTGCTGAGGCTGATACGCCAAATCAAGGAGAGATGCAATCACAGATACTTTATAATGAACCTCATGGATTAAATACCGATAAAGATTTACCTACTATTAATAAAGACACCTTTAAAAAGGGAGTTTATTATTAATGGCAAAACACAAAACTTTTTTTGAAGATTGTGATATTTTAGTTGTTGGTGGAGGAATGGCCGGCACAGGTGCAACTTTTGAAGCTAGACACTGGGGAAGAGATTTAAAAATAGTTTGTGTAGAAAAAGCAAATATTGACAGAAGTGGCGCTGTGGCCCAAGGTTTGTATGCAATCAATTGCTACATGGGAATGCAGTGGAATGAAAATCAACCAGAGGATCATGTAAGATACGCACGAAATGATTTAATGGGCTTAGTTAGAGAAGATTTAGGTTACGATATGGCAAGACATGTCGACTCTACTGTACATATGTTTGATGAGTGGGGTCTTCCAATGATGAAAAACAAAGAGGGAAGATATCAACGTGAAGGTAAATGGCAAATTATGATTCACGGAGAAAGTTATAAACCTATAGTTGCTGAGGCTGCTAAAAAGTCAGCTGATAAAGTTTATAATAGAATAATGATTACTCACTTATTAAAAGATGAAACTCAAGAAAATAGAATTGGTGGAGCGGTTGGATTTAACATGAGGACAGGTGATTATTACGTTTTCAGAGCTAAAGCCGTAATAGTTTGTGCTGGAGGAGCTTCACATATATTTAAACCAAGAGCTGTTGGTGAAGGAATGGGAAGAACATGGTACGCGCCATGGAGTAATGGATCTGCATATGCATTACCTATAGCTGCAGGTGCAAAAATGACTCAAATGGAAAATAGAATTGTTTTATGTAGATTTAAAGATGGATACGGTCCTGTTGGTGCATATTTTTTACATTTAAAAACCTATACTCAAAACGCTAACGGAGAGAATTATGAAAAAAAATGGTATGATCATACAAAAAATTTAGTTGGGGAGTATATTGATCATCATCCAACACCGACATGTTTAAGAAATCACGCATTCATTCAAGAAATGGCTGCTGGTGGTGGTCCTATTCATATGGTGACCAAAGAGGCATTTCAAGATCCGCATTTAGAAACTGTAGGATGGGAGAACTTCTTGGGTATGACTGTTGGTCAAGCTGTTGTTTGGGCTTCTCAAAATATAGACCCTAAATATACAAATCCAGAACTAACAACATCTGAACCCTATGTAATGGGTTCTCACGCAACATGCTCTGGAGCATGGGTGAGTGGTCCAGAAGATATTGCTCCTGATGAATATTTCTGGGGATATAATAGAATGACAACAGTTGATGGTTTATTTGGAGCAGGAGATACTGTAGGTGGCAGTGCACATAAATTTTCCTCAGGATCATTCACAGAAGGCAGGTTAGCTGCTAAAGCTGCTGTTAAATATATTCAAGATAAAAAAGCTAATGGCATTGATGTATCTGAAAAACAATACAATAATCTAAAAGAGGTTATCTACAAACCATTAGAAAATTACACTGTAGGTAGAAATGAAATTACAGGTGGAACTGTTTCCCCAAGCTATATATCTCCAATTCAAGGCTTACAAAGATTACAAAAAATTATGGATGAATATTGTGGTGGATTATCTAACAATTATATGACCAATGAGAATTTACTTAAGAAAGGTTTAGAATTGCTGGATTGGCTCCAAGAAGATTTAGAGCATGTAGCTGCTGAAGATTATCATCAACTTATGAGAGCTTGGGAGTTGAAACATAGAGCAATGACCTCCCAATGTGTAACCGAGCATACTTTATATAGAAAAGAGACGAGATGGCCAGGTTATTATTATAGAGGTGATCATATGAAACTAGATGATGAGAATTGGCATTGTCTAACAGTATCGAAAAGGGATCCAGACTCTGGAAAATTTGAGTTTGAGAAAAAGCCTGTCTATCACATAATCGACGAAAAAGAGAAAAAGCAAGCTTCTTAACATCAAATATATGAGCTTACTCGATAAGTCTGATGAGGAAATCATCAAATTGGCAGATCCAATGTGGTCTAATTTAGTTAAATGCTCAAACATTAAAGATTATGGCGGGTTTACGAGAGATTTTTCATCACAAATGCTATACGGGGCCAATGAAGTTGAGCTTGGAAAGCAATGGGCCAATAACGAATTAATCTCAACATTAAATGAGGGGTGTAAAGCTTTTGGATGTTTAAGAAGAGGAGATTACATCACTGTCCTTTATAGACAGACTAGTTCAAAGATACCTGGTGACTTTCTTGGCCGAATTGTGCTTGGAGAAGAGGGTGGAGAAGTAAAAGTCTTCGGAGCAACTATTTTTTAAATTTTTAACAATTTACTTGCCAAGTTTCAAATCTGGGTGTAGTGAACGGTTATGTTTGATAGATTTAATAAAAATGTAAGCTTATTTATCAAACAAATCCCAAACATTTTTTCATTAATAAATGCAAAGTTCATTGTCTACTTAGGATTAGCTGCCTACTGGAGCGTCATGCTTCTCGGTACTTTTATTGGTATATAAAGACTAAATCATTTTATTGACTTTGATTCTGTAGAGGAATAATTATTTGATATGGATTTCTATCTTCCAATAGCAGAAGTTTATGTAAGTCTTCCATTTATATTTTTTTTAAGTTTTGTAGTCGGAATTTTATCTGGATTATTTGGTGTTGGTGGCGGATTTTTAATGACCCCTTTTTTGATTTTTTTGGGAATACCACCTGCGTACGCGGTTCCTAATGAAGCAAATAATATTTTAGGAACTTCTATATCTGGTTCGACAACACATTATTTAAAAGGAACCTTGGATTATAAAATGGGTTTTATGATTGTTATTGGTGGAGCCGCAGGAACAATACTTGGTATTATTACTTTTACATATTTTAAAGATATAGGAAAAATCAATATAGTTATTTCTTTAGCTTATATGTATATTTTAGCTATTATTGGAACATTGATGCTTGTTCAGGGTGTGACAGAGATAGATCGAGCCAGAAGAAAAGTAGTTGTTAGAAAAAAACTTCACTCTCATTATTGGATACACGGTTTACCTTTAAGAATGAGATTTAAAAAATCAAAGTTATATGAGAGTGTATTTACACCAATATTAATTGGATTAATTGTAGGTTTCATCGCTGCAATTATGGGAATAGGTGGTGCATTTATATTAGTGCCTGCAATGATTTATATAATTGGAATGCCAACAAAGTTAATTCCAGGAACATCTTTATTTGTAACAATATTTATTAGTGCTATTGTAACAGTGCTTCATGCGTTTAATTACGGATCAATTGATTTAATTTTAGTTACAGTTTTAATTTTAGGATCAATCATGGGAGTACAGTTTGGGCAAAAATTAAGTGAACGAGTTGATAGCTCTGAATTTAAAGCAATTTTAGCCATACTTTTA
>CACNFY010000022.1 GCA_902619925.1 uncultured Pelagibacteraceae bacterium
TTATTAAAGTTTTAGATAAGTATCCGAAATGGAAATCAATTGTAATAGGTGACGAACCAAGAGATAAATTAGATTTTCACCATAAAAACTTACAAAAACTTGGATTCAAAAAACACAAAGATGTATTAAATGTTTATAAAAAAACAAGCATAGCAGTAGTTAGCTCTAGATGGGATGAACCTTTTGGAAGAACTAGTTTGGAAGCAGCATCTAATGGTTGTGCAGTAATAATTAGCAATAAAGGGGGTCTTCCAGAGACTATAACAAATGGAATAATACTAAAAAATCTTACTGTAAACGATATATTCAAGGAAATTGAGAATTTAATTATAAATCCAAAATTAAGAAAAACATTACAAAGCCTTTCTTTAAAGAATTTTTTTCTTACGCATAAATATATTTCCAATCAAATTGACAAAATCAGAGATTTAAGTAACGATTTAGTTAATAAAATCAATATATCTGGTAAAATTAAAAGTTTAAGAATACTTCATATAACTAACTTTAATGAACGTCATAATGGAAGACTTTTTTTTAATACCGGGAGAAGAATAAATAATGGTTTTATAAGATTGGGAAATAGTGTTTTAGAGTTCAGTGATCGAGATATACAAAAATACTATAAATCTTATAACGATTTTTCTGGTGCAAAATCATTAAATGAAAAATTAAAGATTACTTGTTACAATTACAAGCCAGACCTTATTGTCCTGGGCCATGCTGACCTAATATCAGAAAATATGCTTGGAGAGTTGAAAGACGACTATCCAAATTTAAAGATAGCACAGTGGTTTCTAGATCCTCTAAACAAAAATGGTCCTGATTATGAAAAAAACAAGAGTCGGATTTTAGATAAAAAAAATTTTGTGGATAGCAATTTTTTAACCACCAGTCCGGATGTTTTGAATTTTTTATCAAATAAAACCAACAATTTTTTTATTCCAAATCCATCAGATCCATCATTTGAAACTTTAAAAAACTATGAAAATAATTGCACAAATGATGTTTTTTTTGCATTAAGCCATGGTGTACACAGAGGAAATTTAAAATATAGGACAGTTGATGATAGAGAGGTATTTATAAACAAACTTTTAAACATAAGTAAAGATATAAAATTTGATATTTTTGGTGTTAATAATGTTCAACCTATTTGGGCTGATCTCTACTTTAAAACTATTGCAAATTCGAAAATGGGATTAAATCTTAGTAGGGGATCACCAATTAAATATTATAGTAGTGATAGAATTACTCAAATAATTGGAAACGGCCTAGTCACATTAATTGACGAAAACACACATTATCAAGATTTTTTTAATAGAGATGAAATGGTTTTCTATAGTAGCATAAACGATTTATCTGAAAAAATATTAAGAATATCTAAGGATGATAAGCTTAGAAAAAAAATTGGTAAAAAGGGTAGAGATAAATATCTCAAATATTTTAATTCTAACTTAGTAGCTGATTTTATTATAAATAAAACATTTGATATTAATCCAAAATCTAAATATTTATGGCATAAAATTTGATGTTTTCGATAGTAATTCCTACTTTAAATAATATTAACTATTTGAAAATGTGTATTTCAAGTATTAAAAAAAACTCAAAGTATGACCATGAAATCATTGTTCATGTAAATATCGGATCAGATGGAACATTAGAATTTTTAAAAAAAAATAACATAAAATTTACCTATACAGATTATAACGCTGGAATATGCGAGGGTGTAAATAAAGCATCAAAAATTGCTTCTAAGGACTTTTTACTCTACTCCCACGATGATTTTTACTTTTGTCCAGATTGGGACTATGTGATGAAAAAAGAATTGAAATTAATTAAAAGTGAGTTATTTTATTTGTCAGGTACAATGGTTCAAAATGGTCAAGTTGAATACGATTGCGGTAATAGTTTAAATAATTTTAAAGAATTAAGATTATTAAAAAATTATAAAAATATAAAGTTTTACGATTTTCAAGGTACTACATGGGCACCCCATCTTATACACAAAAATACATGGAATAAGGTAGGGGGTTTTTCTGAAGAATTCTTTCCTGGTACTGGATCAGACCCAGATTTAAATAAAAAACTATGGGACATTGGTGTTAGAATTTTTAAAGGACTACAGCATTGTAAAGTATATCATTTTGGTTCAATCGTTACTCGTCAAAAAGAAAAAAATTTCAAAACTATTACTGAATCTGGAAGTAAAGGTTCTAAAATATTTTTATTGAAATGGGGTTATAGTATCAAGTTTTTCAAGAAACATTTCTTAAATTCTGATAAATTATATGACGGACCACTTCGAGAACCAAAAAAAAATCTACAATATTACTTAGATTTAATAATTTGCAAAATTCATTTGTATTATTTAAAAATTTTTTTTAAATTTTAATTTTATTCAGTGCATTGTTTTTAAATAGATTTGTCTCTTGAATATATCTTCTTACCATTTGCGTAGTTTTGTGACCTGTCATTGTCATTATACTTCGTTCATCAGCACCTGTTTCTGCTGTTGAAGTTGCAAAACCTGATCTTAGGCTATGACCAGCATATTTACTATTATCTAACCCTGCTAAAAGTGCATATTTTTTTAACGTTAAGGCAACAGTTTTGTCTGAGATTTTAAATATCTTTCCACTTTGAATATTGCTAAAATTAATCCAATATTTTAAAGATCTTACGGGGCAATAAGTTTCATTTTTAAAGTAGGGTATTGCTTTAGTCATTCCAATACCTGTTTGATCAGTTTTTGATCTTTTAACTATTATTTTGACTCCTTCTTCTACAAAGTCTATATCTTCATATTCAATTGATACAAGTTCAGACCTTCTGAATCCACCAGCAAATCCTATTAAAATTAATGCTTTATTTTGTTGTTTTTTATAATTATTTTTTTCCTGATTAATAACATTAATTATTAACTTTAAATCATTGATAAGTAGAGGTTTTTTGGCTGTTTGTTTAACTCCCTTTTTTCTTTTTATACCCATTAAATTTTCAGTAATTATTGGATGTTTTGTATCAATATAATGACCTTTTAAGCGATGAATAACTTTAATAGATGCAAGACGACGTTTTAATGTACTAAATTTTGAAAAAGAGCTTAAATGGGTCAAATATATAGCTACTATCTTTGGGTCGCTTGGTAAAGAGTTTAATCCATTTTTAGTACAAAATATTGTAAAGTCCCTAAAGTCTGCCTGATATGCTCTAAGTGTATTGTGAGCTTTTGAATTTTTTAAATTCTTTAAGGTTTCTATTTCTAAGCTTTTTATGTCAGTTACTAAATTACTCATATTATTTTCCGATAACCATTAATTATCGGAAATATAATATATCACATTTTGAATGTCAATAAATTTTGATAAACAGTTAAAATGCCTAAATATCTTATTATTGGTTTGAGTGTTATTTTAATCTTGTTTTTTTCGATGCATTACTGGGGAAAATTAAAAGACCAAACAAAAAATAGGCTTTTAATGATTATTTTCGGCTTATTTTTTATAAGTATTTTTGTTCTACTTTTTTTATTGATGTATTAAGAAAATTTTATCAACATTGTTAGTAACTCAAATAATCAATTATTAAGTGATATCACCATATTTAATTTAATGATAAGTTTGAAATAACTTAAGAGGCAACTCTTAACTGACCGGCTGGGGAAATACCGAGAGGTTCAAGCCTAGAGGGCAGAAAGCTCTGTGAAGTAGCGCTAAAATAGCAGAGTGGCAGGGCATGGCGGTAGCGCCTACAACGACGTGCCAAAACTACTGTTCTTTGTGCCTGAAAAGGTGCAAGGAAACAGGGTTTTCTAATGAGATTAAAAGGTACTAAATTTCAAGTAAAAATATGGAAATTTCTGAAAAAAATTCCTCCTGGTAAGGTCATGACTTATAAAGAAATTGCAGTTTTTCTAAATATGCCTAATGCAGCAAGGGCTGTTGCTAATGCTTGTGCTAAAAACCCATACCCCCCTTCTATACCATGTCACCGAGTTATAAGATCCGATGGAAAGCTAGGAGGTTATTCTGGTCCTGGAGGGTTAAAAACAAAAAAAAAAATGCTTAAAAAAGAGGGATATTTACTCAAATAAGACAGTAATACCAACGTTTTTTTTAAATTTATGCTACATTTATGGTTTTTTTATAAATTCTCTTAATAGTTGAGCCATCAATAACAAAATCTTAATTTACGACCCTTCTATGGTC
>CACNFY010000023.1 GCA_902619925.1 uncultured Pelagibacteraceae bacterium
CTATTTAATATCGATGACTTAAGATGTTTTATTGAAATTTTTTTGCTAGAAAAATATAAAACTAATAAAAGTAAAGAGTATTTTAAAGTTAGATTAAATTTATTAGAATCACTATCAAATACTATTAATTTCAACTTAGATCTTGAGTCTTTTTTTATAAATTTTGATACAAAACTATTAAATGAAGAATAACTATTATATCACAACACCAATTTATTATCCTTCTGCTAAGCCACATATGGGACATGCTTATTCAAGTATTGTTGCCGATTTTTTTGCACGATTTAAACGTATACAAGGATACAATGTATTTTATCTTACGGGAACTGATGAGCATGGGCAAAAAATCGAGAGAGCTGCAAATATAAAAAAAAAAAATCCACAAGATTTTTGTGATGATATTAGCCAAATATTTAAAGATCTAACAAAAACTCTCAATTTGTCTAATAACGATTTTATAAGAACCACAGAAACAAGACATAAAAAATCAGCAATAAATGTGTGGAAAATTTTAGAGGAAAAAAAAGAAATTTATTTATCAAAATATTCTGGCTGGTATTCAGTATCAGACGAAGCTTTTTATTCCGAGGACGAGATTATGGAGGAAGATGGAAAGAAAAAATCTAAATTATCTGGATCATTAGTAGAGTGGGTAGAGGAGGAGTCATATTTTTTTAAATTGTCAAAATGGGAAAAACCTTTACTTAAATTTTATAATGAAAATCCAAATTTTATTCTTCCAGAGTCTAGAAAAAATGAGGTTATAAGTTTTGTGAAAAGTGGTTTAAAAGATTTATCAGTGAGTAGAAAATCTTTTAAATGGGGCATTCCTGTTCCCTCAAACAAAGATCATGTTATGTATGTTTGGCTTGATGCTTTAACAAATTATTTAAGTGCATTAAATTACCCAAATACAGATGATAAATTATTTAATAACTTCTGGCCTGCAGATTTACATATAATAGGCAAAGATATCTTAAGATTTCACGCAGTTTACTGGCCCGCTTTTCTTCTTGCGGCAAATATAGATCTTCCTAAACGAGTTTACGGCCATGGATGGATACTATCAGGTAATCAAAAAATGTCTAAATCCAAAGGAAATATCTTAGATCCAATCGAAATAATTAAAAATTATGGCTTAGATCCTCTAAGATATTATTTAATCAAAGAGGTTTCTTTTGGAAATGATGGAAATATATCTGAGGAAAAATTGGAAAATTGTATAAATAGCGACTTAGCTAATAATTATGGAAACTTGTGTCAGAGAGTGGTTTCATTTTGTGAAAAAAATGCTGAGCTTAAGGTTGGTGAAGAAATCAAATTTAACGAAGATGATAATTTAGAGTTACTTAAATTTACCGACAGCTACCAAAATATCGTTGGATTTATAGATAAACAAGATATTAATTCATATATCTCTTTTATAGTAGAAAGATTATTCGCAGCGAATAAATACTTTAATGATCAAGAACCGTGGAAGAAAAAGGATAATAAAGTTAGGTTAAATACAATCATTTATACATCACTTGAGTTAATTAGAAAAATTACCATACTTATGTATCCTATCATGCCGGAAACCTCTATTAAAGTCATGTCTATATTTAATTATAGTGAAAAAGACATAAAATTGGATAGTTTTATTGAAAATAATTTTATTAAAAAAAATATTAAATTAAATAAAATAGGTATACTTTTTAAAAAAATTGATAAAAATGATTGATTCTCATTGCCACCTAGATCATGAGTCCATTTTTAGTAGTTTTAATGAAATATTAAAAAGGTCTAAAGAAGTTGGTATTGAAAAATTATTATCTATTTGTACTACAGATGACGGCTTCTCAAATATCTTAGATCTTGTAAATAAAGATTCTATTATTTATGGCACATATGGAATTCATCCTCATGAAGCAAAAAATTTTAAAATTTCTAAAAATGAAATTATAAAAAAAGTCAGTTCTAATAAGAAAATTATTGGGGTAGGTGAAACTGGATTGGATTTTTATTATAATAACAGTTCTAAAACTGAACAGATTAATAGTTTTTTAAATCATATTAATGCTGCTATTGAATTAGATGTTCCTTTAATAATACATTCTAGAAATGCAGAGACTGAAACACTAAATATACTTTCTGAATTTGTAAATAGTAAGCTTAAAATTTTAATGCATTGTTTTACTGGATCTGAAACATTTGCAAATAATCTATTAAAATTTAATTCATATTTTTCTGCTAGTGGAATTATTACATTTAAAAATAGTACTGATTTACAAAATACTTTTAAAATAATTCCACTTGATAGATTACTTATAGAAACAGATAGTCCTTTTTTATCTCCTGATCCATTTAGAGGTAAGAGGAATGAACCAAGTTTTATAATCCATATTCTTAAGAAATTAGCGTCAATAAAACAAATTGATACAAATAAATTAGATACTATTACCACGAATAATTTCAATAAATTGTTTTTTTAAATGAAAGCAGTTTTACTGAATTTGTCTGCATGGACTATGCTTCCAATAATGGATGGTTTTGCAAAATTTTTAAGCTTCTATTTGCCTGTAATACAAATCGTCTGGGCTAGGTATTTTTTTACGGTAGTTATCGTTTTACCTGTTATGTTTATTTATTTTAGAAATAAAATTAAACTAACTAAAAAGCCAAAATTACAATTTTTAAGAGGTATTCTACTTTTTTCAGCTAATATTCTATTTTTTTATTCTATTTCTATTATATCTTTATCAAAAGCACTTACTTTAGCTTTTATTGCCCCATTAATAGTTACATCTTTTTCACCTTTTTTTCTTAAAGAGAAAGTTGGTATTAGTAGATGGGTAGCAGTAATATTCGGTTTTTTAGGATGTTTAATTGTAATTAGGCCAGGATTTTTAGAAACTAACATGGCAACATTTGCTGCATTAGGAACTGGTTTAATGTATGGTTTTTATATAATTGTAACTAGAAAATTAAGTACCTCAGATAACTCTCTTTTGACTTTGTTATTTACCGGTATAGTAGGGGCCATAATTGCTTCTTGTATTGTTCCTTTTTCTTGGGTCACACCAACGTATAATCAATGGTTTATTTTAATTTTAATTGGTTTATTTGCATCTATAGGACATTTATTTTTAATTATGTCTTTAAAGCTCGCAGATGCATCTAAATTAGCTCCTTTTGGATATTTTGAAATAATACCAAATATTATAATTGGATATTATTTTTTCGGTGATCTACCAGATTTTTATCATTTTATTGGATTAATTATTATCATTTTATCTGGAGTTTACATTTTTAGAAAACAATTCTATATTTAATTATAATACCT
>CACNFY010000024.1 GCA_902619925.1 uncultured Pelagibacteraceae bacterium
TGCAAAGAGTATGATTACAAATATTAATAAAACTTTCCAAAGAATTCAAAAATATGATTTACAAAATTCAAGGATAGATTGGTTAAATTATATTAAAGATGAAAGGGTAGTCTTAACAAAAAAAAAAGATCCTCTAGATCATCAAATTCAGGCAATAGAACAAGCAAAAAAACATTTTAAATCAAATGATAGAGGAAAAATGATCATGGCTTGTGGAACAGGAAAAACTTATACCAGCTTAAAAATTGCTGAGGAAATTGCAAATAAAAAATTTGTTTTATATATGGTCCCATCACTAGCACTTATGTCTCAGACAATAAGAGAATGGAAAAATGATTGCAATGAGGATTTTATTGCTTTTTCTGCTTGTTCTGACAAGAAAGTTGGTAGAGTCAATGACAATAGTGATCAAGTACAAGTTAACTTAAATGAACTAGCTATTCCAGCTACAACTGATTCAAAAAACCTTGGAGAGGAAGTTTCTAAAGTAGAAAAAAATAAGATGATTGTAATTTTTTCTACTTATCAATCCATTGATGTTATCTCAGATGCTCAAAAAAAATTTAAAATGAGGCCATTTGATTTAATTATTTGTGATGAGGCACACAGAACTACTGGAGCAACATTTGAAGATGAAGAAGATTCATATTTTGTAAAAATCCATGAAAATAAATATGTGGAAAGTAAAAAAAGATTGTATATGACAGCAACTCCAAGAATATTTGGCAGTAAAGCAAAAAAAAAAGCTGATGAGGGTAGTGTGGAACTTGCCTCAATGGATGATCAAGATAAATATGGAGTAGAATTTTTCAATAGAGGTTTTAATTGGGCTGTGGAAAATAATCTTTTAAGTGATTACAAAGTAGTAATTTTAGCTGTTGATGAGGGAATAGTAAGTTCAAATTTGCAGAAATCTTTAGAAGAGGGTAGTGAATTAAAACTCACAGATGCAACGAAAATGATTGGAGTTTATAAAGCTCTGGCAAAAGTTGGTTTTGACAGAAAAGGAAATGAAAAACTTAAACCAATAAAAAAAGCATTAGCTTTTTCTCAGAGTATTGAAATTTCAAAAATTTTTTCAAATGAATTCAATAAGGTAATTGATGAGTATATAAAAAATGAAAATATAAAAAATGAAAACAAGGTTAATTTGGATGTTGAAATACAACATATAGATGGGACTTTTAATGCAGATCAAAGAAATAGTAATTTGAATTGGCTTAAATCTGACACAATAAATAACAATTGTAGAATTCTTTCAAATGTTAAATGTTTATCAGAGGGTGTTGATGTGCCAAGCCTTGATGCAATAATGTTTCTTCACCCAAAAAAAAGTCAGATAGATGTAGTTCAAGCTGTAGGCAGAGTAATGAGGAAAGCAGAAGGTAAAAAACTTGGATATGTAATTATACCTGTCACAGTTGCGCCAGGTGTTTCTCCTGAAAAAGCTCTTAATGACAATGAAAAATATAAAGTTGTATGGCAAATTGTTAATGCTCTTAGAACACATGATGAAAGATTAGATAGAAAAGTTAACATGCTCAGTCTTGGTGAAGACGTTTCAGATAAAATTGAAATATTAACTATGTCTGCAGAAAGAGATGCAACAACTGCAACGACTGAAGATGTTTCTAAAAAAAAACAAAGGAAAAAAGTAGAAGATGATGAAATAATTAATATTAATTCAAAAAACCAAGAAATAGATGGAAAAAATCTACAAGATGAACAGATGACATTTGAGCTTGATGATTTATCTCAGGCGATTAAAGCGAAGATTGTTAAAAAATGTGGAACTAGAGATTATTGGGAAAATTGGGCGGCTGATATTTCTGAAATTGCAAAAAAACATATTACAGAAATAAGTAAAATAGTTCTTAATTCTAAAAAACCTGAAAGAAAAATATTTTTAAAATTTTTAGAAGAAATCAGAGATGATTTAAATCCTACAATTTCAGAGAATGATGCAGTTGAGATGTTAGCACAACATATAATTACAAAACCTGTATTTGATTCATTATTTGAAGGGTATGAATTTAGTAAAGAAAATACGATTTCAAAAGCAATAAATTCAATTATTCAAAAGATATATAATCAAAACTCTAATCTAGTTTCAAATTCCACATTAGTAAGTTTTTATGAAAGTGTAAAAAAGAAGATCTAAAGATATAGTAACGTCCCGAGGAAGATCAACATTAATAAATGAACTTTATGAAAGATTCTTTAAAAATGCATTCCCTTTAACCACAAGTAAACTTGGAATTGTTTATACACCAATTGAAATTGTTGATTTTATTAATCATTCGGTTAACGAGATTTTGAAAGATGAATTTAATCTTAATATGAGCAATAAAAATGTTCATATTTTAGATCCCTTTACAGGAACAGGGACCTTCATAGCTAGAATTTTACAATCAAATTTAATTGAAAAAAATAAGCTTGAATATAAATATAAAAATGAGTTGCATGCTAATGAGATAGTCTTACTGGCTTATTATATTGCTGGGATAAATATAGAGTCAACCTATCAGGATATAATGAAACCAAATTCTTATGAAAAATTTAATGGAGCTGTACTTACCGACACTTTTCATTTGTATGAGCAAGATAGAGATTTAATTGCAAATTTGCTACCAGACAATTCAAGCAAAAGATCAAATCAAAAAAATAAAAAAATTACTATAATTTTAGGAAATCCGCCATATTCAGTAGGACAAGGATCTGTAAATGATGATGCAGCTAATATTAGATATCCAAACTTAGAGCAAAAAATTAGAGACACATACGCTAAATTATCTAAATCTACAAATGTCATGCCTTTGTACGATAGTTATATAAAAGCTTTCAGATGGGCATCAGACAGATTAGAAGAAAATGGTGTTATAGCTTATGTCACTAATGCTGGATGGGTTGACTCAAACTCTGCAGATGGATTTAGAAAAAGCCTTAAAAATGAATTTGATAAAATATATGTTCTTCATTTAAGAGGAAATCAAAGAACTTCAGGAGAAAAATCTAGAAAAGAAGGTGGAAAAATTTTTGGGTCAGGTAGTAGAGCACCAATTTCAATTGTTTTTTTAGTAAAGAATAAAAATA
>CACNFY010000025.1 GCA_902619925.1 uncultured Pelagibacteraceae bacterium
ATTATAAATTTGATTAGTCCAGAACATCTCGAGATAGTTACAAGAAATTTTAACAAATATGTAAATAAGGTGATAAACGCCGGAAGCATTGGTCTAGGAAAATATAGTCCAGTTGCCGCTAGTGATTATAATGTAGGACCTAATCATACATTAGGTACACTAGGCTCTACACGATATTCATCAGGTTTAAATTTAAGTGATTTTTATAAAAAGATAAGCGTTTTTAATCTTAGTAAAAAAGGTATTGAAGTTATTGGCAAGCAAGCTATAACACTTGCCGAATATGAAAACTTGCACGCACACGCACTTAGTATCAAGTCTAGAATTTAACATAGAAGTTGATGCCTAAAGAAAATACATTAGAATTTTCAGGAGAAGTTGTTGAATTGTTAAAAAATGCTATGTTTAGAGTAAAGCTAACCAACGGTCATACAATAATATGTCACAGTGCTGGTAAAATTAGAAAAAATCGTATTAGAATATTACAAGGCGATACAGTTAAAGTCACAGTCAGTCCATACGATTTAACGCGTGGTATAATTGTTTTTAGAGGAATGTAAATTTTATATTTATGCCTCGGTAGCTCAGGAGTAGAGCAGAGCCCTGAAAAGGCTTGTGTCGGAGGTGCGAATCCTTCCCGAGGCACCACCAATCCAAATTCTTGAACATCATTATGCTTGCAATATTTTTAGAAATCTAATAACAAAGCGAAGCTATAAATAAGCTAAAGTTAAATAATAAAAAGAGAGTAAAAATGAGTCTAAAAGGTAAAGTAAAATGGTTTAATGGAAAAAAAGGTTATGGTTTCATTGAACGTGAAGATAAAGAAAAAGATGTTTTCGTACACGCTTCAGCAGTAAGAGAAGCGGGTTTAAAATTCCTAAATGAAGGAGACGAAATAACATTTGAAGTTGAAGATGGAGAAAAAGGTCCTGCCGCAGTAAAACTGCAAAAAACCTCTTAATTCTAATTCAAGTATTTTGTATAGGAGTATTACAGTTAACATAACTGTACTATTCCTGTACTTAAGCTGTTGCATTTAAATAAAAAAATGCTAAGTAAACTGTAATGATTAAAAAAGTTCAAAAAAACTGTTATTTTCACAGACACCATTCTCATGCTGGCTGCAAGCTAGCGATTTGATCATTTTATAAATTTAAAATTAATAATAATTAGTATAAAACATAGAAAGGACGCTGCCGTCGTATAATAGTTATTACTCCCGCCTGTGGAGCGGGCTATCTTGGTGCGATTCCAAGCGGCAGTACCAAAAAATGGAAAAAGATAAAAATTTAATACCTAGTCTGCCAAAAGGCTTTAGGGATAGATGGGGCAAAGAATTAGCTCTTAAAAAAAAGATATTAGGCATAGTAGAGGACACTTTTATTAAATACGGATTTGTGCCGTTAGAAACGCCACCAATGGAAATAAGTTCCAATATTGGATCATTTCTAGCCAATAATGAAGAAAACCCAATGTCTGATGTTTTCACCTTTAATGACGACAAAGAATCTCTAACTTTGCGGTACGATATGAGTGCACCTTTAGCAAGATTTGTTGCTCAGAATTACAGAGATTTAGTTTTTCCATTTAAGCGTTACGCATTTGGAGATGTATTTAGAAGAGAGAAACCAGACAATGCTAGATATAGATCATTTATGCAATTTGATGCAGATATAATAGGAAACGTCAATGAAGCACAAGCAGACGGAGAGATATGTAATATAATTGCAGATACGTTTAAAGGTTGTGGATTAAAAAAAGGTCAATTTATAATAAATGTATCTAACAGAAAAATTATACAGGGTTTACTTTCAGATATTAAAATAAATAATGATCAGGAGCCAAAAGTTATAAGAGCGATTGATAAATTAGACCGTTTAGGTTCACAAGGAGTAAAGGATCTTCTTCAGGAGGGCAGAAAAGATGATAGTGGAGCAATAACAAAAGGTGCAAACTTAACAAATACACAAACTGATGCAATTCTAAAATTAATACAGATCAAAGATATTAGCGATTTAAAGAAATCTATTAAAAATAAATTATCTTTAGAGGGGATAGAAGAACTTGAAAAATTATTTGAAATTCTGTCAAAAGGTAAATTTCTTAATTTTATTAAATTAAATTTAAATATTGTCAGGGGGTTAGCATATTATTCCGGAAACTGTTGGGAAACTAATCTTAATTTCAAAACAAAAAATGCCAAGGGTAAAGATATTGATATAGGTTCATGTGCTAGCGGTGGAAGATATAATTCCCTAATAAAAAGATTTAAAGGAGTGGATTTTAAAGGAACAGGAATGTCCATCGGAGTAGATAGGCTTGTATTTGCACTTAATCAAATAAATAAATCAGATCAAAATACAAATGGTATTCTTGTACTTGTCCTCGATGAAAAATATTTAGATGAGTATTATTCGATTGTTAATTTATTACGAGATAATAATATTAATTCTGAAATATATCTTGACCCAAATAAAAATATGAAGAAACAACTCGCTTACGCTGATAAGAAGGGTTTTTCATTAGCTATAATTTGCGGACAAGATGAAATAGACCAAAATAAAGCTACTATAAAAAAACTTAGTTCAAAAGATGAAAATAATCAATTTAGTGTACCAAGAGAAAATTTAATTAATGAAATCAAAAAATTACAATAAAGTTTTTAACATACTTAAGAGTAAATATTTTAAGTACATAGAGCTGGACCCAGTTATAGAGTCGAAGTTTATACTTCAACGTTCAGGTGAAAATTTCAAAAAATATTTATTCTCTTTTTATAATTCAGATGGTCAGGAACTTTCCCTTAGGCCTGACCTTACAATTTCATCAGTTATCAGATATGCACAAAGTAAATCGAATAAAAAAGAAAAAGTTTTTTATACAGGTAGTGCATTTAGAAAATCTTATAATAAAAAAAACGTAGTTGTGAGGCAAATTGGAATGGAAATATTTTCATCTAAAAATGAAAACGTCGACGATAGGGAAATTATAGATTTGTCTTTAAAAATTTTAAAGTCCTCCCGATATAGAAGTTCTAAATTAAATATT
>CACNFY010000026.1 GCA_902619925.1 uncultured Pelagibacteraceae bacterium
TTGAGATCTTCCTCGGCAATATTTACATTTTCTCTTTCCGCATTTAGTTCTTTATTGTTTTTATATGTTACTTTTAATGCATCATATAAACTGTCACTTAAAACATTTTTAATATTAAAAACAAAAATAAAAACTATAAGTATTAAGAGTTTCATTTTTTATAAATTACTGATTTAATTTGATGACTACTATTTAAGTTCATTATAATAGAAGCATATTTAGGAACGTTTTTAAACATATTTTCCGTAATTCTCTGATAAGTTTGCATAAAGTTCATCACATCTTTTTTATCCATAATTTTAAGGTTCTTTTTATTTTTTGTTTGTATTTTCAACTTTTTCTCCTGCTTTAATCTCCATTTTCTAAGTTGATTAAAACTGCTAGCTTTTAAATAGAGTAAAGAATCTAATTGTTTAAATAATCTTTTATAAGATGTTTGTAGATTATGGTTAACAAATTTTCTCCATTTTAATTGTTTATCCATTATTTTTTCCATACTATTGATTGATTTGTTTATTTCTTGATTTTTTTGAGCTTTAGCCCCAACACACCAACCTTCAAGAATTATGACATCTGGTCTTTTTTTTATTTCATACCATTTGTTTTTAGGAAGTCTATCATCAATAGATTTATCAAACAAAGGTAGTTTCATTTTTTTAAATTTACTTTTTTTCGAGTTTTTAAAAAAATCCAACATCATTTTTATATCATGTGTTCCTGGCGCACCTCTTGTTAAGAGCATTGGATGTATTCTTTTAGATAGATTAATTCGGTCTTTTCTTGTTTTGTAAAAATCGTCTATTGAGATTTTAAATACATTGAGTTTGAAATAATTAATTAATATAATTTTAATAATTGATGATATTGTGGTTTTTCCAGTTCCTTGACCACCTGCAAGTCCAATTAAATAGGGTTTTGATTTACATTTTTTTGAGATCCAAAAAGATACAGGAATTAGAAATTTTTTAATCATTCTTTCTTTGTTTTTAAATTTTTCTTTACTTGTTTCTTGAGATTTAATAAACTTAAAACATTTTCTTCTTACCACTTTGTAGCAGTCATTATAAATTCTCATTTTATTTTTTTTTATCTAAAGGATGATTTTGACCATCATTTAAACCAACATTTTCTAATTTAAATGGATCTATTCCATCAATACATGCAACGTTAACTCCAAAAATTTTTGGATTAATTCTTGGATTATTGTGAGTATGAATTCCACACACAGAGCAAAAAAAATGCTTTGCTGTGTTAGTATAATACTGGTAAAGTTTTAATAATTCTTTACCTTTAGTAAGTGTAAAATCATTTTCTCCTAGAACACCAATGATATAGCCTTTTCTTTTACAAAGAGTACAATTGCATCTCATTAATTTTTCAATTCCTGTTTCCGGGATATTTACTTCTGCTTCTACACCACCACAATGACAAGTTAATTTTTTTTTCATTTTTTTACTCTATCTAGTATATGATTATTTCCATCATTATTCTCTACTTTTAAATTAAAATACTCATATGGATCAATTTCATCTATACACCCAACATTTACTGCAAATTCATTTGGATTACTTCTTCTTTGATGATGTGTATATATTCCGCATATTTTACAGAAGTAGTGCTTTGCAACTTTTGTATTAAATTGGTACATGGATAAATTTTCTTTGCCCTCTAAAATTTCTAGATTGTTTAAATTTACCGCAGCCATTATCGAACCTTTTTTTTTACAAATTGAACAATTACATCTTTGTAGTTTTCCAATATCATCTACTTTGATTTGTATTTTAACTTTTCCGCAATGACACGATACATTTTTCATCTTAATTTTTTTATTTTTAAATATGATTTATAAACTACTATTGGTTAAAGTTATCCACAAGGACACTAAATCTTGTTTCGATGTTCTCGTTTTGATTCACTTTTGACTCAATTCTAGACTCAAAATACAACCTGATTGACACTATTGGATAATTAAGTTAAAAATAGAACAAAACAAGAACAATTATGAAGCTTACTATACCTTATTATTTACATAAAGCTGGCGCTGGTTTCCCGTCTCCAGCAACTGACTATATTGAGGAAGATATAGATCTCAACGTTCATCTAATAAAAAATGTACCAGCAACTTTTGTAATTAGAGTTCAGGGAAGATCAATGACTGATGTTGGTATCAATGACGGGGATATACTAGTTGTCGATAAAAGTTTAAATCCAAGAAATTTTTCAACTGTAATTGCGAATGTTCATGATGAGCTTGTGGTAAAAACTTTTGTTCAAGAGAGAGATAAGAAATTTTTAACGTCTGGTTCTAAAAAATTTGAAGACCGGATTTTAATTAACGAGGAAGAAGATATATTTATTTGGGGAGTAGTTACCTATGTCATCCACTCAGTGTACTAAAAAAATAGGACTAATAGACTGTAATTCTTTCTATGTTTCTTGTGAAAGGTTATTTAATCCTAAAATAAGAAAAAAACCTGTAGTAGTTTTATCAAATAATGATGGATGTATTATATCAAGATCTAATGAAGCTAAGGCTTTAGGTATAAAAATGGGAGAACCTTATTTTAAAGCAAAAGATATTATTATAAAAAATAATGTACATGTATTTTCTTCAAATTATTCTTTATATGGCGACTTATCAAGAAGAGTAATGAGAACTCTAAAAAGATTTAATTCTGATATAGAAATTTATTCCATTGATGAAGCATTTATGGATCTATCAAATTTTCCGGATAAAGAAGTAGAGGAAGTTGGAAAAGAAATTAGAGATACAGTTCTGAAGTGGACTGGTATTCCTACAAGCATTGGGATAGCCAAAACTAAAAC
>CACNFY010000027.1 GCA_902619925.1 uncultured Pelagibacteraceae bacterium
TGAGATCCTCCACATTTTCAGCGATAATTTTTTTAAAAAATTTTTTACTCATTTTTCTACAGATTTAATTTTTACGCCCATTTTTTTTAAGTTTTTTTCTAAATTAGAGTAGCCTCTCAATCCGTGATATATTCTCTGAATTTTTGAAGTACCTGTTGCAGATAAAGCGCCAAGTATTATTGAAAATGTTGTTCTTAAATCTGAGGAAATGCAGTCTGCACCAAAAAGATTTCTTGTACCTAGTATCACTGCTTTGTTTCTTTTAACTTTTATTTTAGCTCCCATCCTCGAAAGCTCTGGAGCAGCCATGAATCTATTCGAAAAGATATTTTCTAAAATTTCACTTTTTCCAGGAACTTTAGTTAAAAGTGCAAGTAACATAGGCATACTATCTGTTGCCAGGCCTGGAAAGGGGGCTGTTTTAATTTTAACCGAATTTAATTTTTTTATAGATTTTAAATATACAGAATTATCTGATGTTTTAATTTTATATCCAATTTTTTTTAAAATACTCAATTCAGTTTTTAGATGTTTCGGGTTTATATTTTTTACAGTGACACGACCTCCAGTTATGGCAGCCACACATAGATAGCTAAATGCTTCTATTCTGTCTCCAATTATATTATGGTTACCTTTAATTAATTCTTTTACACCTGTAATCTTAATTGTGCGTTTACCTAAAAACTTTATGTTTGCTCCAGAATTATTTAAAAAATTAATTAAATCTATTACTTCTGGTTCTATTGATATATTTTTAATTATATGAAACCCTTTTATAAATACTGAGGCCATTATTAAATTTGCAGAACCTGTTACAGTAACTTTCGGAAATTTAAATAAACTACCTTTCAATTTATCTTTTGATGAAATTTTTACATAACCCTTCTGCAAGCTATTAGAGGCACCTAAACTTTCAAAACCTGATAAATGATAATTTATATCTCTTATACCCAAGCTGCATCCACCTCCTTTGGCGACATATATATTTTTTTTATGATATCTTCCCAAGAGAGAACCCATTGTCAAAACACCTGCTCTCATTGTTGAAACAAGCTCATAAGGAACCACTAACTTATGCGGCCTTGTATTAATAATTGTCATCATTTTATTGCTTTTATTAATTACTACTTTAGATCCCAACGCAATTAATAAATTTTTCATTGTGTACACATCATTCACTAAAGGTATATTTTTAAATACGACTTTTTTTTCAAACAAAATTGATGCTGCCATTAAAGGCAAACAGGAGTTCTTAGCACCACTTATATTAATATTTCCTTTTACACCTTTGGTGGGGCCTTTGATTATAAAATGTTTCATTACTACTTAGATTTAGCTAGCGTTATACCTGTTTGACCTTGATATTTACCTTTTCTATCAGCATAGGATATTTCTGGATTTTCTCCCATAAAAAATAAAATTTGTGCTGCACCACTGTTGGCATATAATCTAATAGAATTACTTGTGTGATTAGAAAATTCTAAAACTAGATTTCCATGCCATCCAGCTTCTAATACTGTTGGTGGAGTTCCCAAACCACATCTAGCATATGTTGATTTTGCAGTAACAAGCCCTGTAACATTCCTTGGCATTTTAAAATATTCTAGGCTACTTGCTAAAGCGAATGAATTTGGTGGAATTAAAATTGATGGCTCGCCTTTGACGGTTACAAAATTATCCTCAGTAAAATTTTTTGGATCTGCAATTGCACCTTTAATATTGGTAAAAATTTTAAATTCATCTCCACATCTTAAGTCAAAACCAAAACTATTTAGACCATGACTTATTCCTTTTGAAATTGAGCAATCAATAAAAGGACTTATCATATCCTCTTTTTCAACTAAATCTTTAATTTGCTTATCGTTTAATATCATTAAGTTTAGTATTTTTTTTTTGAAATAGTTTTCTTTTTCTTAAATTTTTTCTTAAAGCATTTTTTAAATCAAGCTCCTTTGCTTTCTTTTTCTTTCGCATTTAAATTATTTTTTGTCTGGATTTGTTAGATGATCTAGAGTTATGACAGTATCTAAAGGTATTGTATTTTGAGTTTCGTCTTTTCTTTCTACACCAGATTTAGCTTGTTTTTTTGCTCTTCTTTCTGCAAGTTTTTTCTCTCTCTTAGCTTGTTTCTCCATTGCTTTAGCGCTACGTGTATTTTTGTACGAATAATGTATACCCATGATTTCATCCTTAACATATCTTATACACACTATATTAAAAAAATTAAGTCAATAATTTGTCAAATTTTGAATTATACACTAATGTTAGTAATATATTGCCCTGATAGTTAAATGGTATAACAGATCCATGGTAAGGATCAGTTTCCAGTTCAATTCTGGGTCGGGGCACCAAAATCTAAGAAAAATTAATTATTTAATTTATTTATTTGCAAAAAATTTTTTTCTAAAAATGAAAGCCAAGATAAAAATTATAATTAGTGCAATAATTGGCAAATAAATATCTGGGGTAATTAACATTTCAAATAATGTGGGAGGCTTTGAATTGCTCTCTATTACTTTACTTATACCTGCACCTAAAGATGT
>CACNFY010000028.1 GCA_902619925.1 uncultured Pelagibacteraceae bacterium
TTTTATAAAACCTATATTTATTTTTATTGAAAAATATGAATAATAAATTTTGTTAAACTAGAACTAGACTAGAACCTGGTGAGATAAACATATTAAAATAAATTTATTAATGATTAATTGTTGTGAAAAGTATTTATAAAATTCATTACATTGTATTTTTTTTAGCTTTATTTTTTTCTAAAGCTATAGCGGAGCCAACCTTTGTGCAAAGTAAATCAATCGATATAGGCACTTATTATGGACTTACATTTAATAATGATGGTACAAAAATGTATACTGTAGAGAGTGATAAATCATCGGATGCAGTTGTCGAATATATATTAACTACTGCATATGACATTTCAACGGCAACAGTAAACAATACTAAAGTAGTGCATGTAAGTGGAGGTGTTAACTCTCATGTACCAACACAAGTAGTGTTCAATAACGATGGAACAAAAATGTTTGTTGTTAACCATGGTGGTAGAAGGTCAGTAGATTACTGGTCACTAACCACTGCATTTGATGTTTCAACTGCTTCATTTGATGGCTTCTATAGTCTCATTGGTAAAGAACAAAGAGCTAATTCAATTGCATTTAATAATGATGGTACCAGAATGTTTATTGCTGGTGTAGGAAATGATTCACAAGTACGTATTAATGAATTTTCACTAGATACAGCATTTGATCTTAGCTCAGGAGTTACTCAACTTAATACTGAAGACCTAATTTCTTTTCAAAATCACATAGATGGAGTTACTTTTAATTACGATGGTACTAAAATGTATACCATTACATTAATGAATTCCGAAGTTCCATCTTTAGCACTAGATTTGATGTATCAGTTTAAATTAACCACACCTTATGATGTTTCTACTTTATCACTTGAAGGCACTTATACTGTAAGTTCTGTTAGTGGAGATTCAAGAGAAGTTGTATTTAGTAATGATGGAAGTAAAATGTTTATCATTGATGATGATAATGATAAAGTTCATGAATTTAACCTAAGTTGTAATTGGAGCGTAATTGATGGTGCTTGTGACGATCCAATAACTACTTCTGATGAGGGTAAAGATATTTTAAGCTTAATCGAGTCTCAAACTGCAACAGCAAAACAAATTGCTATTCAAGCAAGTACCCCAGTTCTTAACCGTATGTATTGGTTAAGAAGACATAGAAATAACGATCAATTAAGTAACCAAAATATTAGATTAAATTTTTCTAATTCAATGATGGCATCGCTTTCTAACATTATTCCTATATCAAATAAATCAAATGAAGTTCTAGACAAATTATCAGGTGATTGGTCATTTTGGAGTGAGGGAAGTGTAAGTATTGGTAGAACTGGAGACACATCTAATTCATCATCAAAGAAAATTAATACCAAAGGTATTACACTTGGCATGGATAAAAAGATAAGCAAAAATAGATTATATGGTTATGCTCTTAGATTTGGTAATGATGAAGTTGATGTCGGTACATCTGGGACTAATTTAGATACAGAGTCTTTTAGTTTATCTGTTTATGGAACTTTTCCTCATGATGATGAAAAATTTACTGAAAGTATCATTGGAGTGAGCACTTTAAAGACTGATCATATTAGAAAAGGGGTAGGTAGTACTAGAACAGGAGAAAGAGATGGTGCACAAATATTTGGTTCACTTAACTACTTAACAACATATAAAAAAGAAGATTTTAATATTACTCCTAATTTAAGAATTGATTTAAGCTATACAGAATTATCCAAATATAGAGAAAAAGGTCCTGCAGCATTAGTTTACAAAGCTCAAACAATTGAAACTGGAATGATATCTGCTGGTTTTACCATAAGTGATATTTTAAATTTTAATACTTTTACTTTTAAGCCAAATGGTGGATTAGAGCTTGGAATAGATTTTAGTCCGTCTTCAGATGCAACATATCGTTACCTATCAGAAACTACAGAATATACAAAATCAATTGATCAAGATTCTAAAAACTTAAGAGCAAATATTGGATTTGATATATTAACTAATGATGGTTTTTCTGTAATGACTATTTATGAGAGAAATCAAAGTGATAATGCTCATAGCGATACTTTATATTTAGGATTTGGCTATATACCAACAGACAATATTGAATATGCTATGACTTTAGATAATGACAAAGCATCTTTGAGTTATAAGAGAGATTTAAATGGTTTTGATATCAGAATTAGTTCGAATTATGGCTTGATGAGTCAAATACCTGAATATGGTGCAACCCTAGAAATTATAAATACATTTTAGTAAATTTAACCAAAACTCTATAGGATAATATGGGATAACTAGAACTAGACTAGAACCTGGGGAGATAA
>CACNFY010000029.1 GCA_902619925.1 uncultured Pelagibacteraceae bacterium
GCAATGTTTTAATCGGTAACAATCATCCAATTTCAGTGCAATCTATGACAAATACGTTAACTACCGATACAAAAGCCACACTTAATCAAATTGAAAGTCTTATAAATGAGGGAGTAGATCTAGTAAGGGTATCAGTTCCTGATAAGGAAAGCACAACATCTTTAAAAGAAATAACAAAAAATTCATCAGTACCTATAATCGCAGACATACACTACCATTATTTAAGGGCTTTAGAGGCAGCAGAAAATGGTGCGAAATGTTTAAGAATTAATCCAGGAAATATTTCTGAGAAATCTAAAATAAAAGAGATTATCAAAGCTGCAAAAAATAATGATTGCGCTTTAAGAATAGGGGTTAATGGGGGATCTCTAGAAAAAGATATATTAGAAAAATACAAGGAGCCATGTCCTGAAGCTTTAGTTGAGAGCGCTCTAAGGAATATTAAAATAATAGAGGATGAAGATTTTTTTAATTTTAAAATAAGTGTTAAGTCATCTGATGTTTTCTTGTCTATAGGTGCGTACAGAAAATTATCTGAGGTCTGCGACTATCCTCTACACTTGGGAATTACAGAAGCTGGAGGTTTTGTACCTGGAAGTGTCAAATCTTCAATTGGATTGGGATCACTTATTTTAGATGGAATAGGAGATACTATCAGAATATCTCTTTCAGATGATCCTGTTCAAGAAGTAAAGATAGGAAATGAGATTTTAAAATCTTTAGGACTTAAAAATAGAGGGGTAAAAATTATTTCTTGCCCCTCCTGTGCAAGACAGGGTTTTGAAGTTATAGAAACAGTAAAAATATTGGAAGAAAGATTATCTCATATAAAAGAATCTATAACATTATCCATAATTGGATGTGTTGTTAATGGACCAGGTGAGGCTGCACATACCGATATTGGAATAACTGGCGGAGGCAAAGATAGTAGCATGCTATATATTAAAGGTGTCCAAACAGAAAAAATTAATAATGATGAAATAATATCAAAGATCGTTGCATTAGTCGAAGAGAGGGCAAAAATTATTAATGATAAAAAATGATCCCTATTGAGAAAGTAAAAAAAATAATTTTAAGACATAAATCTTTAGAAAAGGAATTGTCAAGTGGGCAAATCCAAAAAGAAGATTATGCACTTAAATCTAAAGAGTATGCTGACTTAAATGATATAATATCTATAGCTGAGGAGTTTACAAATTTCGAAAATAATAAAAAAGATTTAAATGTTTTAATTAACGATAAAAACATTGATGATGAATTGAAAGAAATAGCAAAAAGGGAGTTGGATGAATTAATTCTTAAAAATAAGCATAATGAAAATAAACTCAAATTTTATCTAATACCAAAAGATGAAGCAGATTCAAAAAATGCAATTGTTGAAATAAGAGCTGGAACGGGAGGATTAGAGGCAAGTTTATTCGCTTCTGACCTTTTTAAAATGTACGAAAAAGTATGTCATAAAAAAAAATGGTCAATTGAAATTATCAATATATCAAAAAGTGATGCAGGTGGATTAAAGGAGGTAATTTCATTAATAAAAGGTAAGAATATTTTTTCTTCGTTGAAATATGAAAGTGGAGTTCATAGAGTTCAAAGAGTTCCATCTACAGAAACACAGGGAAGAGTGCATACATCAGCTGCAACTGTTGCAGTTTTACCGGAGGCCGAAGACGTAGATGTTAAAATAGAAGATAAAGATTTAAGAATTGATGTTTTTAGAAGTAGCGGTCCTGGTGGTCAGAGTGTAAACACTACTGATAGTGCTGTAAGAATTACCCATATACCATCAGGTATTGTTGTTAGTCAGCAAGATGAAAAATCACAAATCAGAAATAAAGAGAAAGGATTAAAAATTTTAAGATCACGTTTATATGAATTTGAGAGAAATAAAAGAGACGAAAAAAGATCAAAGGATAGAAAAAATAAAATTGGAAGTGGCGATCGTTCTGAAAGAATAAGAACATACAACTTTCCACAAGGTAGAGTTACTGATCATAGAATTAATTTTACCATCCACAAATTAGATCAATTTATGGAGGGAGAACTATTTGATGAAATGAATGAAAATTTACTACTTCAAGCTCAAGAAGCTGAGATTAATAAGTTAAATTAAATGAGAAACATAGAATTGTTACAACAAGGTAAGAAATTGTTACAAAATTCTGACATACCGAA
>CACNFY010000030.1 GCA_902619925.1 uncultured Pelagibacteraceae bacterium
ACCAAGTGTTTTTGCTTCTTCAAATCTAAATATAAAAACAAACTTAATACTAATTTTAATTACAATAATTTCAATATGCTTCCTTACGTTTTACCATGAAGAGCTACCTTCACCTTTAGATGATTACAAAGTGAGCTACTACTATTATTATTCAATTCCTCTAGGATTGATTGTAGCATTAATATTTTTAAATTTCTTCGCAATTATGTTCGGTACTGAAAACAGATTAAGAAAAGAAGCTTTGGATAAAATTCAAGAGGTTATAGCAAAAGAACACGAGTTAGTCTCGCTAGGAGGACAGGCAGCTGCTGCTGCACATTCATTAGGAACTCCTTTATCAACAATTAAAATTGTTGCGCAGGAATTGTATGATCAATTAGGAAGTCACAAAGATTTTACAAAAGATGTAAACTTATTAATGAGTCAGGTAAATAGATGCAATGATATATTAAAAAAGTTAACACTTAATCCTATTATCGATGATGATTTTATTGCTAAAAATTTAAGTATTTCCAGTTATGTGAGTGAGATAATAAAATCATTCGAGGAAATTTCTGAAAAAAAATTTATTCTCAATTTAGAACAGGATACAAATCCATTGCCAATAAAAAAATCAGTAGAGCTAGTTTATGGAATAAGAAATTTTATAGGAAATGCTAATAAATTTGCTAAAAATACCATTTATGTATCAATAATAACCAATAGTGAAAATTCTGAAATTATAATTGAGGACGATGGGTTAGGGTTTCCTAAAGAAATACTAAATAAAATTGGTGAACCCTATTTAAAAACTTTAGATAAAAAATTATCTAGTAAAGCTGGTTTAGGACTAGGTATATTTATTGGAAAAACTTTGCTTGAAAGAAATTTTGCTAAATTAAATTTAAGAAACTCTTTAACAAGGAGAGGTGCAGAAGTAAAAATTATGTGGGCAAATAGAGATCTTATAAATATTTAATGTTTATTATTGAATAGTCCACTTAACTGTTCAATCATTACATCACCAAGCTCATTAACGTCTGTTATCTTTATTGCTTTTTTATAATATCTTGAAACATCATGACCTATACCTATAGCAAGAATTTCTACATCATTTTTATTTTCAATAGTTTTTACTATATTTTTTAAATGTTTTTCTAAAAAGTCTCCAGAGTTAACTGATAAAGTCGAGTCATCAACAGGCGCTCCGTCCGATATCACCATGAGTATTTTTCTCTCCTCATTTCTTTTTTTTAACCTATTGTAAGACCAAGAGATTGCTTCCCCATCTATATTTTCTTTTAATAAACCTTCTTTAAGCATTAACCCAAGATTATTCTTTGATTGCCTCCAATGTGAATCTGCAGATTTATATATTATATGTCTTAGATCGTTTAATCTCCCGGGTCTATTTTGTTTTCCAAATTTACTCCATTTTTCTCTACTTTGGCCACCTTTCCAATTTTTTGTAGTAAATCCTAATATTTCGACTTTTACAGAGCACCTCTCCAAAGTTCTAGATAAAATATCAGCACACAGTGCTGCAATTGTTATTGGTCTACCTCTCATTGAACCTGAGTTATCTATAAGAAGTGTTACAATAGTATCTTTGAATTCGAAATCCTTTTCTTTCTTAAATGACAAAGAGTTTAAAGGATCTATGTAAACCCTAGTAAGTTTAGAGCTATCTAAAATTCCTTGTTCTAAGTCAAATTCCCAAGACCTATTTTGTTTTGCTAAAAGCTGTCTTTGAAGTTTATTTGCAAGTTTAGTTATAACATGTTTAAAGCTATTTAATTGTTGATCTAAATTCTTTCTTAGTTTTAATATTTCTTCAGCGCTCTCAAGATTTTCAGCCTTAGCCACCTCGTCAAATTCATTAGTATAAATTTTATAGTTATTATGCTCTAAATTTAAATTCAGTTTACTCGAAACATTTTCCGCAAAATTATCATTTTCCTCTGTTTCAGATAATTGTTCATCCATACGAAATTCATTTACTTCATCTTGAGAAAGACTTTGAAATTGCTCAGATT